>NZ_JCAYNT010000008.1:0-180267 GCF_059758095.1 Shewanella sp. MF05913
AGTAGTTAGCTAATTGCATTAGGGCTGCGGGTATATAAAACACCCGATTTACAAGCCGGATATATGAAGGCAATGAATTTGTTTATTAACGCTTCGAGATCACTTGCAAAACGGGTGGGTCCATATATGACGGAGTAGGTGGTGTTACTTTTGGCCTTTAGCCGTCATCTTTTTATTCGTCATCCCTGAGTGCTTGTATCAGGGATCCAGGTGTTTCTTTTGAGTATCAAGATTACTCCACCCACACGTCATCTCTTGCGTAAATGCGTATCAATTTTTGTTGAAATCGAGAATATTCAGGTTGATTGGGGGTAAGTTTGAAAGTAGGGCGCTATCATGCCATTTACTTATCTATTCATTAGAGTCGGCAAGAGTGCCTATATCCAATTTCATAATGGTGCAAATTGGTATAAACTTCGCGCCATTAATGAGTAGAGGAAATTGTTATGCGGGTTGCGTTAGGTATTGAATATGATGGAAGTGGTTTTTTCGGTTGGCAACGCCAGGCGGATGTCGATTCAGTGCAAGCTCAGCTTGAAAAAGCGTTAACTTATGTGGCAAATGAACCCATAGAGGTTTTTTGTGCAGGCCGAACCGATTCGGGTGTGCATGGCACAGGCCAGGTAGTGCATTTTGACACTACAGCAGACCGGCCATTAACGGCCTGGACATTGGGTATTAACGCCAATTTACCCGACAGCATTGCCGTGCGCTGGGCAAAAGAAGTCGACGACAGTTTTCATGCACGTTTTAGTGCAACCGCACGCCGTTATCGTTATGTGATTTACAATCACCAACTGCGCCCGGGTATTTTACGCTCAGGTGTGAGTCATTATCACGGCGATATTGATGAAACATTAATGCATCAAGCAGCACAATTACTCTTGGGTGAGCACGACTTTACCAGTTTTCGTGCGGTGCAATGCCAGTCAAATACTCCGTTTCGTAACGTTCACAAAGTCAATGTCACGCGCCAAGGCATGTATGTGATGGTTGATATTCAAGCCAATGCATTTTTACATCATATGGTACGCAATATTGTTGGGTCGTTACTCGAGATTGGTTTAGGTAATCAACCTATCAACTGGATAAGTGAATTATTGGCATTAAAAGATCGTAATCAAGCAGCGGCAACCGCAAAGCCCAATGGTTTGTATTTAGTTGATGTGACATATCCAGAGCAATATCAAATCCCTAAACTGGCTCTTGGGCCATTGTTTATGTTGGATTAAGTTAAGCGTCAGTCAAACAAAGTGAGATGTTATATGTCGGCTATTAATGAAATGCATGTTCCTAACCTGCAATCGAGTTTAGACCAATGGCTAGACTATTTATTGGCTATCCACCCAAGTGAAATTGACATGGGGCTGACTCGTGTTGAACAAGTGGCTAAGCGTTTAGCATTATTAGCATTAGCGCCAACAAAAGTGATTACTGTGGCGGGCACAAACGGCAAGGGCACCAGTTGCGCTATGCTTGAGTCTATTTTGCGCCAATCGGGCTTAACTGTAGGCGTGTATAGCTCGCCACATTTATTGCGTTACAACGAGCGAGTGCGGATTAATCAGCAAGACGCCAGTGATGCATCTCTTATTGAGGCATTTTGTGCCATTGAAGCCGCTAGAGCAGAGATTTCACTGACTTTTTTTGAATACGCGACCTTAGCGGGCTTATATTTATTTAAGGCTGCCAACGTGGATGTGGCCATTCTTGAGGTTGGATTAGGTGGTCGTTTAGACGCAACCAATATTATTGATTCAAATGCTGTAATACTGACCTCAATTGACCTTGATCATCAAGAGTATCTTGGCGACACCCGTGAATTAGTCGGCCGTGAAAAAGCCGGGGTTTTTAGGCCGCATTGCATTGCGGTAGTGGGTGAGCCTGAGTTACCTCAATCAGTTAAAGATTACGCTGAATACATGCAAACGGAACTGTATCGGGTGGGTTTTGAATTTGATTATCATGTTTCTCCAACGGATGCGGCAACATGGCATTTTAAGTCGAAACAACATCATTATGACAACTTACCGGTACCGCGTTTACCGTTACCGAATGCTGCTAGTGTTGTTGCTTTAGTGAGCCAGGTTTGGCCCACTATTACTCAGCAACAAATTAGTGATGGTTTGGTCAATGCGCAACTTGCTGGGCGCTTAGAGCAAGTGAGTCAGCAACCTTTGGTGTTGCTTGACGTTGCCCATAATCCCCACGCAGCTCGGTATTTAGCAAAGCAATTACAGGCTTATCAAGGCCGACGTATTGTGGCATTGTGTGGCATGTTAAAAGACAAAGACATCAAGGCTGTACTGGCACAATTAGCACCACAGATTAACCAGTGGCACTTAGTTGGGTTAGACAACCCTCGTGGTGCGTCAGCTGAGCAGCTATATCAAGCATTACCAGATGATGATAGCCGTGCAACTGCCGTACAATATAACGATATCGCTAGCGCTTGGCAGGGAATACATCAGTCAATATCCAAAGACGATGTGGTTATTGTGTTTGGTTCTTTTTATACTGTTGCAGGTTTTAAGGCTGTGTAAGTCTTTTTAGCTCATTATTGTCAGTTACTGATTAGTGACTACTGACTAGTGAGTTTAAGTTCGATAGAGCATTATTTTAAAAGGGAATTCGCTTTGAATCGTCAATTTCAAAATCGTTTGGTGGGCACCATTGTGCTTGTCGCGTTAGGGGTGATTTTTTTACCCGACTTATTGGATGGTAAAAAAACTCAAGTGGTTGAGGAATTTACTGAAATTCCATTACGGCCATTAGCCAAAAGTCACAATAATTCAAATAACACTCAAGCAACTAAACTGGCCGAAGACACGGTTGAAGAGTTTCAGGTGCTAACCATAGCTGAGCCGCAAGACTTGGGCAGTGATGTGGTTGAGCTCGGTACTGAAGAGCCTGTAGCGGTCGCTAAAAAGGTTGAAAGTAAACCTGTTCAAGCAGTGCCGGCTAAAACTCAACCTAAAACTGAGCCCGTTAAAGTGGTTGCTCAAGCTAAAGCGCCGGTAAAAACCGCCATTACAGCCGGCTTTACTCTACAGCTCGGTGGATTTAACAACGCTGCCAATGTCAGTGCATTGATTGCTCAGTTGCGTAAAGCGGGGTTCACGGCCTACACATTGCCAGCCAAACCTGTCGATGGCAGGTTAACCCGAGTGTTTGTTGGCCCTGAAGTTTCTGAGTCGAAGCTTAAAGCACGCCAAGACCCCATTTTCAAATTAACTGGGTTAAAGGGCAAGATCATTGCCTACAATCCTCAAGAACAATAACTCGTTCAGACGGCAGTAGAGTTGTGTGGTTGAAATTAGCAAATTGATTGTTCGCAATCACGCATGAATAATTTGAACAATCAGGGGTGAGAAACATCTCAGTCTCTGTTAGAATCGCGCCGTCTTGAACCCTATACCGGATCCCCATTTTCATGGTTTGGATTGATTACGCAATTATTATCATTATCGGGTTATCAACTATTATTAGTTTGATCCGCGGATTCGCAAAAGAAGCCATGTCACTTGTGGTTTGGTTTGCCGCTTTCTTTATCGCTAGCCAGTTTTATCTCGATCTTGCCGCGCATTTAACTCAAATGCAGGACGAGTTAGTTAGAAACGGTGTCGCGATTGCCATTCTGTTTGTCGTTACCCTGATCCTAGGGGCATTAGTCAATTATTTATTAGGTCAGTTGGTGTCTAAAACTGGCTTGTCAGGCACAGACCGAATATTAGGTTTGTGCTTTGGTGCCATACGTGGCGCCTTGATAGTTAGTGCATTACTGTTCTTTATGGATGCATTTACTGCATTTCCAGACACCGTTTGGTGGAAAGACTCAGTACTTGTACCCGAATTTGGCGTGGTTATTCAGTGGTTTTTTGACTATCTCGAAAACACCTCAAGCTTTGTACCCAAAATATAATTATAAACATAGAACACCTTACAGTGAGGAACCTTACCCATGTGTGGTATCGTCGGAATAGTAGGAAAATCAACAGTTAACCAAACCATTTATGATGCGCTGACTGTGCTTCAACATCGTGGACAAGATGCTGCAGGTATTGTGACTGTAGACATCAATGCGTTTCGTTTACGTAAAGCGAATGGCTTGGTTAAAGATGTGTTTGAACCTAAACACATGCAACGTTTACAAGGCAATGCTGGCATTGGTCATGTGCGTTATCCTACCGCGGGTAGCTCTAGTGCTTCTGAAGCTCAGCCGTTTTATGTTAACTCGCCGTTTGGTATCTCGTTAGCGCATAACGGTAACTTAACCAACACGATTGAGTTAGCTGAAAGCCTAGTTACAAAACGCCGTCATGTGAACACCACATCTGACTCAGAAATCTTACTCAACTTATTAGCAGACGAACTACAAGAGACGCGTAGCTTGTCATTAAGTGCTGACGAAGTGTTTGATGCCGTAGCCAAAGTCCACGCCCAAACCCGTGGTGCTTATGCGGTAGTCGCAATGATTATTGGCCAGGGCCTAGTTGCGTTTCGTGACCCATTTGGTATTCGTCCTTTAGTGTTGGGTAAACACGAAACGGCGACGGGTACTGAGTACATGGTCGCGTCTGAAAGTGTTGCTTTAGACGCCGTTGGCTTTGAAGTGATGCGCGATGTTGCACCTGGTGAAGCGATTTACATTTCACTTGATGGTCAGTTATTTACTCGCCAATGTGCTGTCGACCCAAGTTATGCACCGTGTATTTTTGAATTTGTGTACTTTGCCCGTCCAGATTCAAGCATCGACAAAGTGTCAGTTTATGCTAGCCGCGTAAACATGGGTGCTAAGTTAGGTGAAAAGATTAAGAAAGAATGGGAAGATCATGATATTGATGTGGTTATTCCTATTCCAGAAACCTCGTGCGATATCGCATTAGAAATCGCACGTTGTATGGACTTGCCGTACCGTCAAGGTTTTGTTAAAAACCGCTATATTGGCCGTACGTTTATTATGCCGGGTCAGCAAGAGCGTAAAAAGTCTGTACGTCGTAAGCTCAACGCGATTAATACCGAATTTAAAGGTAAAAACGTGTTATTAGTCGATGATTCTATTGTGCGTGGTACCACGTCAGAACAGATTATCGAAATGGCACGTGAAGCAGGCGCGAAGAAAGTATACTTTGCATCAGCGGCACCTGAAATTCGTTTCCCGAACGTGTACGGTATCGACATGCCGACTTCTAATGAGCTTATTGCTCATGGTCGTGACGCAGATGAAATTGCTAAAATCATTGGTGCCGACGGCATTATTTTCCAAGACTTAAGCGACTTAATTGAAGCGGTAAGAATGGAGAATCCTGAAATTAAGCGTTTCGAAACGTCAGTATTTGACGGTCACTATATTACCAACGACGTGAATCAAGAATATTTAGACCACTTGACTCAGTTACGTAATGACGACGCCAAAGCCAACCGCAGCAAAGATATCGGCACTAACTTAGAAATGCACAACGAGTGTCATCCATAAGTTAACCCAGATTTTGTGAGCGAACAAACCAGCATGAAAATGCTGGTTTTTTTATGGGTGTTAAAAATTTTAAGTGCTAGAAAGCTAGAAAGCTAGAAAGCTAGAAACCTAAAATGCTAAAACCAAAACCAAAACCAAAACCAAAACCAAAACCAAAACCAAAACCAAAACCAAAACCTAAATCAATAGCAACACCTGGATCCCTGATAAAAGATCTCAGGGATGACGGCATAAAAATACGTCGTCACGGCAGTGCTGTTGAGCCGCGACCAAGATGCTAGTTTCTTTACGTCGTCCCGGCAATGCTGTTGAGCCGGGATCCAGGTGTTGGTTTTTGACTGTTAAGTGAAATCAATAGCAACACCTGGAGCCCTGATAAAAGATCTCAGGGATGACGGCATAAAAATACGTCGTTCCTGCAATGATGAGCCGCAGCCAAGATGCTAGTTTCTTTACGTCGTCCCGGCAATGCTGTTGAGCCGGGATCCAGGTGTTGCTTTTTGGCTGTTAAGTGAAATCAATAGCAACACCTGGATCCCTGATAACAGATCTCAGGGATGACGGCATAAAAATACGTCATTCCTGCAATGATGTTGAGCCGCGGCCAAGATGTTGCTTTTCTACGTCGTCCCGGTAATGCTGTTGAGCCGGGATCCAGGTGTTGCTTTTTGGCTGTTAAGTGAAATCAATAGCAACACTGGATCCCTGATAACAGATCTCAGGGATGACGGCATAAAAATACGTCATTCTTGCAATGATGTTTAGCCGCGACCAAGATGCTAGTTTCTTTACGTCGTCCCGGCAGTGCTGTTGAGCCGGGATCCAGGTGTTGCTTTTCTTTATGTCGCCCCAGTAACAAAGTTGATCAGGACACTTGTGTTAGTTTTAGACTTTTAAGCTACATCAACTCGAATATTTACAAACAAATCGTTTGATAATCATGTAGCGCTTGTGCTGCTTTTTGCGGATTAGACAGACTTATCTTTTGATAATGTGTCAGCACTTTATTTAAATAACGCTGAGCAATATCGCGTTGCGCTTCGGAGCTGCATTGCCACATTTTCCCGCCCACCGGGTTTATTGGCGAGGTTGCCAGGGGCGTTGCTATTGCCGAGTCTATTTTGTTGCGAGATACGTACAATATTTCATAAAAGCGGCGATTTTCTTCAAGCAATTTCTCATCAATTAAGTGGCATTCAAGCTTGATAAGCTGCTGGCGTAATTCGTACTGGTGGTGCACTGGGCAGAGCATAAAATCAATTTGCAGTTCAAGGTTATTTCGGCAAATTGAATTAACAAGCTCGATCATCAAATCTCCACCCACGCCTGCGATAACAACCAGTGGCGTTTCTGGCAGTGGCGTTTCTGAATAATCTGATAAAGGGATCTGTGCGACATCGATACAATGTACATGCCATTGAGGAATGAATTGGCGCGGATAAAAGCGCTGCAACTTGTCTTCTAATTGTTGCATTAAACTTGGCACAATATCGACAAAATGAATCGTCGGTGCCGCCTGTCTTGATAATAACGCCGCACCCAATAAACCATGGTCACAGCAACAATCCCAAATGTGCGCATAGCCTGCTGGGATCATGTCATTGAGCTGAGTTAAGCGCTGGCCAAGTTTCATTATATTATACCAATTCCATTAATTATGTGACCAATCAGAGTCACTCAGATTGTTCAGTTTGAGGCGCATTGTTGAAATAATGGTTATTCCCTTCTAAGACAATGCAACAAAGAAATGAACGGTCTGAGTGTCTCCTGCAAGGCGGGTTTCTGTGCCTTCTATGCTGCTTAATAACATTTTGTCGTACGACTGCATGGATGCAGAAGGTAGAGCAACGCAGGAGCAGTTGCCGAGAGCAACTATGTCTTCAATCCTATTACTTGCCTAGAAGGCACAGAATTCCCGCTGAATGACCAGATAATTAGTGGAATTGGTATTATTCGTTTAGGCAAATAAAACCCGCATTGTAATGATTTTTACGCTCAATACTATGCAATTTGCAGCACGTTAAATTTACAGGTAATCTATACTGTAATTTTATACAGTTAACTGGCGCGATTTATGGTTGTGCTTACTGAATCTTTGCGACCTGATAATGGATTATGATTTTATATATTGCTGAAAAACCCAGTCTGGGCCGAGCTATTGCCGATGTATTGCCAAAACCTCATAAAAAAGGTGATGGTTTTATTACTGCTGCCAACGGGGATTGTGTGTCCTGGTGTATTGGCCATTTGCTCGAACAAGCTGAGCCAGATGCCTATGATGATGCGTTCAAGTCATGGAAACTTGAACATTTACCCATAGTGCCACAAACCTGGAAGCTACAGCCAAAGCCTAAAACCCGTAGCCAATTGACCGTGCTGCGTAAACTAGTCAAGCAAGCATCATCAATCATAAATGCGGGCGATCCAGACAGAGAAGGGCAACTTTTAGTCGATGAAGTGATTTCATATCTAGGCGTAAAAGGCGACAAACTCAATCAAGTTCAGCGATTATTGATTAGCGATTTAAACCCGCAAGCCGTAAAACGCGCGCTAGGGCAGTTACGCAGTAACCGTGAATTTGTGCCGTTATCAACCTCGGCATTAGCACGCAGCCGCGCCGATTGGTTATACGGCATGAACATGACGCGCGCGTATACTATTCAAGGGCGCAAAGTCGGCTATCAAGGTGTGTTGTCGGTTGGCCGAGTTCAAACGCCTTTACTCGGCTTAGTGGTGCGCCGTGATGATGAAATTGCTGATTTTATTCCTAAAGCATTTTATGAAGTGTTAGCCCACTTATTGACCGACCAACAACACGCTTTTACGGCCAAATGGCAACCGAGCGATGCATGCCAACCTTATATGGACGAAGATGGTAGGGTATTAGCCAAAGGGTTAGCCGAAAATGTGGTTGCTCGTATTAATGGCAAACCGGCTGAAGTGACTAAATTAGAAGCCAAAGACAAGCGTCAAAATCCGCCATTGCCTTACAGTTTATCTGCACTGCAAATCGATGCAGCTAAACGTTTCGGCTTGTCAGCTAAAGAAGTGCTAGACACTTGTCAAAGTTTGTATGAGCGCCATAAGCTCATTACTTACCCACGTTCAGACAGCCGTTATTTGCCCAAAGATCAACTTGCATTAGCCCCCAAAGTATTAGATGCCGTGCTTAAAGGGGCTTCTGGGTTAGTTGAAGGCTGCGATGTGCCAAATGCTAAGCTTAAATCTAAAGCCTGGGATGAATCTAAAGTCGATGCTCACCATGCAATCGTGCCTACCGAAAAAGTCGCTAACTTATCAGCATTATCAAGTAACGAAGCTAAGTTGTATCAGCACGTGGCTCGCCAATATCTCGCACAATTTTATCCCGCTTATGTGTATGCAGAAACCGCCGTTGAAGTGACCATTGCTGGCGGCTTATTTACTACCAAAGCGCGCCAAGATAAAACGTTAGGTTGGAAACAATTGTTCAAGCGAACAACTGCAAACCAAAGCAGTAGTCATTCAAACAACAATGACGATGACGACGATAATGTACAGTCGCTACCGCCGCTGGTAAAAGGCCAAATACTCCAATGTGAGCGTGGTGAATTATTAGAAAAAATGACTCAAGCGCCAAAGCATTTTACCGATGCCACCTTATTAGGCGCCATGACGGGCATTAGCCGTTATGTCACAGATAGCAACATTAAAAAAATCCTTAAAGAAACCGATGGTTTAGGCACAGAGGCCACCCGTGCAGGCATAATTGAATTACTGTTTAAGCGCGGGTATTTAGTTCGTCAGGGCAAAGCCATTAAAGCGACGCCAGTGGGCGTTGGCTTAATACGTAGTTTGCCAGACTCGGCCACCACACCCGACATGACCGCATTATGGGAAAACAGCCTCGATGCTATCAGCCAAAAACGCTTAAAGTACGATGCCTTTATGCAGCCATTACTCAGTCAGTTAGATGGTTTAATAACCCAGGCATCGAGCCAGTTACCTTCGGCATTACAAGGTGTCGCGAGTGCGGCACCAAAACGGAGTTTTAAAAAACCGTATAAAAAGAAGACCAAAGCAAAAGCGAAATAATTTAGGGTGTTAATTGGTATGATAAAAGGATTGCACAGTGTCAATGCCAGAGTGAACTTTTATTTCATTAATTACATACTGTAAGTATACAAATATAGATATAGATACAAATTAAAGGAGGGTGTATGAAAAGCACATTATTGTTAACCATCTTGGCCACAAGTTTATTGTCTTATGCGTCTAATGCCACCGCAGATAAAGCCATTTTGGCTGGTGGATGTTTCTGGTGTATGGAGTCTGATTTTGAAAAACTTGATGGTGTTACTGATGTGATTTCAGGATTTACCGGCGGAAACATTAAAGACCCTATCTATAACGGTAACCACCGAGGTCATTATGAAGCAGTTGAGATCACTTATGACCCTAACAAAGTCAGCTACGAACAATTGTTAGCACATTACTGGGTTAACATTGACCCTTTTGATGCACAAGGACAATTTTGCGATAAAGGCTCGAGCTATTTAAGTGCCATTTTTGTGGCAAACGACACTGAAAGAGCGATTGCACAGCAGTCTAAAAGCAAAGTCGAAAAGCAGTTTCCTAATAATAAAGTGGTCACGCCTATTTTAAATGCGTCGATATTTTATCCGATAAAAGGCGATGAGAGTTACCATCAGGATTACTATAAAAACAACCCTATTAGATATAATGCTTACCGCTGGAACTGCGGCAGAGACAAAAGGTTAGCAGAGATTTGGGGTGATAAAGCGACACATTAGGTTTTTTGATGGTCTGTGACTGTTGACCTTTATAGCCACAGACCATGCTGATTGGGTATAAAGATTAATCCAACACGCTTTTATCTAAAATGCCTTTAGCGATTAATTTTTGTAACACCGCGCGGGTTTGCTGCTTGAGCATGTCGCGTAATAATCGAGTGGCAGGGGTGATGGACTGTCTGCTTGGAAATATTAACCACAATTCAGTGGATTTGACCTGGTAGTCTGACATGATGCTAACAAGGTTATTGGCCAGTAAATCATGTGCTAAATCTAAGCATGATTTTGCGGCGATGCCTTTGCCGCTGACACACCAACGCCTGACTAAGTCAGCATCATTGGCGACTCGATTGCCCGATACTTTCACTTTAATACTGTCTTCGCCCTGGTTAAATTCCCATATGTCGTGGGTTAAGTTTTGTAGTTGATACAGTAGTGCATTATGTTCGGCTAAATCTTGCGGGTGTTTAGGTGTGCCATATTGGTCTAAATACGTTTGTGAAGCGCAGATTAACCTTGGCACATTGCAAATTTTAAACCCATATAAATTTGCATCATTAGGTGAACCGTAACGAAGCGCTAAGTCGACAGAATCGCGATAAAAATCAACGTTAGTATCACTAATGCTGACACGTAAGCTCACTTTTGAGTGAGTGTCCATAAAGTCGTCAATCCAGGGGATAACCACATTACGGCCCAAATCGGATGACACCGATAACCGTAAGTCGCCGTCAACAATGTCTAGCTCACCTTTCATATTCTGTTTGGCTTGATCAAGCATCAACATGGCTTGTTCGCATTGCGGAATGTACTTTTCACCAGCACTCGATAAGCGTAACTGACGCGTGGTGCGAATAAACAACTCCGCGCCTAAATGGGCTTCAACTCGCTTTAAAGCCGCACTGGCAGTGGCTGTTCGCATGTCTAAATTGGTTGCAGCAGCGGTAATACTGCGAAACTCAGCCACTTTTATCACCACTTGTAAGTCTTCTAAAAGCATGATTGACCATTTTTAATTGATAATGTTTCAATTATTATGCTGTTTATGTGAGATAAAACAAGCGCTAATATAGTTCCATTCAGTTTGAACATCATTTACCGATTTGTACAACAGGAACCACATTATGAAAGCCATTGGATATAAGCAGTCTTTACCTATCACAAACCCTGAATCATTAATCGATGTCACGTTAGCGCAACCTATTGCTACAGGTTATGACTTATTGGTTAAAGTGAGCGCCATAGCAGTCAATCCTGCCGATTATAAAGTGCGCTTAAACATGCCTCCAGCGGATGGTGAAGTTAAAGTGATTGGTTGGGACGCGGTTGGCGAAGTGATTGCTACAGGTGACAAGACAAGTCAATTTAAACCCGGTGATGTGGTGTATTATGCGGGCGACATTACCCGACCTGGCAGCAATGCTGAATATCAATTAGTTGATGAGCGCTTAGTGGGTATGAAGCCTAAGAGCTTATCAAATGCTGAAGCAGCAGCGTTACCTTTAACAGCTATCACTGCATGGGAGTTATTGTTTGAGCACTTAACCATTAAACAGCAAAGCCCTGGCTTAACTGATAAATCTAACGAAGTAATTTTAGTGGTTGGCGCCGCGGGTGGTGTGGGTTCTATTTTTGTCCAAATTGCGAAAGCCATTACCGGAGCAACTGTTATTGCAACCGCATCACGCCAAAGCTCAAGCGATTGGGTTAAAAAGTTAGGTGCCGATTATGTTGTTGACCACACCAAGCCACTGACGGCGCAAATCGAAGCGTTAAATATTGGGCCAGTTACTCACGTAGCAAGCTTAAACAGCACAGACACTTATTTTGAAAGTTACACTGAAGTGCTTGCACCCTTTGGTAAAATCGCCATGATTGATGATCCTCAAGCGCTGGATGTCACTAAACTTAAGCTTAAGAGTTTGTCATTGCACTGGGAGTTTATGTTTGCTCGTTCAATGTTTAAGGCGGCAGACATGCAAGAGCAAAGTCGTTTACTAAACCGTGTGGCTGATCTTGTTGATCAAGGTTATATTCAAACCACATTAGGCCAACACATGGGCGAAATTAACGCCGCTAACTTACGCGCAGCGCACCAAGCGTTAGAAACAGGCAAATCAATCGGTAAGATTGTACTTGAAGGGTTTTAATTGTTTGCGTTAGATTTGATTGTTTATTTTATATTATTTATTTAAAACAGGATTCAACATGTCTCAGTTAACTGTCGTTGCCAATATTACCGCCAGAGCAGATAAAATCGAGTTAGTGAAAGCCGAATTATTGAAATTGGTTGATGTGACTCGTGCTGAAGAAGGCTGTATTAACTACGATTTACATCAAGATAATGCAAACCCAGCGCATTTTATGTTTTATGAAAACTGGCAGAGCCGTGAATTATGGCAAGTTCACATGGGCAATCAGCATATCGCTAATTTTGTGGCAGCCACTAAAGATTGTATTGTTGAGTCTATGCTTAACGAAATGAGTGTTATCAGTTAGTTTTTTATGTTTGTCCTTTAGCCTCTCTTAGCAGAACGTAAAATGTTCTGCTTTTTTTGTCGATTTTTTTCAGCAACTTGTGAGACACTCAAGTGATGTAAAGTGCAGGTAGCTAGTTTTACACTGCGTTGCATGACTTCGAAAGAGAATAACTATTCATTCAGTCATTCGCCTTGTTTAAGCCCTTTTAAATTCTCGCTGAGAGATCACTTACTAACGCGGAATGGTATTAAGATGGACATTAGATTTACACAACTGCAATGCCGTTCATCGAGTGTCACTCTGGCGATTGATGAATGGCTAATTGCATCACAACAATCGTGGGGTGCATTTAGCACCGAAGGCGATGTTGGGGCAATATTAGGCCAACTATTAACCCACACGCCTCACCATCAACCACTCGATTATTCAGGCAATATTACCGGTGTAGACCCGTCGCAGGTCGCTGTGGTGTCTTTGCTGGCACAACAAGCGCTGCTTGAAGATATTCTTGAGCAAGATGACAGTGAGTCTCTCGGCTACACAGACCCTAAAACCACGGTGTTTGGAGTGATTTATGGCCAGTGCCATGATAACGCCATGACGCACAAGTTGTTACAAGAGCTTGATTTAACCCATTTAAGCCAAAGCAGTTTTACTCAATTATCGACAGGTGAAGGGCGCAGAGTCATGCTGGCTCGCGCCGTTGCCATCCAAGTGCCTTTTTTAGTGCTAGACGAACCTTATGCTGGGCTCGATGTTAATCACCGACACACCTTAACTGAATATTTACGACAGTTGTCGCACAGCATGCAAATCTTAATAGTGGTGTCTCGGGAAGAAGATTTGCCTCAGTGGATTGAGCATGTTGCCTTGTTTAGTCACGGTAAGTTAGACAGTGTGATGAGCAAGCCTGAGTGGGATAACCACCCCGTTATTAACCAGTTAACCGCACAGTCTGGGCAGCAAAGTGAAGAATTATTAGCACTTATTCGACGTCATCGTCACAGTGCCAAGTTTGCCGACCCGGTATTTGAACTGCACAATGGCCGAGTGGCATACAGCGATAAAGTGATTTTCTCTGGGGTGAATTGGCGTATCGATAATGGCGTACACTGGCAAGTAAAAGGCCCTAATGGCTGTGGTAAAAGTACCTTGTTAGGGCTTATTTTTGGTGATCATCCTCAGTGTTACAGCAACGATATCGATATTTTTGGTAAAAAGAGAGGCTCGGGCGAGAGCATTTGGGAAATCAAACAACATATTGGCATGGTGTCGTCAGCATTGCATATGCAATATCGGGTTAATTGCAGTGCGCTAGATGTGATTGTGTCGGGCTTTTATGACTCAATCGGTTTGTACCAAAAGCCTACGCAACAGCAAGTGGCTATCGCAACAGAATGGTTAGCTATGTTACATATGGGACATTTAGCTAAAACCGCATTTAAACAATTAGAGTATGGCCAGCAACGTTTATTGTTAATTGCCAGGGCCATTGTTAAGCAGCCAACCTTGTTGATCCTCGATGAGCCCTACCAGGGTTTAGATTATTTAGGCCGTAGGCTGATTAAAAACTCTCTTGAATTGATAGCCAAAGAACAGTTAAGCCAATTACTTTATGTGTCACATTATCAACAAGATAGCCTTGATAGTATTGAGCACTACATTGAATTTGTGCTAGATGATGCACTGCAAGGCTATCGGGCAGTAGTTAGCGGACCGACGTTAAAATAACCTGATGTGATGGTCACTTAAAAAACAGTCAACTGAGGTTGGCTGTTTTGTTTTGAGCTGTTAATCGGTATGGCTCATATTCTATTATTAATAAAAAATTGAAAATGTTTCAATTTTTACCCTGTATATGCAGATTAAAGATCAGCGTATGATTATGTCATTACAGTATGCCTCGCAGCATAATGTGTTTTATTGGGGTTGTTTTTGTTATTCGGATAGTTCCGAGTACAGTTAAAGGTTAATCGCTATGTTACTTGATACGCCCATTTGTGATTTTGGCTGGAAAGCACCCAACTTCACCTTAAAAACCCCTCTCGGTGACGCGTTTACCATGAGTGAACATTTAGGCGATAAAGGCTTGTTGATTATGTTTATTTGTAATCATTGCCCTTATGTTAAAGCTATTGCGACTCGCTTAGCCGAGGACACCAAACTGTTGATGGCAGAGGGTATTAATGTCCTTGCTGTGATGTCAAATGACTATCATCAAGTTGACTCTGACTCGCCAGAAAACATGCTTCGTTTTGCCGCGCAGCATGGATTTACTTTCCCGTACCTAGTGGATGAAGACCAGCATGTAGGTCAACAATATGGTGCGGTGTGTACTCCGGATTTTTTTGGCTTTAATGCCCAGGGCGAATTGCAATATCGTGGTCGCCTGGATGATGCCAGGTTACAAAATGATCCTAATCGTGTCCCAGAGTTGGTTAATGCCATGCAATTAATTGCTGCCATTGGCAAAGGGCCTAAACAGCAAACCGCCAGTATGGGCTGTTCAATTAAATGGCGTTAATGCCCTTGAAAACACACTGTTAAGCACAATATATGTGAAATACATATCAGCCGAATTTATTGTTAATCATTTAATTTATTGAAAACGTCTTATTTTATCTTTATGGAGCATCACATGACTCACGCTATTATTTCTGATTTAGAAAAACGTTATACCGCAAAACGCTACGATGCGACTAAGCGCGTATCAGCAGCCGACTTAGCTGTTATTTATGATGCAATGGTGTTGTCACCTTCATCAATTAACTCTCAACCATGGAAGTTTATCGTGATTGAAAGTGATGAAGCTAAGCAACGTCTGCATGACTCTTTTGCAAACAAATTTCAGTTTAACCAACCACACGCTAAAGCCGCTTCGCACACAATATTGTTTGCCTATAACCCAAAGTATACTCGTGAAGATTATGCCAAAGTGGTAGATCAGGGTATTACAGATGGCCGTACTAAGCCAGAAGAGCGAGAAGGTGCTTTTGGTGCATATGCGTTTGTTGATTTAAACACTGACGCAGCGGGCAATAACGCTGCCTGGACTAAGTCGCAAACTTATTTAGCACTGGGTAACACCATGCACACGCTAGCACGTCTTGGCATTGACTCTACGCCGATGGAAGGTGTTGATAGTGAAATGTTAGGCCAAATTTTTGCAAAAGAATTAGACGGTTATGTCTGTGATGTGGCGCTAGCCTTTGGCTATCACCACTCAGATGAAGACTATAACGCTAAACTGCCTAAGTCTCGCCTAGCTGCTGAGCTGGTATTGCAAGTATTGTAATGGCTATATCGTTGTAGAGCGATTCGATCCCATTAAAAAAGGGGCATAAGATTTTGTCTTATGCCCCTTTTTTATTCTTTCTTCTTTCTTATTTCTTATCAGATATTAACGCAAACAATGGCCACGATTAAGGCTAATGAGTTTGTCTAACACTCGCTCGCCGTCCATGCGAATACCGTTGTGTTCATACTCTGAGGTGAGCCAATATTTAAGATGGCCCACTTGCTTGGCTGTTTCTAAGCTGTACTGCATTTCGACAAACATATCTTCGCTGTATATCGCCGCGGCAACGGGCACTTTATTGGCGGCAAGTTGCTCCAGGTTGTATAAGGCTGGCCAATCTTTTTTCGCGGCGATTAAATTGGCCGCTTGTTGCAGTGGTTCAAGTTGTTCAAATTGAGAAAACATCCATGGGTACACCATTTCGCCGGTAAAGAATAAGGATTTACCTGGGCTGTAGTTAAATTGGTTGTATTGCGCACGCACTCTATGCGCAGCCCAGGCGGATGCTTGTTGCTGGCAGTAAATTGACTCATGCATTAATGCGAAAATGGGGTTGGTGTTGTAATCAAGAAATTGACTAAATTGATGCAAAAACAACGGGTTTACATCAACACCATGAGGCGTGTCTATTAAGGCCTGTTCCAGTAAATAATAAACAGATTCGGGCCCTTGTTCCATGCCCAGGTTAATGCCTAATAGCTGGAGCATTTCTACGGTTAATAACTCACCCGTATCAAGGTAGACTTTATTGTCGAACAGGTATTTAGCCAGTGTATCGACTAAGACTCTTGCATCGCTAAAACGGGTGAAAAAATCATTGTTTTTGGCGATAACACGCTGATAAGTGGCCTGGTAAACCTCATCTGCAGGACGGGTTAATGAGGGGATCCCCCCTGTGATGTAGGCTTCTTTTAAACCTTCTGGTGCGGCAGATAAATAATGTAATACACAAAAGCCGCCAAAGCTTTGGCCTAAAATACTCCAAGGCTCACCTGGAGATAATTTAGTGCGAATATACTCAGCATCGCGAATAATGTTGTCGGCACGGAAAAAGCTTAAATAGTCGGCCTGATCGGTGGCGCTCATGTAACTTAAACTAGTGGCATTAACGGGAGTCGATAACCCTGTGCCACGTTGGTCTAGTAGCAGTACCCGATATTCTTTTAGTGCGCGTTTAATCCAACCACTATTACTCAGAGGTCTTACTGCGCCAAAGCCCGGGCCTCCCTGGAAAAAGACTAAGTAAGGCAGTTGCTTGTGTTGGTTTTCAACGCTAACTAACTCTCGGGCAAATACGGTAATTTGCTTGCTGGGACTTTGTTGGTAATCAAGTGGCACCGAGAAAAAATGTTTACGAGCTTTGATGTCTGATAAAGTCATATCAATGTGCATACATATCCTACTAAGTCTGTGGGAAGCATTACGAGTCGCTTTGAACTGCGCGATTATTGTTAGTTCGGTTCAGTTAATTAAGTGCTTAGCACTGAGCAAGCGGCTCGTTAATAACCCATGGGTGATTAAATTGGGCGCTATCGCATTTATAGATTGTACATCAACAATGCAAAGCTTGATGGGTATCACATTAAAAAGCTATCTAGATCAATACTGCCTAGGTAAAATTAACGGATAATCAACATATGAGCATAAGCGTGAGGTTGTCGATGAAGTATCAAATTATCCCCGTTACTCCTTTCCAGCAAAACTGTAGTGTTATTTGGTGCGAAAAAACCTTAAAGGCCGCGGTGGTTGATCCTGGTGGTGATATTGAAAGGATAATGGCTGAGATCACTAAGTTGGGTTTGAGCGTGGAGAAAATTTTACTGACTCATGGGCATATCGATCATGTTGGCGGTGCGGCGAGTTTAGCGGCAACATTATCAGTACCAATCATTGGTCCGCATGAAGCCGATAAATTTTGGTTAGATAACCTCGTTAAGCAAAGTCAGAACTTTGGCTTTGCGCGGGCTGAAGCATTTGAACCAACGCAATACCTTAATGAAGGAGATGAGGTGACTATTGGCGAGCAGACCCTCAGAGTGTTGCATTGCCCAGGTCATACTCCCGGGCATATTGTGTTTTATAATGCCCAAGCTAAGTTAGCCTGGGTTGGTGATGTGTTATTTAGAGGCTCTATTGGCCGCACCGACTTTTCGCAGTCTAATCATCAAGACTTACTGCATTCCATTACCACTAAATTGTGGCCTTTAGGGCAAGACGTCAGCTTTATTCCTGGCCATGGGCCGATGTCGACCTTTGCTGATGAGCGCCAGCATAATCCGTTTGTCGCGGATCAGTTATTTGATTGAAAACTGCGTTAACATTATGCCAGTAGTTTGGTTAAGTCATTGTTAAAATTACTTACTTTTTAACCTTTACGTGTATTTATACATAAATTGAAACTAATGATTCTTTGCATTGTAAAGGCAGTCTGTTAGCTTAGTAGGCTGCGTTTATTAAGATGGACAGTTTTCATGGTTCAACACCTTGTTGATTTACTCGATACCTGGTTACCTACATATCAAGAAGATTGGGTTTTAGCGGTTTTAACTCAAGTGCAAGGGTCTTCTTACCGTAAGCCCGGCGCTATCATGTTATTTCATCCCATGGGGAAAAGCCTGGGCATGCTCAGTGGCGGTTGCCTTGAGGCTGATCTTCGCCGCCATGCTCAACGTGCGATTCAAACCCAACAAGTTCTGCAATTAACCTACGATGCCACAGACGAGTCTGATACCAGTTATCAGCTAGGTTGTGGAGGCATTGTCAATATTATGATGGTGTCGCTGAATAAAGCGAATAATTACCTCGGGCTCGTTAAAGTTCATGACGCGCTAATGCGTGGTGATAGTGGTACTTATCAGCTCAATATTGCCGAGGATGGTGCGTCAAGCCACGCGGTGTCGGGATTGTTTGTTGAACAACAAAGTGGCTCGCCAACCGCGATTACCCTAAACACTAAAACTCAAAAAGTGCAGCAACAGCACAATACTGTATTGAATATCCCTCTTAGACCGCCGGTGCATATCGGTATTTTTGGTGGTGGATTAGATGCTCAACCCATAGCGCAAATGGCACAAACTATGGGTTGGAAAGTGTCGGTATTTGATGAGCGCACCGCTTATGCCCGTACTTATGACTTCCCTGGTTGCCAAATTATTAAACATCCAACGCCAAGTATTTCGCAAGATGTACTCAAGGGGTTAGATGCGGCTTTTGTGATGAGCCATAATCTGCAAATTGATGCCAAAACCTTAAAAGCGTTGCAACCGTTGGGATTGGCGTATATTTCGTTATTAGGACCGGTTCATCGGCGCGATAAAGTGCTCGATATCGCTGAGCTAAGTGTTGATTACTTTAGTGGTTATTTCTCTGCACCAGCAGGTTTAGCATTAGGTGGTGAATTACCCGGTTCAGTCGCCTTAAGTATTTTATCTCAGTGTCATGGTGTGTTGTATCACAGCAAATTGACCAGCCTTGATTGCGTGATGCTGTAAGGATGACTATCTCGTCATCGCCTCATATTGTGAGTGTCATTTTAGCCGCAGGTGCGAGCAGTCGCTTTAACGGCAGTAAAATCACCGCTAAAATTCAAGACGATCAAAGCGTGCTATCCCATAGTATCGCCACGCTTAATCAACTCAGTACAACGGCCAATATCGCTGCGCCCGTGGTGATATTGGGCGCGCATATTAGTGATGAGGTGATGGCGATTACCGCCGATACCCCGCGGATAATTAATCCACATTGGCAGTTAGGCTTATCAAGCTCGGTTAAACAAGCTGTGGCCTATGCGATTGAGGCAAAAGCCGATGCATTATTGTTGGTGTTAGCCGACCAGGTTGCCTTAACGGTGGATGATTATATGGGCTTGATTGAGGCTTATCAGCACAATGGCCACACTAGCTGCAGTTTTTATCATCAAGATGTCGGTGTACCGGCTATTTTTATTGCTGACGACTTTACTGGCTTACTGTCGATTGACGGCGATAAGGGCGCTAAGAGCGTGTTAAAACGCCATGCCGAAAAGAATAGTTTAAATATATTGCCCATGGAAAATGCCCAATTTGATATTGATACACCTGCCGATTTAGCCTTGTGGTTGCATCAACAATAATTCGTTTAACTGAACTTGAGCTAGTTCAGTTAAGTTTAATCTAATTCAAGTAACGTTAATAAACCTGTTTATGACGATATCTGCAAGCGGTTGCCACAAATACAAGCTATTTCAATAAATACAAGTAACTGCATTTTTGTTCTTAAGTTTATACCCAATCAACTTGAAGATCCGTGTTTCAGAGCTTCACCGTGTTTTCAATACTAGGCGCGTTAATGCAGTAATGTAGGTACCTTATAAATTAGCGCAACAACGTAGTGGGAACACGGTGAAACTCCCAAAGGGCAAGTTTTACACGCGTTTATGCTGCGTTATTGATTTTGGAAAGGGAACGACCATTACCTGCAATCAATGCCTTGCCTAAACACGTGTAAATTCTTGCTGAAATCGAGCATCTTCAGGCTGATTGGGTATATATCAGTAAGACTTTTGACTAATTAAGGAGTGATTATGACAACCACAACACAAAAACTACTGGTCAACGGTAAAGACTTTACCCTTGATGCCGACCCAAATATGCCCGTTTTATGGGCTTTGCGTGACATCCTAGGTTTTACCGGTACCAAGTTTGGTTGCGGCGCGGGCTTATGTGGTGCGTGTACTATCCACGTAGATGGCAGCCCCATGCGCGGTTGTTTAACCAGTCTTAAGCAAGTACAGGGCAAACAAGTTACCACCATTGAAGGTCTAGAGGCTCAAAAACTCAAGGATGCGTGGTTACAGCACAATGTGCCTCAATGTGGCTTCTGTCAGGCAGGGCAATTAATGTCTGCTGCTGCACTGTTAAAAACCACGGCTAAGCCTACCGACGCACAAATTGATGATGCGATGTCGGGCAATATTTGTCGTTGTGGGACTTATCCTCGCATCAAAGCGGCGATCAAATCAGTGACGGAGGCATAATCATGACGACATTTACCGCAGTTGAAAATATCAGCCGTCGTAACGTGCTTAAATTGTTTGGTGCCGTTGGCGGTGGTTTAGTCCTTGGTAGTACCAGTTTGGCCTGGAGCCCAATGGCGCTAGCGCAAGACAAGCAAGCCACGATGAATTTGTTTGTTGCCATTGGCGAAGACGACAAGGTGTATTTAACATGCCATCGCTCTGAAATGGGCCAGGGTATTCGTACCGGTATTCCACAAGTATTGGCCGATGAATTAGAAGCCGATTGGGACAAAATTGTTGTTGTTCAAGGCTTAGGCGACAAAGCTTACGGCGATCAAAATACTGATGGTAGCCGAAGCATTCGTAAGCAATATCACAAAATGCGTCAAATGGGCGCCATGGCCAGAACCATGCTTGAGCAAGCAGCGGCCAATAAATGGAATGTGCCGTTAACTGAGGTGTATGCTAAGCAAAATCGCGTGTATCACAAAGGTTCTAGCAAAAGCTTACGTTTTGGCGAGTTAGCAGTAGCAGCATCGGCCATTAACGTGCCAGATGTTGAAACACTGACCTTCAAGCCAGACAGTGAATTTAATTTTATTGGTAAGCCCAAAACTATCGTTGATATGGATGACATATTAGCGGGTACAGCTATGTTTGGTTATGACATTAAAGTTGACGGCATGGTGTATGCCAGCATCACTCGCCCGCCTGTACTTGGCAGCGATGTGGCCACTTTAGATGATAGCGCGGCACGTAAAGTCGCGGGCGTGTTGGATATTATTCAATTACCGGTACCTAAAGGCGCACCCTTATTTCAGGCTTTGGGCGGTGTGGCCGTTATTGCCAGCAACACCTGGAGTGCGATGGAAGGGCGTAAAGCGCTGAAAATCACCTGGACAAAATCTGTCAATGATAGCCACGATACCACTCAGTATTTGGCCGATTTAGTTGAACGAGTTAAACAGCCTGGCAAAGTGATGCGCCAGTTAGGTGCTAGCGTTGATTCATGGCCTGCAGAGTCGACAATTAATGCGGTTTATACTGTGCCGTATTTAGCTCATGCCATGATGGAGCCGCCCGTGGCCACCGCGAGTGTGACCGCGGACGGATGCGAAATTTGGGCATCAACTCAAACCCCACAAAGCACTCAGAAAAATGTCGCCGCTGTACTTGGTCTTGCTGAAGAAAAAGTGAAAGTGAATGTGACACTGTTAGGTGGCGGATTTGGACGTAAATCCAAACCCGATTTTAGCGTAGAAGCGGCCATGTTATCCCAAAAGCTTAATAAGCCGGTTAAAGTGTCGTGGACCCGAGAAGATGAAATACAAAATGGTTATTACCATGCGATTAGTGCGCAATTTTATCAGGCTAAGCTCGATAACAGCAATCAACCTCAAGCCATATTAGCCCGTACTGGGTTTCCATCTATTAGTTCTACTTTTGCTGAAGGGGTCGATTTACCCTCTGCTGGTGAACTTGATTTAGGCTTTGTTGATGTGCCATTAGCGTTGCCACAAATACAGCTCGAAGCAGTAAAAGCTACCGCCCATACTCGTATTGGTTGGATGCGTTCGGTGTGTAATATTCAGCACGCGTTTGGCATTGGCAGTTTTGTGGATGAATTGGCCGTTAAAGCCAATAAGCCTTGCCTGCAAATGTGGCGTGAAATGCTCGGTGAAGCCAGAAAAGAAACCTTAGCAGATCAAGGTTTCGAGTACGGTAATTACGGCGAAACACTTGAAGACCATCCTATTGATGTTGGCCGTTATCATAATGTGCTAGATATCATGGAGGCCAAACTGGCTAAGCAAGCTCCACTGTTGAAAAATCAAGGTTGGGGTTTTGCTATTCATCGCAGTTTTACAACTTATGTAGCCGTAGCAACGTTAGTGGAAGTGAAAGATGACAACCTTAAAGTGCTTAAAAGTATCGCCGCGATTGATGCAGGTTTAGTGGTAAATCCAGACCGATTGAAGTCGCAAACAGAAGGGGCGATTATTTTCGGCTTAAGTTTAGCCATGATGGGTGAAATTAGCTTTAAAGATGGCCAGGTGCAGCAATCGAACTTTCATGATTATCCATTACTGCGTTTTCCACAAAGCCCTGAAATAGAAGTCATTCATATCCAGTCTACTGCTAACCCTGCCGGTGTCGGTGAGCCTGGTGTTCCGCCTGTTGCGCCAAGCTTAACCAATGCAATATTTGCCGCTACTGGCAAAAGGTATCGTGATTTACCGCTAAACAAGGTGTTATCGGTATAAGTTTAATCGATAAAAATTGTGAGCGTTAGCACTTAAGTTTTACACGCTTAAGTCGATAATAATAAAGCTAAATGCCTAAGTGTGTTGCACTTAGGCATTTTATTTTTTTAGCCGCTGTTCATCATTGAACAGATTCACTCAGCTATACTATTTATGTTTGATATAAATTGCCTTAGGAAGCGTAAAGATGAAGCAAATCCAGTTTAGAAAGATTGACGCAATCATGATTAAGTTCAGCCTAAACGGCAAATTTTGGATAGTGTGTTCAATGGTCGCTGCGATAACCAGCGTAATTGCACTACTCAATTATCAACAAGCGAACGATTTTATCGCACAGGCATCTCAAGAGAGAGTGAAAGCCAGTGTGCAAAGTTTTGCGACAGTGGCTAATAATCAAAGTTTAGCTGACGCGCAGCTGCAACAATTTGCTTCAGATAACCAATTGCAAGTCTCTGCGCGTGATAATACCGGGCGTAATGGCGATACCGTAATAGCGTCAGCCAATGTCGGTAATCAATATTTAAGCCAAAGCCAGAATGTGACGCCATGGGAGCAAGATGCAAAAGACGATGCTCAGTTTATGTTGATCATTGCATTAGTGGGTTTGTTGCCTTTGTTTCAACTCAGTTACTGGATTTCAACCTCATTAGGTGGCGGCCTGTGGGAAATGTACATGGCCATCAAGCGTTTGGCCGATGGTGACTTAAGCTTTAGGCTTAACTTTTTTGGCACTGATGATTTCAGTTTAATCGCAACCGACATTGACCGCTGCGCTGATAACATGAGTGAAATGGTTAAGGCCATTCGCGATAATGCTCGCACCTTGTCTGCTGCGGCTGATGAGTTTAATAGTCAGGCGAACACCAATAAAGATCTTATCGACCAACAACATCATTTTTTAGATGCGGTATCTCATGCGATGGAGCAAATGACTTCTGCCATTGCTGATGTGTCGCATCATGCCGGTGAAACCTCATCGCATACCCAACAAAATGCTAAGCAAATGGACCAAAGTCAGCACAAAATTGCCGATGCAGTGCAAAGGGTTCGCTATTTATCAGAACGAATTGCAGAATCATTTTCGTCGGTTGAGCAATTGTCTCGTGATGCCACCCAAATTAATGATGCGGTGACCACTATTGAAAGCATATCGCAGCAAACCAATCTGTTAGCACTGAATGCAGCGATTGAAGCGGCAAGGGCAGGCGAACAAGGTCGAGGCTTTGCGGTAGTGGCAGATGAAGTGCGTACGTTAGCGGGCCGAACTCAAGAAGCGACAGTGCAAATTCAAAAAATGATTGAAGGCCTACAAAAAGGCACTAAAAATCTTACCGGCATTACCAATGTGATAGTTGAGCAAGCTGATCAAGGCAGCGCCAGCATTAAAGCCGTGGGTGATGATATTACTCAAATGGCAGGGTCGATTAACTCGGTATTTGATATGAGCAGCCAAATTGCCGCTTCTGCTGAGCAGCAAAGCATGTCTGCTGGGGATATTTCATCGCAAATTAATCATATTCGTCAACAATCTGAAATCATCAGCAACACCGCAAAACAGTCTAGCGTGTTAGCAAAAGAGCTCAATGACTCATCAAAAGGATTAGCTGCAATGCTAAGCCAATATAAAATTTAAGATGGGTGAAATAAAACAGCTTTTGGTGAGGTCTTGTAGAGGTACTTAGGCAATATTGCTGATTAACATGCTAACAATAGGAGTGTAGATGATTGGTGTAAGCCGAAATCGTGACAAGAAAAAGATGAGCTTAAGGTCGCTGCTAAGTCTAACCACTTTGCTGTTATTGACTCAACTCGCCAGTCAATTATTTGCTCAAAGTGTCAGCGCTCAGGAGTTTTTGATACTTAATCAACAAGGCCAGGCTGCGGTCAATGTGGTGGTGTATTTACAACCCAACAACGCGGATAATCGGGTAGTAACAGCGCAGCCTGCCAAAGCTGAAGTGCATCAAAAAGACAAACAGTTTTCACCTTATATTACCGTGGTGCAAAAAGGCCAAGAGGTCGCTTTTGTTAATGAAGATGATATAACCCATCATATTTATTCTGCATTAGGCCCGAAACGATTTTCATTTAAGTTGCGCCACGAACAAGCGCAACAGTTAATCATGTTTGAAACAGCGGGTCATGTGTCGATGGGCTGTAATATTCATGACTGGATGTCGGGACATTTGCTGGTGGTTGATACACCGTTTTATGCCATCACAGATAACCAAGGCAAAGTAGTGTTTAACGCATTACCTGAAGATGACTTTACTGTGAGTGTCTGGCACCCGCAATTAAAGCTTAACGATAACCAGCAATTACAGACGTTTCATTTACCGAATAAGCAGCCAATAGTGATCACTTTAGAGGCTGAATTTGATAGTATTCCTCAACAACAAAGTTTAGATGAATTTGAATTCCTAGAAGGATACTAATATTGGTATTGTTTAATCGTCTGCAGACACGGATTTTTGCGTTTTTTGTACTGGTTATTATTGCGGTACTGGCCTTGTCTTTCTGGCTGTCATATCAATCCAATCAACGCCTCGAACAGCAATATGTCGCTAACCAACTCGAGGTGGCAAGTTTAGTCTTTGAGTCACAATACGATAATCGTAACTATTATTTGGCGGCATTTGCATCTACTGCGGCTAAAGACTTTGCTTTAAAAGATATTTTTATCGATGGTGATAACCGCAGTTTTTTAGTGGCACTCAATAATCATCGTGGCCGTATCAACGCTTCACTCGCGATGGCTGTGTCGGGTGACGGTAAAGTGATTGGCCAATTGGTGGCCTCACAAGATGAACTCGGTCAAGAAGTGGTGGCGCTTGGTTCGGAACAACATGCACCTTTTCGTTATAAACTCGACACTGAGTTTGATCAAATAAGTCCTTTCTATCTGCTCGATGACAAATTATATCAAATTAAGTTTTCCCCGCTAACCAGTGGTGGAAATAGTGTGATTGGCTGGGTGGGTTTTGGTTTTCTCATTGGCGATTCACTAGCAAACTCTCTGCAAAAACTCACCGGATTAAACAGCGGTTTTATGTTGTTAGAAAAAGAGGTGATTACCCCAGTGGGTCACTCTGGTTTTCCGCTCGAGCGCCATGAAACGCAATTAGTGACCCAATATATTGTTGCAGACCAAGCAGACAGCGACTTTATTTTATGGAAACAATTTTTAGGTCATGTAGATGATAAATCCTTGCATGCTTATATGTATAAGTCGCGTTCAGATTTATTAGCATCAATCGAATCTCAGTGGTTACAGCAAGTGGCGGTGTTATTGTTAATGTTACCGGTATCATTGCTGTTGGCATTTTGGATTTCGGGCAGTATTACCCGGCCAATTAAACAATTAATAGAACAAGCCCGCTTTATCGCCAAAGGCAATTACCATTCTCATGTGAGCGTAGATTCAAGCGTTGAGTTACAACAACTCGCCAGTGAATTTACCTCGATGCAACAAGCTATTGTGGCCCGTGAAAAAGCCATTGAACATCAGGCGTTTCATGATCCGCTCACCAATTTAGCCAATCGTAACCATTTACAACGAGTCTGTGAGCCTTGGCTCGTTGAAGGTTCAACCATGGCGATTTGTTTAATCAATATCCGCCGCATGACCGAGGTGAATGTCACGTTAGGCCATGCTGTTGGCGATGAAGTGATTAAAGAGGTGGCTAAGCGGCTTTGTCATATCAACCCGAACGCCTTGGCGTGTCGTTTGTCTGGCGATGAGTTTGTGTTGGCGTTTAAAGAATATGAACATGAATCATTTGAAGTGTTCTTGACTATGTTACAAGCAAAAATTGGCCAAGATTATCACTACCAAGATATTTTACTGCATTTACAATTTACCGCAGGAGTCAGCTTTTATCAGCCGGGTATTGATATTGTGACCTTGTTACGCCAGGCCGATACCGCGTTGCAACACGCTAAAATGAATAAGCGTGATTATCAAATTTATGATGCCAATATAGATAAAAATAGCATTGAGCGTTTTCAATTAATTAACGAATTAAAAGTCGCTATTGAGCAAAATCAATTGGTGCTTTATTACCAGCCGAAACTGAATTTAGCGAAACAAAAAATTACTCACGTTGAAGCATTAGTGCGCTGGAACCATCCTGCTCGAGGGATTATTCCGCCAGATACGTTTATTCCTATTGCTGAAAAAACCATGCAAATGGATGCTTTGACTCGTTGGGTTATTACCGAGGCTATGGCGCAATATCATCGTTGGCAAGCACAAGGTATAGACATGTGCATAGCGGTGAATATTTCAGCCGAAAATTTAAAAGATGAGCAGTTTTGCTACTGGGTGATCGATACCTTGGCACAACATAATGTCCCAGTGTCGGCGATGACGCTTGAGATCACCGAAGATGCCGTGGTGTCAGACCCTGATCTGGCGGTTAAGCAACTGACTTTATTGCGTCAAAATGGCTTAACCTTGTCTATTGATGATTATGGCACGGGCTATTCATCATTAGCGCAATTAAAACAATTACCTGTCGATGAACTCAAAATTGATAAGTCATTTGTGCAAAAGTTACTGCAGACAAATGCAGACCAAATTATTGTGCAATCAACCTTACAATTAGCCCATAACCTTGGCCTTAAAGTCGTTGCAGAAGGTATTGAAGATAAAGAAACCTTACAATGGCTCACTGAGCGCGGCTGTGAAATGGGCCAGGGCTTTTATTTGTCACGGCCGCTGCCAGAGTTTCAGTTTAACGATTGGTTAAGCCAGTCTGCTTATGTATAGGAGTGATGATTATTGACCGTTTAATATTTCGCTGTATCTGTTTATCGGTGTTAACTGTTCACTCAAGCGCCCAGTCGATGGAGTGGAGTGAGGTTGAGCATCATGTCAGTGGCGTAGTTGATACTCGAATAGGGTATGCCGACAGCAGCGATTCATATTTAAGCGGCGGGCTAGGTAAATTTAGTGCCAATAATGGTTCGCAGATAGCGTTGTCGCAATTAGGACTCGGTTATCAGACGCAATGGGGCGACGCGTGGTCTAGTCGTATTGTCGCGAATGGCTATATTGATGGCATCAATAATGGCCTTGGTTTAACCGAGGCACTAGTGCGTTATCGCGACATTCCAAGCGAGTCGGGTATTCGTCTCGATGTTGAATTTGGCTTAATGTATCCCAAAATATCATTAGAAAACGTCGCCACCGCGTGGGCATCGCCTTATAGCTTAACCTATTCGACCATTAACAGTTGGCTTGCTGAAGAAGTCCGGCATATTGGTTTATCAACCACGATAGAGTCTTTAGGCAAATACCGTCAATCGGCGCATGACTTTTCATTAACCGCCGAAGCGTTTATGTTTAATGACACCACGGGAGCCATGCTCGCGTGGCATGGTTGGACGCAAACATCGAGGCAGACTCTTCTACAAGAAACCCTTCCTATTACGACCATACCCGCAATGCAACCTGACGGTATGCTCGCAGAGCAAGCGGCCAACTCAGATCCCTTTACCGAACTTGATGACCGTATTGGTGCCCATGTTGTGGCTAAGTGGACGTGGCGAAATAAAGGTAGCGTACAGGCTGGATACTATGACAATAACGCCAACACGCTTATTGTGAAGCAAGGGCAATATGTGTGGTTAACCCAATTTGGTCATATAGGTGCCAAATGGTTGTTACCCAATGGCGTTAGCTTCATCAGTCAGTATATGCAAGGCAATACCTTAATGACCAATACCGACGGTTTGCCTGTGGTCGATAATGATTTTCACTCGGGTTATGTCATGGTGAGTAAACGTTGGTCGCAGCACCGTGTAAGCTTGCGTGTAGAAGACTTTTCAGTGACAGATAACGACGATACCCCAGAGGATGATAACAACGAGGATGGTCAGTCGTTGACTGTGGCTTATCAATATCAGCTGGATAAACCCTGGTTTATTCAACTTGAATACAATGTCATTGATTCGACTCGCCCAGCCAGGCGTTATATCAATCAACCTATCGATCAGGTTGAGCAGCAATGGCAAGTTTCCAGCCGCTACTTTTTTTAGGTCCAATAAAAAATGCTACACCAATAATGGCGTAGCATTTTTTGTTGAATAAGCTCTAGCTAGACTGTCTGAGTCACAAGACTGCTTAACTTAATGTGGTCCAGATTGGCGCATGATCAGACGGCTTTTCAATACCGCGTAAATCATAATCCACATCAGATTCAACAAGGCGAGCTACCATAGGTTGAGTGACTAAAATAACATCAATGCGCAGACCGCGGTTATCATCAAAACCTTTGCTGCGATAATCAAACCACGAATAACGCTCAGTGCGAGTTGGGTGTAAATGACGGAAACTGTCAACAAATCCCCATTGCTGCAGACGCGCTAACCATTCACGCTCTTCAGGCTGAAAGCTGCATTTACCGCTTTTTAACCAACGCTTTGCATTCACATCGCCAATGCCGATATCTAAATCAGTGGGTGAAATATTAATATCACCAATAATCGCGATGTCTTCATCTGCTTGATGGTGCTTTTCTAGGTGCAGCATCAAATCTTGATAAAACTTACGCTTAGCAGGGTATTTTGTTTCGTGATGAATGCTTTCACCCTGCGGGAAATAACCATTGAACACGGTTAACGTACGGCCATTATCTTGCTTGAATTTACCAATGATTAAGCGGCGCTGGGCATCTTCATCGTCGGTTTCAAAGCCTTTAATAATGTTAAGCGGCTCTGCTTTTGACAACATCGCCACACCATAATGAGCTTTGCCACCATGATAATGCACCTTGTAACCCATGGCTTCAACATCGGCCAGTGGAAAAGCCTCGTCGTGCACTTTGGTTTCTTGTAGGCCAATAATATCAGGCGAGTGACTGTCGATAAGCGCTTGCAATTGATGCAAGCGTGCGCGAAGACCGTTAATGTTAAATGAGACAATCTTCATTAAGGCAATACTCGCTTAAATGGCTTAACGATAACGCTTTTGTAAACACCCGCGGCAATATAAGGATCAACATCGGCCCAGGCTTGTGCTGCTTCTAAAGACGGGAACTCAGCAACCACCAGTGAACCGGTAAAGCCTGCTTCACCTGGGTTTTCATTGTCAATCGCTGGATGCGGTCCAGCCGTTAATAAGCGACCTTCATCAGCTAGAGCTTGTAAGCGAGCTAAATGGTCTGCACGAACTGATAAACGCTTTTCTAGGCTATTTTCTACGTCTTGAGATGAAATCATGTACCACATATTGACGGCTTCCTTGTTGAAATACGAATTGATGATCACTGACCATCTTCTGGTTTAATCGGCTCTTCTTGCATATTTTTATAAAGATATACAACGGTAATGACAGTATTCATTAACGTGAGGGCGGTGAGGCCAAACACTTTGAAGTTCACCCATGTTTCAAGTGGTAAACTAAAGGCAACATAAATATTGGCAATGCCACATAATACAAAAAAACTGACCCAATACCATGTGACCTGAGTCCAGATTTTGTCGTCTACGGTCATTTCTTTTCCTAACATGCTTTTCAGCGCAGGTTTTCCCATGACTTGTGACACAATTAATCCAATCGCAAATAAAGCGTAAACGATGGTGACTTTCCATTTGATGAAGGCGTCATCATGGAAAAATAAGGTTAACGACCCAAATACGGTCACCATTGCAAAGGTGGCTAGGTGCATCTTTTCAATGTGTTTATACAATAAATAGGTGACGACCAATTGAATAGCCGTTGCCGCGATTAATACGCCCGTTGCGGTGTAAATATCGTAAAACTTATACACGGCAAAAAAGATCACTAAAGGTAAAAAATCTAACAGTTGCTTCATAAATATCTCAGGCAAGGAAAAAGGAGAACGATTGTCGCTAGTTTATTAATGGCAGATTGTACATGACGGGCAGATTTTTTTGAACCATTACACAAGGAGGATTAGGTGAATCTCTCTTCATACTCATCTCATGAGGTAACGGTGATGTTCAACGCTCATTATGCCTCGTTAGATCTTGTCTAAATATGACAACATGGATGCATAAGTTAGAGTCAGGTTAGGAGCTCCACTATCAACCTTTCCATTCGCCTCACTATTAATACCAATTCCATTAATTATGTGACCAATCAGAGTCACTCAGACTGTTCAGTTTGAGGCGCATTGTTGTAATAATGGTTATTCCCTTCTAAGACGATGCAACAAAGAAATGAACGGTCTGAGTGCCTCCTGCAAGGCGGGTTTCTGTGCCTTCTATGCTGCATAATAGCATTTTGACGTAGAGCAACTATGCCTACAATTCTATTATTTGCCTAGAAGGCACAGAACTCCCGCTGAATGACCAGATAATTAATGGAATTGGTATAATTTAACTGTTCGTTTCACATCTGCCTTACCGACAGCACGTGGCACGCTAGCTGATAAATCACATTATCGTTATTTGCAGTCTGCATAATAAAAATCAGGAATACCGAGGTACTCCTGATTTTTTAAAACGCGTACAACTGGGCGTAAACGGTTACGTTAAGTTGCCGCTTTCATCGCGTGGGTAAATTCAGCAAGCTTAGCCAACAGTGTGGCCTCGTCATGTTGATGCGCTTCAATGATTTTTACCACAGCAGACCCTGAAATTGCACCAGCAGCACCCGCGCTGATAGCGGCACGCACTTGCTCAGGCTCTGCAATACCAAAACCGAGCAACGGCGGTGGGGCATTAAATTCAGCAAGCTGGGCTAAAATATTTTCAATTGGTTGGCCTGCTTTTGATTCAGTACCCGTTACGCCCGCGCGTGATAGCAAATAGGTGTAACCTTCGCCGCGCTCACTCACCAGTTTTAACGTGTCGGCGTCGGCATTAGGCGGAGCAATAAAAATCGGTGCTATGCCATGTGCTTTAGCCGCTTGACTAAAAGGTGCTGACTCTTCAACGGGCACGTCGGCAATTAATACTGAATCAACGCCAGCAGCTTCTGCTTTGGCGTAAAATGCATCAATACCATTAGCAAATACAAGATTGGCGTACAGTAATAATCCAATAGGTAAATCTGGATGTTGTGCACGGACTTTGGCGATTAGCTCAAAGCAATCATCAGGTTTAGTGCCTGCGGCTAATGAACGTAAATTTGCGCCTTGAATGACGGGCCCGTCAGCAAGTGGGTCTGAAAACGGAAAGCCTAATTCAAGGGCGTCTGCGCCGCTATCTACCAAGGTTTGAATAATTTTTAATGACAACTCAAGGCCAGGGTCGCCAATGGTGACAAACGGAACGAACGCGCCTTTTTGTTGGGCTTTAAGGGCTGCAAATGTTGCCTGATAACGGTTACTCATTGCCGCTCTCCTTTTGTTTGGCTTCTAGAATATCTGCCACGGTGAAAATATCTTTATCACCACGTCCCGATAAGTTAACCACGAGTATCGTTTCTTTGGTGGCTTCTCTTGCCATACGAACGGCATACGCCAGTGCGTGAGCTGATTCTAATGCAGGAATAATCCCTTCGCAGCGTGCCAAAGTTTGGAACATTTCTAGCGCTTCATCATCGGTGGCTGACTCGTAACGAGCACGGCCAATGGCGTTTAAATGCGCATGCTGTGGTCCCACTGACGGGAAATCAAGCCCTGCAGACACTGAATACGATTCTTCAATTTGGCCTGAACTGTCTTGCATTAACGGTGACTTCATACCAAAGAATATACCGGTCTTACCGTGCTTAAGCGGCGCGCCGTGCATTGGGGTGTCGATGCCTTTGCCGGCAGGTTCTACACCAATCAACTCAACTGATGGCTCGTCAATAAAGTCTGCAAACATGCCAATGGCGTTTGAGCCTCCACCGACACAGGCGATAACGGCATCTGGCAAGCGGCCTTCTTTTTCAAGAATTTGCTTTTTAGTTTCTTCGCCAATCATACGCTGGAACTCACGCACAATTGTTGGGAATGGGTGTGGACCCGCGGCGGTACCTAATAAGTAATGGGCTTTGTCGTAGCTGGCAGACCAGTCGCGCATGGCTTCGTTACAGGCATCTTTTAGGGTTGATGAGCCAGAGGTAACAGGGATAACTTCAGCGCCCATTAGCTTCATGCGAAATACGTTTGGCGACTGGCGTTCAATGTCTTTCGCGCCCATGTAGACTTTACACTTTAAACCTAAGAGCGCGCAGGCTAGGGCGGTTGCGACACCGTGTTGACCTGCGCCGGTTTCAGCAATAATTTCTTTTTTACCCATGCGTTTAGCCAATAATGCCTGGCCTAATACCTGGTTAGTCTTGTGCGCGCCGCCGTGGAGTAAGTCTTCACGCTTGAGGTAAATTTTTACCATTGGGTTCGGACTTAAGTTACGAGTTAAGGTCAATGCTGTTGGGCGACCCGCATAGTTCTTCAATAAGTCGGTAAATTCAGCTTGAAAGCTTTCGTCTTGCTGCGCGTCAACAAAGGCGGATTCAAGTTGCTTTAATGCTGGCACTAGAATTTGTGGTACGTACATACCACCGTATTCGCCGAAATAAGGGTTAAGCTTGAGCTCGGTCATAAATGTTCCCTTCGAGTAATCGTATTATCGCTAAAAATTGTGTCGTAATGTGCAAACTAGTTACGGCGTAATTGGGTGAATGCTTCAATCAGTTTTTGATGGTCTTTATGGCCAGGTGCTGATTCTACACCAGAGTTGATGTCTACCCCATAAAAGCCTTGCTGGCTGGCGCGGTAAACGTTATCTGGTGTTAAGCCGCCGGCCAACATGGCATCGGCTTTATTGTCGATGTCAGCTTGCCAGTTAAACGTATGGCCTGTGCCGCCAAATTGCTCGGCCGATTTGCTGTCATACAAATATCGGTCAGCACCTTGCGGTTTGTTTGCCACTGCACCGGTTTGACTGTCGATAGCAACCGCTTTCCAAATTTGTGTGCTGAGCTGCTTTTGCGACAACAGTGCGCGCAGGGCATCAATTTCAAGTTCAGTTTCATTGCCGTGTAATTGCACTGCAAATAGCTTGAGTGTTTGCGCTAAACTGGCAATGGTTTCAACCTGTTCGTTAACAAACACCCCGACCATATTAAGTGCGATGTGTTGTTGCTGCATTTGGGCAATGAGTTCGGCGGCGGTTTCTGCGCTGACGGCTCGTGGCGATTTAGGATGGAAGATTAATCCGCCAAATACGGCCCCCGCCTCAGCTGCGGCTGCAATGTCATCAATACGCGTTAAACCACAGACTTTGTTATTGCCATAAATCAATTGTCTGCAAGCCAGGTCAATATCATCTTGTGCCATGATTGAACTGCCAACAAGGTAGCCATCCACTAACGGGTTAAGGCGACGTGTTTGCTGGTGGTTATAAATGCCTGATTCACTAATCACCACGCGATCCGCTGGGATTTGCGGCGCTAAAAGTTCGGTGGTGGCTAAATCGGTGCTTAAGTCGCGCAGGTTGCGATTATTAATACCAATAATCGGCGCATTAAGATCAATCGCGCGTATGAGTTCTGGCTGATTACTGACTTCCGTTAAAGTATCGAGTTGATACTTAGCGGCTTCGTCGGCGAGTAGGCGATATTGCTTATCGTCGAGCACCGACAGCATTAATAAAATGGCATCAGCGCCTTGATGGGCAGCAAGCTTCACTTGATATGGGTCGACAAAGAAATCTTTACAGATGATAGGTTGAGTCACTCGAGCGCGAACCTGCGGAATGTAATCCATGTCGCCTTGGAAGAATTCTTCATCTGTTAACACCGAAATACCCGCAGCATAATGATTGTAAATATCGGCAATGGCTTCGACGTTAAAATCGGGGCGGATAAGTCCTTTAGACGGACTGGCTTTTTTACATTCTAAAATAAACTGTGCATTTGGCGCTTTAAGCGCCGCGTATAAACTGCGATCTGATATTTTAGGCTGCAAACTGGCTTCAGGAAAGCGCAGTTTAAGGGCAGCAATATGGGCAACTTTAGTATCAACAATGCGTGTTAATACATTACTTTCTGGGTTACTCATTGTTTTCTCCAGCTTGGCTAGCAGCGGCTAAATCGGTTAAAAGTGTGTAGGCTTTGCCTGTGGCTAAGGTGGCTAACGCGAGCTGTGTGCCTTGTGCAACAGAGTCGCAAATTCCACTGACATAAAGGGCGCAACCCGCATTGATGGCCACCGCATCACGATGGGCGCTCTGGCCTTGTCCTTGTAAAATGGCTTGAGTAATCAGCGCATTGTCACTAGGCTCGCCGCCGGTTAGCGCGGTGATATCAGCACGCGTGACCCCAAGGTCTTCTGGCGTGAGCTGATAAGTACGTACCGCGCCGTCTTTTAGTTCTGCTACATGAGTAATGTCATGTAATGCCACTTCATCTAAGCCGCTACCATACACAACCATGGCGCGTTTTACCCCAAGCGCATTGAGCACTTGAGCAATCGGTTCAATCAATTCGAGCGAGTAAACCCCAAGTAGCATTGACTCAGGCTTAGCTGGATTAATTAATGGCCCAAGCACGTTGAAAATAGTGCGGGTTTTTAATGCTGCTCTAACCGGTACCGCATGTTTTACACCACCATGATAGTGCGGTGCAAATAAGAAACATAATCCAAGATCATCCAAACATTGGCTTGCGGCTTCTGGTGCCATCGTGAGCGCGATACCACAATGAGACAGCAAATCAGATGAGCCCGATTTACTCGACACACTGCGGTTGCCGTGTTTGGCCACTTTAGCGCCAGCAGCTGCGGCTACAAACGCTGCAGTAGTAGAAATATTAATGGTGTTATAACCATCACCGCCAGTACCGACAATATCGACAATCCCAGTCTCTATCGATGCTTTAGAGCGAGGGAACGCCTTAGCAGCGTGTCTTAATGCATCTGCTGCACCGGTGATTTCGTCAATGGTTTCGCCGCGCATTTTAAGAGCCACTAACATTCCAGCCATAGTGGCCGGTTCCATGTCACCTTGAATAATGGTGCTAAACAACGTTGATGTTTGTTCACGGCTGAGGTGTTGACCTTGATAGAGTTGGTCGAATAAAGGTTGTAAATTAGCCATTATGCGCCTCCTGTTGCCGTATTGTCTTGGGTTAAATAAGCCAGTGTTTGCGTTAACAATTGGCTACCCAAGGTGGTTAAAATTGACTCTGGATGAAACTGAAATCCAATAGCTTGATGTTGTGGGTGTAATATTGCCATCGGCATGTCATCTGTCGTGGCGATAACCTCGAGGCAATCCGGCACGCGAGTGGCCACTAAGCTGTGGTAACGGGCAACAGGCAGCGGAGACGGTAAGTTAGCAAACACGCCCTGGCCGTTGTGAAACGTTGGGCTGGCTTTGCCGTGTACTACAAAGGGGGCGCGCTCAACTTTACCGCCGTAATATTCCGCCATCGCCTGATGACCTAAACAAATGCCTAGCATAGGCACTTTGCCGGCAACCTTACCGATAAGTTCCATCATGCAGCCTGCTTCGTGTGGCGCGCCAGGTCCTGGTGATAGTACTAAGGCCGCTTTGCCCGTTTCATTAATCAGTTTTTCAGCCAAATAATCGGCGCTAACATCGTTACGATAAATCAATACTTCACAGCCTAAACTGCGGAATTGATCAACGAGGTTGTAGGTAAACGAGTCGAAGTTATCGAGTAAGTATAATTTCATTTTAGCGCTCGCTAATGGGTTCGTGTTGCTCATAGGCCACCTCCCATTTTAATGGCAGAAATCACCGCCTGGGCTTTTTGACGAGTTTCATCGGCTTCGGCTTGTGGGTCTGAGTCAAACACTACGCCTGCACCGGCTTGAATGTAAGCAACGTCATTTTTAACAAACGCTGAACGGATAACAATGCAGGTATCCATGTCACCTAAACCGTTAACATAGCCTACAGCGCCACCATAACTGCCACGACGAGCTTGTTCTGCTTCACGCACCAATTGCGATGCACGTACTTTGGGCGCACCCACTAGGGTGCCCATGTTCATACAGGCTTGATAAGCGTGCAGGGCATCTAAATCACTGCGTAACTGGCCAGTAACACGACTCACAAGGTGCATTACGTGTGAGTAACGGTCAACTTTAAGTAATTCGGCCACTTTACGGCTACCGCTTTGGCTAATACGGGCAATGTCGTTACGGGCTAAGTCGACCAGCATTAAATGCTCAGACAACTCTTTTTTGTCTAAACGCAGCTCAAGTTCGATACGGCTGTCTAAATCAAAGTCGATTTCGCCTTGGGCGTTTTTACCGCGCTGACGAGTCCCGGCAATCGGATACACTTCTACCTGATTGCTTGCAGCATCGTATTTCAAGGCACTTTCTGGTGATGCACCAAATAAGGTGAAATCCGGGCCGCGGAAATAAAACATGTACGGGCTAGGATTCGTAAGTCTTAGCGCGCGGTATGCTCCTAATGTATTAGGGCAAGGCAAGCTGAAACAACGAGACGGCACGACCTGGAAAATATCGCCAGCAACAATATGTTCCTTTAAATCAATGACCGTTTTTTTGAATTGCTCGTCGCTGATGTTCACTTCAGCCTCAGCGTCAATCGGTGCTAATGCAGCGACATCGCCCAAAGTCTTACATTGCTGACTAACCGTGTCGATTTGTGTTTGCAGCTGCGCTTTAATGGCTGGGTCTTGATTAAATTGATGACTGACAATGTCAGCTTGCTGAGTTTGATGATCAATTAATATCAAGGTTTCAGCTAGATAGAACAAATAATCTGGGCAGTCGTTATTGGCATTAGGCGCAGAAGGAAGCGGCTCTACGGTGTCAATTAAGTCATATGCCAGTACGCCACCTAAAAATAAGTCTTCAAACTTAACTGCATGGTTAGTGTGAATGTGCTGTACAAACATCCGTAAACCATCAAGCGGTGAGGTCGATTTTAAGCGCGCATCTTCATCTTGTAACTCGGTGGCTTTTTGTAATGTAACGATTAATTGATTTGGCTGACGCTGTAAATCGGCGTGACTGAAGAACGTGGCAATCGGCTCTATTAAGCTCGCACCGTTTTCGGTTAATGCACTAAAAGTCAGTTGATAACCGTCACAGCGGATCATCATGGCGGCATGGGTTAACACGATGCTTTTAAGATGATCTTTACTTTCGACCTCCGCAGATTCTAGCAGCATAGTATGCGACGCATTTTGGGTAACATGCTGATACAGATTTAACGGATCAGTATGGTAGGTTAACGCTTGTTTTTGCGTGCTAACCTGAGCGAGTTGGTTTGGTGTGATCACTGTAGTCGTCACTATGCTGCCGCTCCTTGTGTATTAATGTTTATCATCTGGTCACCTTAACTGCTGTTTAACCCGAGTAATCCTATGGGCCAAATAACAAGAAAGCCCACATCTCTGCGGGCTTTCTGGTAAAATCTTGTCTCTTAAAAATGAGCACAACGCTTCACACCACCCGTTAATTTGGGAAGTGCCACCACCAAGTAATGTGTAATGAAGCTAATGAGTGTGTCATTGTTAATCGCTATATTGAGTTCTGTATTTCGTGCCTATAGGAAAACCCAGCTGGGCTATAAAGTCAATTGAATATTACTCAAAAACACTGAAAAATGTATCCAGTGGTGTCTATTGTTGATTTATTGAACGCAAAGCGTTGCTTCCCGCTAAAAATAGTTATTATTTGACACAATTAATTCACTAATCCCAGCAGTATTTTTATTGGTATTCTTGTACAATAAACAGATGATTACAGAGACTCTATTGGCCGATCTTCACAGCCACACGACCGCATCAGACGGTCAACTTACACCAACTCAATTAATTTCTCGCGCCATTGAAAAGGGCGTAGAGATGTTTGCGATTACCGACCACGATACCGTTGGCGGTTTAGCAGAAGCACACATTGCCAACCTTGCGCATGCAACGCCATTGAAGCTTATCAACGGTTGTGAAATCTCGACGCGTTGGAACAGTTTTGATATTCATATTGTGGGCCTTAACGTCGATATTACCCATACGGGCTTATTAGATTTTTTAACTCAACAACGCGAATTACGTGAAGTGCGCGCCCAAGAAATTGGCGAGCGTTTAGCCAAAGCAGGTATTGAAGGGGCTTATGAAGGCGCCAAAGCCATTGCTGGCGATGCGGCATTAAGTCGTGGCCACTATGCAAGATGGTTAGCCGATCATGGCCATGCGACAGATATGCCCAGTGTGTTTAAAAAGTATTTAGCCCGCGGAAAAACCGGCTATGTGCCCAATAATTGGGGCGACATGGCCAATGCCATTGAACATATTCATCAAGCGGGCGGTGTTGCGGTGCTTGCCCACCCAAGTGGTTATAAATTGTCGGCAAAGTGGCTTAAGCGCTTAGTGCGCGAATATGCAGAAGCGGGCGGCGATGCGATGGAAGTTATTTTGGGGCAGCAAACGCTGGACGACCGAAACAATCTTATTGCACTGAGTAAACTTAATAACCTGCTTGCGTCTGTGGGCAGTGATTTTCATTTTCCTAGTAATTGGATTGAACTAGGCAAAAACTTATACCAACCCCAAGGTGTTGAGTGGGTTTGGCAATCTCAAAATTGGATGGAACGGACATGAGTCAATTTTTCTATATTCACGATGAAAACCCACAAGCGCGGTTAATAAACCAAGCCGTGGCGATTCTTAAACAAGGTGGGGTGATTGTGTACCCTACCGACTCGGGTTACGCATTGGGTTGTATGATTGGCGACAAAAACGCCATGACACGCATGGTGCGTATCCGTAAGATTGAAAACGACAATAACTTTTCGCTAATGTGCCGTGATTTATCTGAGCTGGCCAACTTTGCTCGCGTAGACAACCAGGCGTACCGCTTACTTAAAAGCTGCACACCAGGGCCCTATACCTTTATTTTTAAAGCGACCAAAGAAGTGCCGCGCCGTTTGCAGTGCGATAAGAAACGCACCATTGGTATCCGTGTGCCGAACAACTTAATTGCACTTGCTTTACTTGAAGCCCTCGATGAGCCAATGATGACCACCAGTTTGGTGATGCCAAACGAGCAAACAGCAGAGTCAGATCCTGAGCATATCCGCGATATTTTAGAACACCAAGTTGATGGCATTATTCACGGCGGTTATTTACCCGAGAAGCAAACCACCGTCATTGATATGTCAGAAGATGAAGTGGTTATTTTGCGTTACGGCGCAGGCGATACCAGTGCATTTGAATAAGCTCGCGATTTGTTTGAGTCCAAAGGGATAACCATGCAGGGCATTCAACAGAGCCTTCCACTAGCGGTGGTGCGCGGTCAAGCGATGGACAGCATGCCACTCGACTTGTTTATCCCGCCTGAGGCACTTGAAGTCTTTTTAGAAACCTTCGAGGGGCCTCTGGATTTACTGCTGTACTTAATCCGTAAGCAAAAGCTGGATGTGGTTGATTTACCTATTCAGCAAATTACGCAACAATATTTAATTTATATTGAGATATTGACCGAGGCACGGATTGAATTAGCCGCTGACTACCTGGTTATGGCCGCGACCTTAGCTGAAATTAAATCACGCTTATTGTTGCCCAAAATGGCGCATGAAGACGATGAGGAAGAAGATCCTCGCGTGGTTCTTATTCGCCAATTAAAAGCCTACGAGGTGATTAAGCAAGCCGCAGCAGATTTAGATGAACTGCCGCGAATTGAGCGTGATGTGTTTCAAGCCTCTGTGGTTGCAGCCCCAGGTATTAAGCCAGTCGTTGTGCCACCCGAAGTGTCGTTAGCCGATATAGCCCGCGCTTTTGGCGAAGTGTTAAAACGCATAGATGCTAACGAAGACCATCATGTTAAGCGCGAACAATTATCAACCCGTGAGCGCATGAGCCAAATTTTAGCAAAGCTGTCTAGCACTGAATATCTTGGTTTTGAGCATTTGTTTGATGTCAGTGAAGGTCGTGCCGGTGTGGTTGTCAGCTTTTTAGCGTTAATGGAACTGGTGAAAGAGTTGCTGGTGGAATTAGTGCAAAATGAACCGTTTTCGCCTATCTATGTAAAAGCTTTTTAGCGTTTATCTTAATGAGTCATTAGCACTATGAATCAAATCAATGCTATCCAGCTTAAACAATTAATTGAAGCCAGTTTATTTGTACTGGGTAAACCACTATCAATCAAAGTCTTAAAAGAAACCGTATTGGCTGACTTTAACGTGTCACGGGTGCGCATTCAAGAAACCCTCGATGAACTTCAGCTCGATTATCAAGATCGCGGCGTACAACTGGTTAAAGTTGCCAGCGGTTATCGTTTTCAAACCCAAGAAATCCTCAGTCCATTCTTACAACCGCTATGGCAAGAAAAAGCCCCTAAATACTCGCGTGCCACCATGGAAACCCTTGCGGTTATTGCCTATAGGCAGCCGGTGACCCGTGGTGATATTGAGCAAATCCGTGGTGTAGCCATCAGCACTCATATCATTAAAAGTTTGCTTGATCGCAATTGGATTAAGGCTGTTGGTCATAAAGAAGTACCGGGACGTCCCGCGCTGTACGCGACTACTCATCAATTTTTAGATTACTTTGGTTTAAAAAAATTGGCCGATCTACCTGCTTTAACGGATGTTGCATCGTTACAAGCACTTTTTGATAAAGCCAGTATAGCCTTGGATAACTCTGAAGATGATAGCAGCGATAATGATACAGAAACGCGCATTGATAATAATGACAGTGACACCATTGAAAACGCTAGCAATGAGCACGACACTGAAGTTAATCAGTTAAATGATGACTCAAATGATAACTCAAATGATGACTCAAACAATGGCTTAGATAATGACTTAGACAATGGCTTAAGCAATGACTCAAGCGATGACACTGTCGATCCAAGTGATAACCACTTTACGCATTAGGCTAGCACGTAAACTTACTATCTCTCCTTAAGGTTTATTGATTAAATGAATTTTATGTCCACACTTTATTATTGATGATAGCAGCCTTACTGGTTTGAACGGGCATTTCAGTTAGCATGTAATCGATTAATCGTTGTCCCGTTAAGCTTAAAAAGCGCCTGGATGGATAGACTAAAAACACCACACCAACATATGGTTGTAACTCGTTAAATAACCGAATTAATTTGCCTTGTTCAACATCCTCAACACAGATCCCATACGGTAAGTAACCAATACCTCGACCTAGGCGAGTGGCTTCATACGCCAGTTGAATACTGTTGGTGCATAAATTGCCTTTTACCGCCTGCAGCACATCATTGGCTAATGGTACTTCGCTAAAGGTTTTACCATTGGGGAAACGAAACAAAATTGAATTGTGTTGTTCAATATCGCTTATGCTCTTTGGCGTGCCCGCTTTTGCAAGATACTCAGGACTGGCAAAGAAACACATTTCTTCATAAAGCACTGGTTTTGCCACCATATCGAGCTCGGTAAATGTTTCATTTACCATAAACGCGATATCAATATTATTACGCACCATATCCAAAGGCTCGGTGCTGGTAATAATTTCAATGGTGAACTTAGGATTTTCATCCATAAAGGCAAATATTTTGTTCACAATTTGCATTATCTGCGGCACCGGAAACATCAAAATGCGTAAATGGCCGGTGAGCTCAGCTTTATTGTCTGTTATATCGGCGATGGTTTGATCAAGCTCAGCTAACATCACTAAGGTTTTTTCGTAAAACTGGCTGCCGGCAGAGGTGAGCGATATCGCGCGGCTTAAGCGATGGAACAGCTTGATATTTAATGATTCTTCAAGCGACAGTAACCTTCGGCTTACCGTTGATTTAGGCAAATTCAGCAAATTAGCGGCTTCCAATATACTGCCTGTTTCTACAATTCGATGAAACAAGGTAATGTCTTCGGTTTTCATAGTAATTACTCGCAGATTAATCGTTAAGTCAAACTCAAATAATGGGATTGATGTTCCCAAACAAACCCATTTATTGCAACCATAAATCAGCGTATCGTTTACCTATTATTGTCAGAATTAATTATCAAACATTTAATACCATTCTTTTATGTCTGTTATCTGCCTAACTCCAAGGATTTATCGATGAAATATCACTCAATGTTACCGTTAACATTGCTTGCTACTGTGCTTATTGCTGGCTGTTCTCAAGCAGAAAAGACCGTAGAGAAAGAAGTCATTCGCCCAGTAAAGTTATTTGAAATCACTGAGTCAGCCGCTAATCAAGTGCATAAGTTTCCTGCGAAAGTGACAGCCAATAGCCGTGCAGAGTTGTCGTTTCGAGTCTCCGGTCAATTGGTGAATCTTGACCTTGTTGAAGGGGAAGTGGTTAAACAAGGTTTTTTACTCGCTAAATTGGATGATCGCGATGCGAAAAACAACTTAATGACCAGTGAAGCAAATTACGAGTTTTTATCGGCAGAGTTTACCCGTAACCAGGCAATGTTTAGTCGCCAACTGATATCTCAGGCCGAGTTTGACAGCAGTAAAGCGCAATTGAAAACCGCTAAAGCGGCATTAGAAGCCGCGAAGGATCAACTCAGCTACACCCGTTTAGAAGCGCCATTCAGTGGCACTATTGCGAAACGTATGGTCGACAATCATCAAATCGTCCAAGCTAATCAAGGCGTGTTAACTCTGCAAAATAATCACTTACTCGACATCAGCATTCAAGTGCCTGAAGCGATAGTGGCCAAGTATGCCCAAACGGTCACTCATGCTTTAAAAGCGAAAGTGCGTTTTAGCGCCATGAACGACAGAGTTTTTGATGCCTATTTTAAAGAATATTCTACCCAGGTAACCCCTGGTACACAGGCTTACGAAGTGGTGTTTTCATTAGAACAACCGCAAGATGTGCAATTGCTGCCGGGCATGAGCGCTGAACTTATCATTGCACAAACAACCCATGACCAAAGCGTATTTACCGCAGTGGTACCGATGACCGCAGTGGATAAAGATGACACTAACGCCAATGTTGTGGTGTGGAAGTATGATCCACAAAGTGGTGAAGTGAGCCCGGTAAATGTGACTCTCGGGCGTGTGAGTAATGAAGGTGTAGAAGTGTTAACGGGTATACAAAAAGGCGATCTTCTTGTGGCTGCTGGTTTATCACAACTGTCTGTTGGCCTAAAAGTAAAACCATTACGCTGGCAGCGAGGAGTATAAGCGATGAGTGTTGCTGAGTACTCTATTAACAATAAAGTCATTAGTTGGATGTTTACCCTGTTACTGCTTATTGGTGGCAGCGTTGCCTTTACCGGTTTAGGTCAGCTTGAATTTCCAGAATTTACCATTAAACAAGCATTGGTGATTACAGCTTATCCGGGAGCCTCACCTGAGCAAGTGGAAGAAGAGGTCACTTTACCGCTTGAAAATGCATTACAACAACTTGATGGGGTAAAACACATTACCTCAATCAACAGTGCAGGCTTATCACAAATTCAAATTGAGATTAAAGACAGTTACGACAAACAGCGTTTACCACAGGTGTGGGACGAAATGCGTCGTAAAGTGAGTGATACTCAAGGGCAATTACCGCCAGGTTCGTCTTCTTCGCAAGTGATAGATGACTTTGGCGATGTGTACGGTATTTTGCTTAACTTATCGGGTGATGATTTCAGTAACCGTGAACTGAGCAATTATGCTGATTATTTACGCCGTGAACTGGTATTGGTTCCCGGTGTAAAGAAAGTGTCAGTTATCGGCAATATTACTGAGCAAGTTGTCATTGAAATATCACAACAAAAATTGTCTGCTTTAGGGTTAGATCAAAATTACATATACAGCTTAGTGAACAACCAAAACGTGGTGTCTAATGCAGGCAGCATCGTGATTGGTGACAATCGGATTCGACTGCACCCCACAGGCGAATTTAATTCGGTTAACGCATTGTCTCGTTTAGTGGTGAGTTCACCTGGCAGTACTGAGCTGATTTACTTAGGTGACATTGCTCGTATAGCTAAAGAGTTTGATGAAACCCCAAGTGTGATTTATCACAACCGTGGGCAATTGGCATTGAGCTTGGGGATTTCATTCTCAGGCGGCGTCAACGTGGTTGATGTGGGTGAAAAAGTCACCGAACGTCTTGAGCAGTTGGAATCACAGCGCCCTATTGGCATGGCGTTAGATACGGTATACAACCAAAGTCATGAAGTGGATAGCACGGTTCAAGGTTTCTTAATTAACTTGCTTGAATCGATTGCGATTGTTATCGCTGTATTGTTGTTATTTATGGGCTTGCGTTCGGGCTTATTAATGGGACTTATCCTGTTACTGACCATTTTAGGTACTTTCATTATGATGAAGGTGCTGGGTATCGAACTACAGCTTATTTCACTAGGGGCATTAATTATTGCGCTGGGGATGTTGGTCGATAACGCGATTGTGATTACCGAAGGGGTATTGATTGGTCTGCAGCGTGGCAAAACGCGCTTAGCCGCCGCAAAGCTTATTGTGTCGCAAACTCAGTGGCCATTACTCGGTGCAACAGTGATTGCCATTATTGCTTTTGCCCCTATTGGTTTGTCGCAAAATGCCGCCGGTGAGTTTTGTCGCTCGTTATTCCAGGTGTTGATGATTTCGTTGTTCATTAGCTGGATCACGGCCATTACCTTAACGCCATTCTTTTGTAATGTGTTGTTTAAAGATGCAGAGCCCACTGACGAAGAAGTTGATCCCTACAAAGGGTGGTTATTTACCGCATACCGCGGCACATTATCCATTGTACTGCGATACAGAATAGCGACCTTGCTGTTAGTGCTGGTGATGTTGGCGTCGGCGGTATTTGGCTTTGGCTATATTAAGAATGTGTTTTTCCCTGCGTCGAATACACCTATTTTCTTTGTCGATGTGTGGATGCCAGAAGGTACAGACATTAAAGCCACTGAGCGTTTTGTGACTAAAATTGAGCACAAGCTTATTGCAGAAGATAAGCAAAATGGCACGGGTATGGTGCATTTGTCGAGCGTGATAGGTCAAGGTGCACAACGATTTGTTTTACCTTACCAGCCTGAAAAAGGTTATGCCGCGTTTGCACAGATCATCATTGAAATGGAAGATTTAGATGCGGTTAGAGCGTATATGCCTGAGGTTGAGCGTTTTTTAGCGCAGAACTTCCCGCAAGCGCAATATCGTATGAAGATGATGGAGAATGGCCCGTCGCCAGCCGCAAAAATTGAAGCGCGCTTTTATGGTGAAGACCCACAAGTGTTACGTGCGTTAGCAACCCAGGCCAAAGAGATTTTCAATAACGAACCGGCAATGGACAGTGTTCGCCATGATTGGCGCAATCAAGTGCCGGTGATCCGCCCACAATTATTGAATGCGCAAGCACGTGAAACCGGTATCAGTAAACAAGATCTGGATAACGCCTTATTGCTTAACTTTAGCGGTAAGCAGATAGGCTTATATCGTGAAACCAGTCACTTACTGCCTATTGTTGCCCGGGCGCCGGCAGAAGAGCGTTTACAAGCTGATAGCTTGTGGAAAATGCAAATCTGGAGTGCCGAGAACAATACGTTTGTCCCCGCGACTCAAGTGGTCAGTGAGTTTACCACTGACTGGGAAAACCCGTTGGTGATGCGCCGCGACAGAATTCGCATGTTAGCCGTATTAGGCGATCCTAAATTGGGTTCAGACGAAACGGCAGACTCGGTGCATCGTAAAGTGAAAGCGAAAGTCGAGGCCATTGAACTTCCTGCAGGTTATCGCTTTGAGTGGGGCGGCGAGTATGAATCTGCTGGTGAAGCACAAACGGCGGTATTCAGTTCTATTCCGCTCGGTTATTTAGCGATGTTTTTAATTACCGTATTGCTGTTTAACTCGGTAAGGCAACCGTTAGTGATTTGGTTTACCGTGCCACTTGCTGTCATTGGTGTCTCAGCCGGCTTACTGCTGTTTGACGCGCCATTTAGTTTTATGGCTTTACTTGGCTTACTGAGCTTGTCAGGTATGGTGATTAAAAACGGTATTGTATTGGTTGAGCAAATTAACCTCGAGCTTCATGATGGCGCAGCACCGACGAATGCATTAGTGCATTCTTGTGTCAGCCGTGTTCGCCCTGTCATGATGGCGGCCATCACCACCATGTTGGGGATGATCCCGTTAATCAGCGATGCCTTCTTTGGCTCAATGGCTATTACTATTATCTTTGGTCTTGGCTTTGCGTCATTGCTGACTCTAGTGGTATTGCCTGTGATGTACAGCTTATTGTTTAACATCCGTTTTGACCGCCAAGATATTACTGCACATTAGTTTATCGTTGGGCTCATGATAAAACCGCTGACACATTTAACCGTGTCGGCGGTTTTTTTTGCTCGTTTGTCACATTCAGCGTATAATCTTGGCACTTTTCTAATTGTATGCGTCACAGGCGGGTACAATCCTAAAAAGACAATAAAGTAAAAGTAATTAACCTTTTGCTTTCTATCGAATTTCTTTAAAGAGTCCCCGCTAATGAGTGAAAAATTGCAGAAAGTCTTGGCCCGTGCAGGCCATGGCTCCCGTCGTGAGATGGAGGCATGGATTGCTGCAGGCCGAGTTAGTGTTGACGGTGAAATTGCTGGTTTAGGCGATCGTGTTGAGGCTGATGCCAAAATACGTATTGATGGCCGTGCCGTTTCATTAAAGTCAGCTGACGACATCGTTTGTCGTGTGTTGGCTTATCATAAACCTGAAGGTGAAATTTGTTCGCGCAAAGATCCTGAAGGTCGTACGACTGTGTTCGAACGTTTACCTAAAGTGCGTGATGCTCGCTGGGTTGCGGTAGGTCGTTTAGATATTAATACCTCTGGTTTATTGCTGTTTACCTGTGATGGTGAACTCGCTAACCGTTTGATGCACCCATCAAACGAAGTTGAGCGTGAATACGCTGTGCGTACTTTTGGTGAAGTACCAGAAGCGGCGGTACAACGTTTACGCACCGGCGTAACCTTAGAAGATGGTCCTGCGCAGTTTGACAGCATCAAAGCGGCTGGCGGCGAAGGCATTAACCAATGGTGGCACGTGACATTACGTGAAGGACGCAATCGTGAAGTGCGTCGTTTATGGGAATCACAAGAAGTGCAGGTGAGCCGTTTGATCCGTGTGCGTTATGGTCAAGTTGAGTTACCAAAAACGTTGCCACGTGGCGGTTGGATTGAATTGCCAATTGACCAGGTTAACTATTTACGTCAACTTGCAGGACTTGAGCCTGAAACACGTTCATTATTGGGTTCTGACAAACACAGTGTCGCTCGCTCTAAAGTGAAAAGTGCTAAAATTCGTCGTGCGGTACGTAAACACAAAGTGGGTTCAAACCACGGAAAACCAACACGTCAACGTGATTAATCACATGATGTCGGTTTTACCTCTAAAGGTCGCGAAAGCGGCCTTTTTTATTGACTGTAATTTTATGTAATTCTGCTTGTTTAAAGTCCAATCTCAGATATGATCCGCACCATTAATTAAAACGTTCCGCGCAAGCTCTTTATGGGGCTTCGGTATTATTGTGAGTCATTGAACATGATGAAGAAATTGTTTGCTGGTTTATTGGTGTTATTTGTTGTTGGTTGTGCATCAGCGCCAAGCTGGGAAGGCATGTCAGAGCGTGAAATTAGCCAGTGGAAATCGATTGGTTTTGATGCCACTCAAGCTCAAAATTGGCGCGTTCGAGGTTTTGGTGCAACGGAAGCTGATGGTTGGGTTCAAGCTAACTTCAGTTTAGATACCGCAACTATTTGGGCTAAAGAGTCTTTTAATGTAGAAGAAGCACAAGTGTGGTCTGAAGCGGGCTTTGAAATTGAAGATGCAGTGACCAATCGCAGTAAAGGCTTAACACCGGTTAGAGCTAATTAATCTTACTGTTTATTCCGTATTTTTTGGTATTTTTTGTGAGTATTAAGCATGAGTGGGTTGCTGTTAACTCACTCAGTTTGCTGTAATTTAAATCGAATTGACGAATTTTGAAGCGTTCGGTTCGCTCAAGTAAATATTTTTGTTGCTTGAGGTCAAAAAAACAGTAAAGTATGCACCAAGTTAAACGGGACGTGAAAAACGCACCAGATTAACGTAGTGAAAATCAAAATTTAGTGCCTTGATATTTGATATCAAAACACAACAAGTTTTGCCCGAGTGGTGGAATCGGTAGACACAAGGGATTTAAAATCCCTCGCTGAATAAGCGTGCCAGTTCAAGTCTGGCCTCGGGTACCATTATAATCTCTAGCAATAGAGAGTGGTGTAAAAAAGCCTCAACATTAGTTGGGGCTTTTTTATGTCTGAAATTTGGGTTTTATCGTTAAGGTTTAAAATTCAAATCTAAATCCAAATTAAAGTCAAAAAAATCCCTCGCGCTCTGGTTGAACATCAGGCGTGCAAGCGCAAGTCTGGCCTCGGATACCATTATTGATATACGAGCTGCTAGCAATAGAGAGTGGTGTAAAAAAGCCTCAACATTAGTTGGGGCTTTTTTATATCTGAAATTTGGGTTTTATCGTTAAGATTTAAAGCCCAAAGCAGCTCTGCTTGAACATCAGGCGTGCAAGCGCAAGTCTGGCCTCGGGTACCATTATTGATATACGAGCAGCTAGCAATAGAGAGTGGTGTAAAAAAGCCTCAACATTAGTTGGGGCTTTTTTATGTCTGAAATTTGGGTTTTATCGTTAAGGTTTAAAGCCCAAGGCAGCTCTGGTTGAACATCAGGCGTGCAAGCGCAAGTCTGAACTCGGGTACCATTATAATCTCTATTTATAGAGAATTGTTTTGCGCTAAAATACGTTGACGCTGTTAATCAAAGGCCAGTTGCTTATGCTGCTGGTCTTTTTTATGTCTGATATTTGGAGTTTTGAACGGTAACGAGCGATGAGAGATAATGAGTCCAGATGCTAGGGTGGACGTTTTCCTGCGAGTTCGCTACACGGCTATAAGGGCGAGTTATTTCAGTTATTCGAAGTAAGGCAGGATAGCCGCAGTAATAGTCACTAGCAGCGAAGCGCTCTAGCCGCTAGTGTTTATTACATTTAGTGTCTCGGCTAATCGTTTATCAATGCTTTTAATGCTGGTGAAGCTTTAAAGCTGGGCTGATTAAATCCTGCTATTTCCATCGCTTCACCCGTTTGAGGGTTTCGGCCTGTTTTAGGTAAATAGAAGCGTAATTCAAATGTACCAAATTGTGGGATATAAATTTTCTCGCCTTCCGCTAAGCCTTGATGAATAACACGTAATATCTGTTCGAGATGCTGTTTCGTCTCAACTTGAGAGGTGTCCATTTTTTGTGCCATGGATTGGATGAGTTGCTTTTTATTCATAGGGATCTCTACTGCTTGAATGCGTCAAGCGCTCCTTATAACAATTCGAGATCTGTGTTCCTAGTTGTCTGTAGATAATTTAATGTTAACTGACTATTTTTTATATAAATGATTGAAAATTGAACGTTGAAGTAACGCTTTGGTATTAACTTTTGTTGTTAAAATGTTTCTGTCATCCAAAGTAGGCCATTATTTGCAATAATGATTATATTCGTTTCACTGCAAGGGTAAACGTGACAATATTGAGGTGTCGAAGGCTATGGGGAACAGCATGTTGAGTCAAGCTGCGCGATCTATTCATATCAGTATCATCGGTGTATTACTCTTGTGTATATCGCCATCTTCTTTGGCGAGTGAGCCACATCATTACGACAATCTCATCCAGCATCTGCAATTACAATATTTGGCTGAACCTACAGCGCAGCGAGCACAATACTTAGCGATATTACAATCGGGAACAGATGCAGAACAGCTAGAATACATCGACAGTATTCAACAAAGCGTCGCCACATTTTGGCATCAAAAACAGGTTCCATTGGCCTATGATACTTTAGACGATAGCGCGTCTGTTATTGCTAAAAATATTGCCCTCGAACCTGCCGTTGAAGACTACCTTGGCGTGATTAATTATCTACGAAAATTAATGTGGCTAACCCAAACACAAGACTGGGATGCGATTGAGCCCGGTGGATTGTTGCGTCCTGGAGATGGCCATCCGAGTATTAAGCAAATTAACCAGCGTTTATGGTTACTTGGTGATGGCAATGAATACCTTGCCGATGAAGTGTTGTATTTACCTGCGTTAGCGCAAAGCGTGAAGCGTTTTCAGTCCAGGCATGGGTTAACCTCTGACGCCGTCATTGGGCCTAAAACCTTATTTTGGCTCAATCAAACCCCACTACAAAGAGCAACATTACTCGCTAAAAGCTTTGTCGAAAAAACCACCTATTTAAGCCAATTACCGCAACCCTATTTATTGATTAATATTCCGGCGTTTCAAATGGTATTAGTCGAGAACAATCAAGTGGTGTTGGCGTCAAAAGTGATTGTCGGTAAATCTTATCGACAAACGCCGGTTATGACAGGGCAAATCTCTAATATCATTATTAACCCAACATGGACTGTGCCGAGGCAACTGCTACGCCAAGATATTTTGCCGCAAATCCAATCAAATGGTCATTACTTTAATGACAGACATTTTGATGTGTTTGATTTTGACGGTAATAGAGTCGATAAAACCCCACAACAATGGCAACAGGCGGCAGTAGGGCGTTTTCCTTACCGTGTGGTGCAACGCCCTGGTGGTGATAATGCATTAGGCCGTTATAAATTCCATTTTAATAATGACCAAAGTATTTATTTACATGACACGCCAAGCAAATCACTGTTTTCAAGATCCGACAGAGATTTGTCGTCAGGTTGTGTACGGATTGAAAAAGTACAACAACTTGCCGATTGGTTTGCTAACCATTTAGTTATTGATAAGCGTACCTGGAGCCGATTGCAGAACAATTACACCAAAACACAATGGTTTGCTTTATCGGACACATTACCAGTGCACATGGTGTATTGGCGCGCTTGGGTGGATGATGAACATATTGCACAATACCGCGATGATATTTACCAATTAGCTCCGGTTACTCCCGTGAATTTATTAAGTCAAAAAACGCAACCTCAAGCACGAGTTCAATAATGCGTCTTCATTGTGAAATCACATAAAACCCTAGCTGATGAAGTAAAGTTAATTATTGTCTATTTTACTCATAAGCACTTGAGGCACATCACACTCCTGCATTTTTACTGTGTGTTTATTGCACAGTAAAAAATATCCCCACTTGCATTTATAGTCATTAATGTTTAATTTACTGGTCAGTTGGATAAAAAACCAACAATGGTGCTTATGCCCATTGTGAAGATGAAATCGTGCTTTAATACCAATTCCATTAATTATGTGACCAATCAGAGTCACTCAGATTGTTCAGTTTGAGGCGCATTGTTGAAATAATGGTTATTCCCTTTTAAGGCAATGCAACAAAGAAATGAACGGTCTGAGTGTCTCCTGCAAGGCGGGTTTCTGTGCCTTCTATGCTGCTTAATAGCATTTTGACGTACGACTGCATGGATGCAGGAGGTAGAGCAATGCAGGAGCTGTTGCCGAGAGCAACTATGCCTACAATTCTATTACTTGCCTAGAAGACACAGAACTCCCGCTGAATGACCAGATAATTAATGGAATTGGTATAAGCCGATAAATTATGTAAATCGATAAATTAAGTGGTGTAAAAATGACAATTGAGTGCCTAACTCGTCGACAAATTTTATTAGGCTTAAGCGGTGTCGCTGTAGCAACAATGCTACCTAACACCGCGCAAGCAAGCCGTTCTACTCATGGTGTTAAAGACCTTCATTTTTTTAATCGCCATACTGGTGAAAGAAGTCAAGGTAGCTTTTGGATTGATGGCCAATATCAAGCTGAAACGTTGACTGATTTTAATCAAGTATTACGCGACCATCGGCAAAATGTGGCGGCACCGATTGATAAACGATTATTTGAGTATTTGTATAAATTACAGCTTACCTTAGATAATCAAGACGAAATCCATGTAATCTCTGCTTATCGTTCACCAAAAACGAATCAAATGCTGGCATCGAAAAGTAACGGTGTCGCTAAAAAGAGTTATCACATGAAAGGCATGGCAATGGACATTGCTATTCCGGGTGTGAGCACTAAAAACCTTCGTGATGCCGCAGCTTCATTAAAATTAGGTGGAGTGGGGTTTTATCCTCGAGATGGTTTTATTCATGTTGATTGTGGTCCCGTAAGGCGTTGGGGTTAATAGTCTTTATATCTTCTTGTGAGATGTAGGTAGCTATGGTAATATCCGCGCGCTTTATTTGAGTCATCGTTGGTCGAAAATGATGACGCCTTTATACTTTATTATTTATTAAGTGAGTGACTAATGTCTTACACAATCAACGCACAAACCCGCACTGAAATCGGGAAAGGTTCGAGCCGCCGCCTACGTCATGCTGGTCAAGTGCCTGCTGTAATCTATGGCCCAAGCAATGAGCCTGTATCAATCAAGTTTGAACACAAAGACATCATTAACATCCAGTTAAACGATGACTTCTACACTACTGATTTAACTATCGCTGTAGAAGGTAAAGAAATCAAAGTACGTGTACAAGCTGTACAGCGTCACGCTTTCAAGCCAATGATTGAACACATTGACTTCAAATTTGCTTAATCGCTAATTTGAAAAAAAGCGCCTAAGGGCGCTTTTTTTGTGTCTTAATTTTATGCTGGCACCTGGCACCTGGCACCTGGCACCTGACACCTAACACTTAAAGCAACACCTGGATCCCCAATATAAGCATTTTGGGACGGGGTCTAGAACCTTTAGTCGATTTCGAAGCTGTAATAGATGTCTAACGACTGGCTTAAGGTGCTCGATACACTCTCTAAATACAGCTGCGATAACAAGTAGTAACGCACCGTCATTTCATAACCTGGGTTAAAGACGCCCACACCGTATTTGATCATGAGATCTTCGCCAATATAACCACTAACAGCCACTTTACCGTCATCGTTAGTATCAAGCTGTACATTAGAAAACCCAAACTTTTCAATCAACTCTGTCGCAGTGCTGCCTATGCTATTCATGGCGCCACCGTCAAATTGGGCTCCTAAGCTAAGTGCCGCACCCATCATTAGTGAGTTACTTTGCTCGCTTGAGGTAGAGGTGAAACCTTTACCAGTGAGAATGTAAGATAACACCTCGGCCTGTTCTTTGGCGGGATTAGAGAACAGCGTTACGACAGGACGCATTGGGGTACCCGTTACCCTAACACCCGCGGTGATGTCTTCATCTTTAATGTCTCGAGTGGCTTCAATATTAAGATTAGGCACACTTGTTGGGCCAACAAACTGCACTTCACCGGTATCAATGGTGAGAGTTTGCCCCATAAATTTATAGGTCCCTTTAGTCACCTTAATATCACCAAATAACATAGGCGGTTTAAAAGCCTGCTGCTTTAGCGCTAAGTTACCTTGCAGCTTACCCTTTAAGCCCATGCCATCGATAGTGAGGTTTTTACCCACATTAACATTGATGTCTGCGGTAATGGCATAAGGACTGGTTTTAACGATTTGTTCAGAAATCGAATCATTAAAGACCACATCGTTTGACACCGCGACGCCACCTTCTGCGAGTGGCACAATCTTAATTTGCCCAGAAGGCACATTGACTTGACCTTTAACGGCAAACAATTGTTGATCAAATGTCATATTAATGTCCGGGGAGACATTTAAAATGGCCATCGGTGGCTGAATAACCGCTAAATTACTGCCTTTAATGTTGATGTCGCCGCTAAAGTTGCCTTGCGGCCAGGCGAGGGTCCCTTGTGTTGCCACTTCGCCATCGCCCATATGCCATTGGCCGTTTAGTTGGCCTTGCTGGCCCTCAAGTGCTAAAGATAAGTACAACTTATCGATGAGTGTGGGATTGCTCGACAATGCAAAAGCACCGTCACTTAATTTAATATTACCCGAAACACTTGGGTCCATTAACGAACCGGCAAGTGTTAGTCGGCTCGATAATAACCCCTCTAACGTAGCAAGCCGCGGGAAAAACTCACCAAAGGGGGCAAGATTTAACTCATTAATATTAATATCCCCTTGCAAGGTTCTGTCTGGTGTAATGTTCACACTCAGCTGGCTTTGCCAGTTTGCAATACCAGAGGAATCAAAGCTCAACGTGCTCGTGACCTGTTTTTCATCCAGTGTGGCTCGCAGTAATAGTTGTTGATAATCGATACTCACGGGCTTGGTCTTTGCTCGAGTTAAGGTAATGTTGCCAGGCATTAAAGTAAATTGTAAATCGGCAGTTGGTTTTTTACCCTTAGCCCAATTGATTTGACTGGTTAACGCTGCTTGCCCATCCCAGGTGATTTTTTTAGACAGAACAGGTGCCACTAATTGCCCAGGATTGCCACTGAAGTTAATGTTGGCTTGGCCTGTGCTGCCTAAGCTAATGTCGTTTACCAGACAGAGTTTATTGTGTGGGTGCACTAAACAAAAACGGCTAATATTACCGCGTTGTTTTACTTGGTCCCAATCAAAGGTAATCGGGGTGTCTTGTTGCCATGCTCCGAGCACATTTGACAGGTTGAGTTGGGTAAACTTACCATTAAATTGTTGCTTGTCGAGATTGCTGTTAGTCGCTAATTGCGTGTTGATTACCACGTCACCTTGGGTGGTTAAGGTGGTTTGTTGTTGCTGTTGGTCACCTTCGCTCACGAGGGTTAATTGACTCAACTTATTATTGTTCCAAAATAATAAGCTGTTTTTGAGTGCTACTCGATAGCGGTGCTGCTCAAATGGACGGTAGTTTGCTACTAGCGTGGTATTGTCTATTTTACTGCCGTTATAGCTGAATTTATTAACTTGAGCATCAACATCGACAATCGGATTGGCGCTATTGCCACTGACATCAACCTTAGCAAAAATATTACCTCGACCGCCCGGCAGCCATTGGCTTAAATCAGGCACACTCAGTTCAGCGTCAATATCCCAAAGGGTATCGGCAGTACCGTTAATCAGTAAGTTAGCACCAAGTGCGTTGGCTTGAAGATTGTCTGCATTAATGGCAAATGCCTGATTAATGGCAATATTACCTTGTAAATTTAACGGGTAGCCATTGAGCCTGCCGGTTAAGTTTGCCTGTTCAATGGCGACTTTCCAGTCTTTAGCGCCAATATTGCCCTGGCTGGAAAAGGTACCACTGAATTGACTTTTGAGCGGGTTAAATTGAGTCAGATAGTCAATATGCTGCAATTGAATATTATCGGTGCGCACATTGGCTTGCCACACAACATTATCTTTATAAGAAAGTTGTCCATCTAAGTCGATATTGCCCGCAATAGATTGAATATTAAGCGTCTTAATGGTTAATTGTTGTTGGCGGTTATCAATGTCGGCACGAACAATAAGGTTAGGGTTAAAAGGTGTTGTCAGTTGGCCCTCAAGTTTAGCCACTTGATCGCTTAGGTTGCCATTACTGGTAAATTGCTTGATTTGCGCAATGTATTCAGGTTTTTGTAATGGCCATTGCAAATAAGCATCATTTAAGCTGACTTGATAAGCGAGTTGCTTAGACGTTAAGTCGATGGTTGACGCTAATGTAAAAGCGTTGCTGCCTTTTGCTATTGCATTGATATTGAGTTGGCTTAAGTCTTGAGTTAAATCGAGTCTTAATGTTTGCTTGGCAAGCCCTGGGACCTCTGTCACATGGTCAATATTTGCTTGCAGCTTTAACGTCAGCGGGTAATGGTCTAAAAAGGCAATATCGCCAATCACATTCACATCACCATAGTCATGTTGAATATCAAGTTGGGTGATACCTAATTGATATTGACGAAAACTTGCCGCTAACACGATATGGCTAAAATTATCTTGGCGCTCAGCGATATTCAGTTGCGTGTCAACGGCTTCAAATTGTTTCACTTTTATCGGAAAAGGCATAAAGATGGCCGGTAACTTTGCTAAAGGCCAATCATTATTTGTTTCAGCTGTCTGTGTATCGGGACTGTCGTTCTTTGTGGTGGGAATGTTAACCACCAACCCCTGGCTGGTTAAGGTTTCTATTTGCAGGCCACTGTCATTCCAAATGGCTTCTGTGGCAAGTTGGTCTGCGTGATAACTCATGTGGTTAACGGTGACGTCAACTCGGCTAAACTGGGCTTTATTAAGGCTAATACTTATCGGCAGCGTCAGTTCTTGCGGGGTCTCATCCGCGATTTCTGGTGCGCTTGGCTCACTGGCTGGAATGTTGTCCGTGACAATATCTACTTTGAGTTTGCTTGCCGATAGATTCGTGACACAAATTTGCTGGTTGATAAGGCAGGTGGGTACCCAATCAAGCTCAACACCCTTAGCTTCGACTTGAATGCCTTTCATTGCCCATGATAGGCGATGTAATTTGAGGTCATTGTTAAGGGTACCAGATTGATATTCTAAGCCGATATCGCTGACTAATTTATCAACCAACATCACCGTGATTTTACTGCCAAACGGTGTGCCTATCGACACCGCTACGAGCATTAAGATGATTAAAGGCACATAGATTAAAATACGGGTATAGAGCTTAAAATTGCGCCACAGTTTAGCTTGAATACTCAAGGGGGCAGGTGGTATTTTGGCCGAATTAGCTTGTGCTTTAGGCGTTTCGTCTGGGTTTTGTGCGTTTGGTGTATTGTTGTCTATCATAACTCTGTCCCCATGGTGAGATGGAAACGGAATGAGCGCGCTACGGTTTCGGTTTCTTTTAAACCAAAACCTAAATCAAGTTTAATCGGCCCGATTGGCGATATCCAATGGACACCACCGCCCACCGCAACCACTGGCTCGAGTTGTCCGGTGTCAAAGGCATTACCTGCATCGACAAAGCTGGCGACGCGCCACGTTGGGGTTAAGTAATACTGATATTCTAGGCTGCCAATAGCTAAATATCGTCCACCAACAACTTGGCGCGATATGCCACCATCGCTGTTTGTGTAGTCAATATAGGGGCCAAGTTCTTGGTAGCTGTAACCGCGAATACTTTGATCTCCACCGGCAAAGTAGCGCAGTGACGGCGGAATAAAACTAATGTCATCTCTACTGGCAATGTTTGCGCCTAAATCGAGGCGTGCGACAAAACGGTGTTTATCAAAAAAGGTTTCAATCCATTTAAACCGTGCTTGAAAACGTGCTAAGCGAATGGTTGAACCCAGTGATGGGTCTGCATATTCCATGCTGTATGTTTGTCGAAAACCCGATTTAGGATCCAAGGTGTTGTCACCGCGAACCGTTTTAGTGAGGTTATAGCCCATTAATAAAAATCGTGGATCGTACTCGGTATCAAGTTGTTCATAAAACTCCCGAATCGACTCAATTGAGTAACCGTATAACCAATTACTTTCAGAGCGTTGTTGACGAGAAAGCCCAATTAAATATTTTTTAGACTCTAATTCGCCCGTATTGTCGAACGAGCGGCTTTCTTCATCATAGTCTTGAGTCACGCCGTAAGTGTCACGTAATATGCCCAATTTAATTTTCAATTGGTCATCTAATGGGTGGCTCAGTGGAATGGTATAGGTTGTTAATATTTTAGGCCTATCTGGTGACCACTCAGCGCTGGTTTCTTGATAATGGCCATAACGGTTAATTTGTGGCGTACGCCACGTGACTCGCACTCGAGGCTCAAAGGTGTCTTCAGTGCTATTGCCAATATCAGCACCTAAGCCGACCTCAATTAAGTGGCTTGGCCTTGGGCTTAACTCCACTTTTATCGGCACCACGCCATCGCTGATTTTATCTATTTGAGGCAATACTTTTATGTTACTAAAGTAGCCTGTATCGAGCAGGTTACGGTTAAATTCAGTAAGTTGTTGTGTGGCATAAGGCGCGTCAGCATCAAACGGGATTAACGCTTCAATAACATCATCATTCAACGTGCTGCCTGCAAAATCAACGTCACCAAATAAGTAACGCTTGCCTGAGTCAAATTGGATATTGATTTGCGCGGTATTAAAGTCGCGGTTAATGCTAATTTCAGATTTAGTGTAGCGACCATCAAAATAACCACGCGCTAACGCTAACGTGACTAATTGAGATTTTAAAGCATCGTAAACACCGTGATTTAGGATATCGCCGGGTTTAATTTTGAGACTGTTTAACCACAATGCAAACCTGTCATCTTGCAGCATATCGCCGCTAAAATTGATGTCGACCCACTGAATGATAACGGGATCCCCTGTGGTGATATTGAGGTTAAGTTTCCAAGGGCCTGATTCGGTTTCTTGTACGTCAATATCAATAATGCCATGGTAATAACCCATGGATTCTAAAGCGTCTTGAGTATTGTCATCAACGGTAAACAAAAAGGCTCTGCGCTGCACGCCAGATTCAGGCAGGGTACCTAAATGGGCGGTAATATTTTTTTCAAGCTTTTTACTGACACCATCAATACGAACGTTAAGCCAACTATTCTCGGCAAGCACAAAGCCTGACATCAATAGGGTCAACGAGAATAACAATAACTGGCTAAATTTAAGTCGTTTAGAGGACAAATTGGGCAAATTTTCCAAAAATAAGGCTAATGATGCTTGTCACCATATCAATATGACTATTGTCGCTATAAAGATGAAAAGTCGCAACAATATGATTGTAATAACATGGATAAATGGTTACAAAGATATACGCCTTTCAAGGACTTGCCGATCATGAATAAATTATATTTAACAATAGCGCTGTGTTTAGGGATGACTTCAGCACAGGTCATAGCACAAGACAACAGCCCTTTTTCGATTGCGATACACGGTGGTGCGGGCACCATTAATGCTGCTGATTTAACGGCTGAACAAGAAAAAGCCATTAGAGATAAGTTAACTCAAGCCATTGATAGTGGCTATGATGTGCTGCAAAACGGTGGCGACAGTATCGAGGCCGTTAAAGCGGCGATTAACATTTTAGAAAACAGCCCATTATTTAATGCCGGTGTTGGTGCGGTATATACCTTTGATGGCGGCCATGAACTTGATGCTTCCATCATGGATGGTAAAACATTAAATGCAGGCGCCGTTGCAGGGGTAAAACACATTAAAAACCCGATTGATTTGGCCATTACCGTCATGCAAAAGTCACCTCATGTCATGCTATACGGTGAGGGCGCGGAAGAGTTCGCCCTGACTCAGCAGTTCAATTTAGTGGCAAACAGTCATTTTGATACACCTCATCGTTATGCCCAACTACTTGATGCTAAAGCCAGTATTATTAAGGCCGAGCAAACTAATGGCGGCGATTATCAAGCGTCAGTAAACCAATTACGCGACAATTATAAATACGGAACTGTAGGTGCTGTTGCTCTGGATAAACAAGGCAATTTAGCCGCAGGCACTTCAACCGGCGGCATGACCGCGAAGCGTTTTGGCCGTATTGGTGATTCACCGGTTATCGGCGCAGGAACCTATGCTGAAAATGGTGTTTGTGCAGTATCGGCGACAGGTCATGGTGAATATTTTATTCGTTACCATGTTGCCGGTGATATCTGTGCCAAAGTGAAATACCAACAACAAGGGATTATTCAAGCTGCAGACGAGGTGATTAATCAAACGTTGGTGAATGCTGGTGGCACCGGTGGTGTGATTGCTATCGACAAGCAAGGTAATATTGCTACGCCATTTAACACCAGTGGTATGTATCGAGCTAGTCGAGTGCATGGCCAAGCCGCAAACGTGATGATTTGGCGAGATAAATAATAGTCAGCAATAACATGACAAATGTGAGTAACATAGCCGACTAACATAATCGTTTAATTTTACTGTCCAGTTAACCAATCTTGACTAAACTTAATGGGTATTGATAACAATCGTACAAATTAAGTTTATTTCGCACGAGAGTCATTTGTGCACTTGGGGGTAATATGGATTCGATAAAAATTAAAGACCACATGGATAGACGTCCAGTTTTATTAACCGCAAATATGTCATTAGCCATTGCTGTAGAGCAGTTACTGGCGAGCAATAAAAGTGGTGCTCCTGTTGTGGATGCAAAAGGGGAGTTAATGGGTTTTCTATCACAGCAAGATTGTTTAGCTGTGATGCTTAAAAGCAGTTACCACTGTGATATGACCAGTACCGTGGCCGATTGCATGAAAAGCCCTGCATTGACGGTTGCACCAGATGACAGCATTTTAGCGTTAGCTGAACAAATGCTTGGTGCTAAACCTAAAATTTATCCTGTAGTGAGCAGTGGTAAAGTGATTGGCACCATTAACCGTACCAATGTACTGAACGCAATGAATACCTATATGCAGCAATGCTACTTATCTCCGGCATAACAATCGTCAAAATCATTATCATTATGCTGTTTTCCTTGCTAGGATCGCTTTTTTTCGATGTAAGCAAGGGAATCAGATTTGAATTCGGACCTTCACCCGCTCTCTAAGGCGTATCTCAATCTTTGTTATCAAACCGATGCGGCTAAAATCCGTCGTCGCTTATTTCGTATTAATAAAGAGGCTGAGTCTGAAAAAAAATCTCAAACCTTAGCCCAGCTTACAGAGGCTGCAAAACAAGCTTACGCTAAAGCGCAGCAACGTTTGCAATCAAGACCTGTCATTAATTACCCAGACGAGCTGCCTGTTTCGCAAAAGCGAGAAGACATTGCCTCTGCTATTGCCAATAACCAGGTGGTGATTGTTGCCGGTGAAACAGGCTCGGGTAAAACCACTCAGTTACCTAAAATTTGCTTAGAATTAGGCTTAGGCACTCGCGGGCTCATTGGTCACACTCAACCGCGCCGTTTAGCTGCCCGAAGTGTTGCAAATCGCGTTGCTGATGAGCTCAACAGCCCACTTGGGGAGGTCGTTGGTTTTAAAGTGCGCTTTGCCGATGCCATTAGTGATAACACTTATATCAAGTTAATGACTGATGGTATTTTATTAGCAGAACTCACCTCAGATCGATTTTTAAATCAGTACGATGCCATCATTATCGATGAAGCCCATGAGCGCAGTCTTAACATTGACTTTATCTTAGGCTACTTAAAACAAGTCCTCAAAAAACGCCCTGATTTAAAAGTCATTATCACCTCGGCGACCATCGATGTAGACCGTTTCTCAAAGCATTTTGATAATGCTCCCGTGATTGAAGTGTCAGGGCGTACCTATGAGGTTGAAACTCGATTCCGACCGCTGGTGCGTGATAATGATGCCGACTTAGATATCAGTGACGGTATATTTTCCGCGGTTGATGAGCTGATTGCTGAAGGCCCCGGCGATATTTTGATTTTCATGAACGGTGAGCGCGAAATTCGTGACACTGCCGATTTACTGCGTAAACAACAATACCGCGACACAGAGATTTTACCGTTATATGCGCGTTTGTCTTACGGCGAGCAGTCAAAAGTGTTTAAAAGCCATATTGGCAGGCGGATTGTGTTAGCCACCAACGTGGCTGAAACGTCATTAACGGTACCCGGTATTCGCTATGTGATTGATCCTGGTACTGCACGAATTAGTCGTTATAGTTACCGCACTAAAGTGCAGCGTTTGCCGATTGAGCCGATTTCTCAAGCCAGTGCTAATCAGCGCCAAGGCCGTTGTGGCCGTGTCGGGCCTGGTATTTGTATTCGTCTTTATGATGAAATGGACTTTATTCAACGTCCTGAGTTTACCGATCCTGAAATTTTGCGCACCAATCTTGCCTCGGTTATTTTACAAATGCTGGCGATTGGATTGGGTGATATTGCCGGTTTTCCGTTTATTCAGCCGCCAGATCAAAAACACATTCGCGATGGTTTTTTACTGCTCGAAGAATTACAAGCCGTTACAAAGCAGCGCAACGATTTAGTGCTTACCCCATTGGGTAAAGATTTAGCCAAAATTCCGCTTGATCCACGCTTAGCCAGAATGGTCATCGAAGCCAATAAATTAGGCTGTTTACATGAGGCGTTAGTGATTACCTCGGGCTTATCCATTCAAGATCCGCGCGAGCGACCCATCGATAAAAAGCAAGCTGCTGATGAGTGTCATCGCCGCTATGCCGATAAAGATTCAGACTTTGTCAGTTGGGTTAAGCTGTGGGATCATGTTAAAGATCAAAAGCATGAGTTGTCGGCCAGTCAGTTTAGAAAACAATGTCGAGATGAATACTTAGCGTATTTACGCGTACGTGAATGGCAAGACTTATACACACAAGTGAAACAAGCTGTCCACGAACTTAAATGGCGTGTGAGTGACAATGTCGCCAGTTATGAGCAATTACATAAAGCCATATTGTCTGGCTTATTAAGCCAGATTGGCTTTAAAGGCGAAAACAACGAGTATTTAGGTGCCCGTAACCGTAAGTTCTTTGTGTTCCCTGGCTCACCTTTAGCTAAAAAGGGCCCTAAATGGATAATGGCAGCCGAGCTCACAGAAACATCACGTTTATTTGCCCGTTGCTGCGCTAAAATAGAACCTGAATGGGCAGAGTCTCTCGCCGCGCATTTAGTGAAGAAGAACTACCTCGAACCGCATTTTGAAGCCAAAGCAGGCAGCGTTGTCGCACTTGAAAATCAAGTGCTATACGGCTTAATTATTGTGAATCGCCGCCGGGTGCAATATGGCCCAATTGATGGCGTTGAAGCTCGCGAGATTTTTGTGCGCAGCGCTTTAGCAGAAGGACAGTTGCAAACCAAAGAAGCGTTTTTTGTTAATAACCAAAAACTGCTTAACGACATCGAATCACTGGAGCATAAATCGCGCCGCCGCGATATTTTGGTCGACGAGCAAGTGCTGGTGGATTTTTATGAACCCCTTATTCCTGCAGGCATTTATAACGCGCCGTTGTTTTTTGCTTGGTGGAAAAAAGCCCGTCAATATACCCCAGATTTATTAGATTACAGCAAAGCGTTATTAATGCAGCGCAACGCCGATCATATTTCAGCGTTGGACTTTCCAGAAGTATGGCATAAAGCCAATTTAGCCTTAACAGTGAGTTATCACTTTGAACCTGGCAATGTCGACGACGGGGTGTCGGTGCATATTCCTGTTGCGTTGATCAATCAAATCGACGACAGCGATTTTGATTGGCTCGTCCCAGGGCTGCGTGAAGAAAAGCTGGTGGCATTGATTAAGTCTTTACCCAAAAACTTACGCCGTAATTTTGTGCCAGCGCCTGATTATGCTCGTGCCTGTTATCAAGCAATGAAACCGTTTGAATTATCAATGCTCGACTCGATGTGCAAACAATTATTGCGTATGAGTGGTGTGCGGATTTCAGCTGACGATTTTGATTTAACCCAAATTACTGAACATCTTAAAATGAATTTTAAGATTGAAGATGATCAAGGTCGCTTAGTGGCTCAAGGGCGAGATTTAGAAACGTTGAAAGGGCAGTTGCAAGGCGTGGTTGCCAAAGCGATACGTAAAGTGGCTGATAAAGGCATTGAGCAGCAAGCTATTACCAGTTGGACATTTGGTGACTTGCCAGTGCAATACCAGCAACGTAAAGGCAACTACGAGGTTAAAGCATATCCGGCCCTTATCGATAACAAAACCGATGTGTCAATTAAGCTATTTGATGATGAGCATGAAGCGAAACGTCATCATCGAGTCGGATTACGTCGGTTATTGCTAATCAATATACCGTCACCCGTTAAACACTTGCAGCAAGCGTTACCCAATAAAGCTAAACTCGCAATGTACTTTAATCCGTTTGGCCAAGTGCAAATATTGATTGAAGATATCATTAATGCGGCTGTGCAACAGTTACTCGATCAAAAGCAGTTAGATATTCGTAATGAGGCGCAATTTGAACAAGCCAAAGATTGGGTGCGCCAAGAACTTAATCCAACGGCTGAGCAAATAGCCTTAAACGTTGAACAGGTGTTAACCATTTACCAGCGGATTAAAAAACGCTTAAAGGGCAAAATTAGTTTAGATATTGCCTTTGCAATGAGTGACATTCAAACGCAACTAGACAGCTTAGTGTATAAAGGATTTGTCGAAGATTGTGGTTGGCAACGCCTAGCTGATGTAGCCAGATACCTCAAAGCGATTGAAAACCGGCTTGAAAAGTTACCCGTAGATCCTACGCGAGACCGTTTGCATATGCACAGTATCAGTAAGGTACAAGAGACACTGACGGCACAACTCGCCAAAGTGCCACGCTCGCAACCAGTGCCTGAGTTGTTAATTGAAGCAAGGTGGATGATAGAAGAGTATCGAGTATCATGTTTTGCTCAAGTATTGGGTACAGCATATCCTATTTCAGAAAAACGTATTCTTAATCATATCAGTCAAGTTTAAGTCGTTATTATGCTCAAAAAAAGCCGATGCACTGCATCGGTTTTTTTGTTTCTCGATGAAAGACTTTCAGTTTTTTCTCTATAAAACACTGTTTTCTGTGTTTTTAAGCCGTTTTTTCATTCAGAACTGAAAGTTTTTCGTAATTTATCGGTGGTTAAGGTTTGAAAGTCGCATGAGTATTGATATACTCTCCGGCAAGAAGAAAGTGATTGTGCTTTTCTCTCTGTTAGGTAAATGTCACCCCCCAGAGACAAAGTAATGTTATCGACACTATGCTACCAGCACGATGTCATTAAGATTAAGTTGTTGAAAAATAAGACAGGCCTTCCCCCTACAAAACGACCTAAAGAAGATTGGAGTTATTATGGAAGTTCATGAATACGAAAATGCTTACTATCAAGTAAAAGATGACGTGTTAGAGTCTTTACCTTCTGACGAAGAATAAGACATTTGAACGAGCATATTAATGCACTGACCTGTGCGTCACCGCATTAAATACTCCGACACCGAATATAAAAATAGCAGCTTAGGCTGCTATTTTTTTGGCTTTTGGCTTTTGGCTATTGGCTATTGGCTATTAGCTATTAGCTATTAGCTATTAGCTATTAGCTATTAGCATAGCGATAAAGTTTAAGCTGGACTTAGTCGTAAAAGACGACTCCACCAAGACCGAGTTAATTTGACTTTCGATGACAATGTCGATTGCAACATCAATTATAGTGTTGATTGTAAAGGGACTATCCAGCTCTGTATTAACGTTCGATTCTGCCTTTTTCCGGTAGAATTTCGACAATTACCCAAGTGCTGCCTTTTTTGTGTAAACGTATTGTGCGGTCATCTACCCATTGTCTACCGCCTTTTAATCCTTCCATCTTAACGACAACGGTAACGTCGTCAGTAAATTTTCGGAAAAAGTCGATATCAATTTCATCGATCGACATAGTGACATCTTTCATTGATAAACCCAGTACATGACGTTGCACTGCTGAAGCAATATGGTAATGTTCCATCACTTCTTTTATGTCGGGTGCGACAAACTGTTTGGCGCTTTCTACATCGTTATCAATATAAATCGCTTGAAAAAAGCCGAGTGACACTTGCTCTGGACTCATTTTGAGTTGCGGCGCATCCTCTGGTGATTGTTCACATGCACTGAGAAAGAAGAGTAATAGTAGGGTAAGGAAAGAAATCGGTTTTATATTTAACATCGGCGAATGACTACTCAATATTTAGATTTATTATATTAACTTAGTATCTCGGTTTATGGCTGGAGTGACAAGCTTAGTGGTTATTTAATTGTTTAAGTGTATAAAAGCTAGGCACTGAGACAATGGGTAAGTGCAGCTCATTGTGATATCTCCTCCTTATATAAATGCTGCCAATAGTGAGTGACTGAGCAATCCGAGTTATTCACTTACTACCTCACTCACATACGCATTCATAAGATGATGGTTTTACTCGCTGCACTTTAATCGATTTGCATTTATACCCATCCGCATCAATAGGTGACATGAGGTGAGTTGTGATTTTGGGTGCAAAAAAAATTAGTATCACTTAAATTAAACGCTGGGCAGTTATATTTTGCGCAGTTAGTCACTATTTCTGTGGCTTAGCGGTACATTTACTTGACGATTCAAACAGCGCGTGTCATATATGAATACATTAGTTAATTAGATCATATTTGATCGCTACGTTAATGCAGTAAACGTGGCCTATTGACCGTGATGCTTGTCGTTGTAGTTTTATAACGAATACAGGCGTCAAAAAAGTTAATGTTATCCACAGAATCTGTGGACAAGTTTGTTGATGACTGTGAGTTGTTATTTTAACTCACTGTAAAATATATTGTTTTTTTTGCGGTTAAAAAGTGCCGCTTCTGTAGTTATGCGTCAATTTCAATCTTAGTTTTAGTTTCCTGTCGCAATGAAAATGACAATAAAAAATTGTAATAAAAAAGCACTGATAATGATCAGTGCTTTTTTTTGCTACATTTTCAGTTACCGCTACTTTTTGCTGTTTTGCGCAGCTTGAATAGCCGTTAATGCGATGGTGTAAACGATATCGTCAACTAATGCGCCACGAGACAAGTCATTTACAGGCTTGGCCATGCCTTGTAGCATTGGGCCAATACTGATCAAGTCTGCACTTCGCTGTACCGCTTTATACGTTGTATTACCGGTATTTAAGTCTGGGAATACAAACACGGTTGCTTTACCCGCCACAGGGCTGTTTGGCGCTTTAGACATTGCCACATTTGGCATTACCGCTGCGTCATACTGTAATGGACCGTCGATGATCAAATCAGGGCGCTTTTCTTTCGCGATTCGAGTCGCTTCACGCACTTTATCCACATCTGAGCCAGTTCCTGAGGTACCTGTAGAGTAGCTAATCATCGCTACACGAGGTTCAATCCCAAATGCTTTTGCTGATTCAGCAGATTGAATAGCGATATCAGCAAGTTGTTCAGCATCTGGATCAGGGTTAATCGCACAGTCACCATAAACCAACACTTGATCTGGCATCAACATGAAGAAAATTGATGACACTAAGCTTGAGCCTGGAGCGGTTTTAATTAACTGCAATGGTGGGCGGATCGTGTGAGCCGTTGTATGTATAGCCCCAGACACAATACCGTCTACTTCATTTTCAGCTAACATCATGGTACCCAGTACCATGTTGTCTTCTAGTTGCTCACGGGCAACCACTTCAGTTAACCCTTTGCTGCGACGCAACTCAAGCATCGGTGCTACGTATTTTTCACGAACGCTTTCTGGTTCTATAATCTCAATGCCGTCACCTAAAACAACATCTTGTTGTGACGCTACACGTAAAATTTCTTCACGGTTACCGATTAATACACAACGAGCAATACCGCGCTCTGCACAAATAGAGGCTGCTTTAATGGTTCTCGGCTCTTCACCTTCAGGTAGCACAATGGTTTTACGTGCTGCACGCGCAAGCTCAGTGAGCTTGTAACGGAAGGCGGGAGGCGACAAACGATGCTCACGTGGAGAGTCTTGAGTCACACTCTCAATCCAGGTTTGATCAATATGGCTAGCCACGTATTCTTGCACACGCTCAATACGCACAGCATCATCAACAGGCACTTCATGATCAAAGCGTTGAATATTAAGCGATGTTTGCCAGGTGTTAGACTCAATTAAAAATACAGGCAAGCCGGTTTCAAAGGCTTGCTCACAGAGCTTCATCACTTCTGGCTCTGGCTGATATCCTCCGGTAAGCAAAAGGGCACCAATTTTTACGCCATTCATTGCGGCAAGACAGGCCGATACGATGACATCTGAACGGTCGCCAGAAGTCACCAGTAACGAGTTGGCTTTAAAGTGCATCAACATGTTTGGAATGCTGCGGGCACAAAATGTCACGCGGCGCATACGGCGAGTGTGCATTTCACCTGCATTAATGATTTTAGCATTTAAGTGTTTAGCTAAATCAGAAGCGCGAGGCGCAATCAGTTCTAAATTGTATGGCACACTGCCTAAAATACGCAGCGGACTTTTACCCGGCAATTGGAACATGCCTGAGCTGTCAGTCGCATGAATTTGTTTATCATCAAATACTTCAGATAAATCTGGGCGTGTACGACCTTCATCATCTACTGGCGCACCAATTTTATTGATGACGGCACCGATAAGACGTTTATTTTTTTGCCCACCCCAAGAGTTGTAAGCAATTTCTAGACGGTTCATTAAACCATTTGGGGTGTCAACACCTGGCGTGGCGATAAAAATCACGTCGGCATCAAGTGCTTTAGCGATTTCATAATTGATGTCGTCAGCAAAAGGGTGGCTACGTGTTGGCACTAAACCTTCAATGATGAGGGTTTCAGTATTGCTTGCACATTCCGCCGCGCGAGCAATAATTTGCTCCATTAATACATCTTGCTGCTCAGAGCGGATTAACGCTTCAGCATGTTCCATGCTGTACGGCTCTAAAGGATTTACTGAAGGCGATGTACTTAAAATAGTGGTTGAACGTTCAGGCCCTTTGTCACCAGAGCGAATTTGTGCAATAGGTTTAAAGAACTGCACTTTAACGCCTTTACGTTCTAAGGCGCGAACCATCCCTAAGCTTAGCGAGGTTAAACCAACGCCAACACCAATGGGAATAAGCATAATATTACGAGACATGAAGACCTCTTAAATATGGGTTAATCAAAAAACAATATCTTGGTTATTTTACGGCTATTAACTTCATAGCATCTTCAGCGATAACCCATTCTTCATTCGTTGGGATTACCATTGCAATCGTACTACCTGCTTTAGTTATCACACCTTGCTGACCAAAACGGGCAGCTTTATTGAGTGTGTCGTCAACGTTAAAGTTGAAGATCTCAAGTAAGTTAAGCACTTTTTCGCGAATAAGATTGGAGTTTTCACCGATGCCGCCTGTAAAGATAATGGCGTCTAGGCGGCCTAATGGCACTGTGTATGATGCAATGTACTTGGCTAAACGGTAACAGAAGATATCTAAGGCTAAAGTAGCGCCTTTATGGCCGTCTTCATAACCTTCTTCGATGCCACGACAATCATTAGTTAGCTCTGAAATACCCAATAAACCACTTTGTTTGTTAAGTAAGTTATTCACTTCATCCAGGGTATAACCCAGTTGCTTCACTAAGTGGAAAATGATTGACGGGTCTAGATCACCACAACGAGTGCCCATGACTAAGCCTTCTAATGGGGTTAAGCCCATTGATGTGTCAACGCTTTTTCCGCCTTTAATCGCCGTCACTGAAGCGCCATTGCCCAAATGAGCACAAATGACATTGGTGTCTTTAATGTCTTTACCTAATACTTTTGCAGCTTCGCGGCTCACAAATAAGTGGCTGGTACCATGCATGCCATAACGGCGGATACCGTGCTCGCGATAGAGCTTGTATGGAAGGGCATACACGTAGGCTTTTTCTGGCATTGATTGGTGGAATGCCGTATCGAACACTGCGACTTGTGGTAGCGCTGGGAACGAGGCAATAGCTGCACGAATACCAATTAAGTGAGCAGGGTTGTGCAAAGGAGCAAGTGAAGCACAATCTTCAATGCCTTGAATCACTTCTGGCGTAATGATGACAGAGCGAGTGAATTTTTCGCCGCCGTGAACGATGCGGTGACCAATGGCTTTAATTTGTGCGGCCAATTGTGGTTGTGTGGCTAAAATTTTATCAACGATAAATTCAACTGCTTCACGGTGAGCGGTAAATGCACCGAGTTTCGCTTCGTTTTTGCCGCCATTAAATTTCCATTTAATGCGTGAATCTTCTAAACCAAAACATTCCGCAAGACCTGAAATTTGTTCATCGCCTGATTGGGCATCAATGATGGCAAATTTTAATGATGAGCTACCGCAGTTGAGCACGAGTACTAATTTGTCTGACATGTTAACGCCTTATAAGTCAATGAAACTAAATGAAATAATAAAATCCATTTTGGCTAAGGTTTATGATCATTCATAAACTTCACACTGAGTGTTCTTACCGAATTGATTGCAACTGCAAAGCGCGACCAATCCAACAGTGTATTTTTGTCAATACACTGTATTATGTTACTGTTAATTCCATGTACTAGGCTGTTTAGGTACCCATATTGAACATGAATTTGATTACGTTATTTGCTGATGGTCGTCGTTATATGAAGACCTGGCCAATGGTGCGACAACTGGGGCTGTATTTCCCTGAATATCGAGTCGTCAAGGCTACCCAATTAGCCATGATAGCGATGCCCGTGCTTGGCATTATTGCTGCTTCGAGCCAGCTGTATGTTTTAGGTTGGAGCTTTTTACCGCAAGCCATCACTGTATTACTTTTTTTTATTAGCTTGCCTATACAAGGTTTGCTGTGGCTTGGATGGCGAGCGCGCCACCCATTACCGTTATCTTTATTCGATTGGGGCAATCAACTCAGTTCAGCATTGACTGAGATGGGTGTTGCTTGCCAACCTCTTGGTGCCAAGGCCTGTTACCTAGACATGGCGACCATTTTAAAACTGGCCTTTGAACGTTTAGACCGACAATATTGGGATGAATTATAAGTCATCTTATACTTAAGTGGTCGCTAATTTAGTGCTGTTGGCCACAATCTTGCTTAATATGTCGCTTTTATGCCACGGTCTAAAAACACTTGCTGTATTTGTTGCATTGTTTGTGCGCTTGGCGCACTCACATTGGCTAACGTGTAATCGTCACCATATGACTGCCACTTGTGTTCACCTAATGCGTGATAAGGCAGTAGTTCTACCTTCTCAACGTTTTGCATTGGCTTAATAAATTCGGCTAATTCAATCGCAGACTCAACATCTTCAGTAAATCCAGCCACTACCACGTAACGTATCCAGGTTTTAATGTTGCGTTTGGCAAGGTATTGAGCAAATTGTAAAGTGCGATGATTACTGACTTTGGTCAAATCGATGTGCTTAGCATCATTCATTTGTTTAATATCAAGCAGGACTAAGTCGGTATTGTCGAGCAGTTCGTCTATGACAGGTTCGTATTTACGCACAAACCCATTGGTGTCTAAACAAGTATGAATACCCTGAGCTTTGCAGGCTTGAAATAGCTCGCTGACAAATTGTGCCTGGAGTATGGCTTCACCACCACTGGCTGTAATGCCGCCGCCACTGGCGTCTAAGAAAGGTTGGTAATCAACCAGCTGGCTCATTATGTCGTCAACTGAAATAAGTTTGCCGCCATCTAGATCCCATGTATCACGATTATGACAATACTGGCAGCGCATTAGGCAACCTTGCATAAAAGCGATATAGCGGATACCCGGTCCATCAACTGTACCGAAAGATTCCACTGAATGTATGCGACCTAACGTCATGGTTATTCCTTAAATGTCGATAAAAAAAAGGCTGTATCGAGAGTGTTGATTCTTCGATACAGCCAATTTTAGCAGAGACTACAGACCTTTAGTGAAAGTACGCGTGATAACATCTTGCTGTTGTTCAGGCGTCAGTGCATTAAAGCGTACTGCGTAACCTGACACACGGATAGTCAATTGTGGATATTTATCTGGGTTCACAATGGCATCTTCAAGCATTTCACGGTTCATCACGTTAACGTTTAAGTGTTGGCCACCTTCACGATTTGGCTTGCTAACAAAATAACCATCCATTAATGAGGCTAAGTTTGTACGGCGACCCATGTCATCTTTACCTAGTGCATTTGGCACGATAGAGAAGGTATAAGAGATACCGTCTTGAGCGTGGGCAAAAGGCAGTTTAGCAACCGATGTTAATGAAGCAATCGCGCCATTTTCATCACGGCCATGCATTGGGTTAGCACCTGGAGCAAATGGCGCACCTGAACGACGACCATCAGGAGTGTTACCGGTTTTCTTACCATAAACTACGTTAGAGGTGATGGTTAAGATTGACTGTGTTGGAATGGCATTGCGATACATTTTCTTATCGCGAATTTTAGCCATAAAGCGTTCAACTAAGTCGCAAGCAATGTCATCTACACGTGGGTCATTATTACCAAATTTTGGATAATCACCTTCGATATCAAAGTCAACTGCAATACCGTCTTCGTCACGAATTGGTTTAACTTTTGCGTATTTAATCGCAGACAATGAGTCAGCTGCAATCGATAAACCGGCAATACCACAGGCCATAGTACGGCGAACATCGCGGTCATGCAGGGCCATTAATGCAGATTCATAAGAGTATTTATCGTGCATAAAGTGAATGGCGTTTAGCGCTGTCACATAGTGAGTTGCTAACCAATCCATTAAGCCGTCTAAGCGTGACATGACATCATCAAACTCAAGTACGTCAGAGGTGATTGCATCTGCTTTTGGTGCAATTTGCAGTTTTAGTTTTTCGTCAACACCACCGTTGATGGCATAAAGCATGGTTTTGGCTAGGTTGGCACGAGCACCAAAGAACTGCATGTGTTTACCGACAATCATAGGGCTCACACAACAAGCGATAGCATAATCGTCAGACTCAAAGTCAGGGCGCATTAGGTCATCGTTTTCATATTGAATAGAGCTGGTGTCAATAGACACTTTGGCACAGTAGCTTTTAAAACCTTGTGGTAATTTTGTTGACCACAATACGGTGATGTTTGGCTCTGGACTTGCCCCCATATTGTATAAGGTGTGTAAGAAACGGAAGCTAGACTTAGTCACTAATGTACGACCATCAATGCCCATACCAGCAATTGATTCTGTTGCCCAAATAGGGTCGCCTGAGAACAATTCATCGTATTCAGGAGTACGTAAGAAACGCACCATACGGAGTTTCATCACGAAATGGTCAACCATTTCTTGTGCTTGTTGTTCTGTTAACAAACCACTTTTGAGGTCACGTTCAATAAACACATCGAGGAAAGTCGATGTGCGACCTAATGACATTGCCGCACCGTTTTGGCTTTTTACTGCAGCAAGGTAGCCAAAATAAGTCCATTGAATGGCTTCTTTGGCATTTTTAGCGGGTACAGAAATATCACAACCGTACTTAGCGGCCATGGTTTTCATTTGGCCTAATGCACGATGTTGCTCTGAAATTTCTTCACGAAGCTGGATAACACTTTGTAAATCATCACCCGCTTCCATTTGAGCTTGTAATGACGCAAATTGGTTGAATTTGTCTTTCATTAGGTAGTCGATACCGTATAACGCGATACGACGGTAATCACCAATAATACGACCGCGGCCGTATGCGTCAGGTAAACCGGTTAAGATACCTGATTTACGACATGCCATGATTTCAGGTGTGTATACATCAAACACACCCTGATTGTGGGTTTTGCGTAATTCTGAATAAGTATATTGCACGTCAGCGTTGAGCTCGCGGCCATAAGCCTGACAAGAACCTTCAACCATGCGAATACCGCCGTTAGGTAACATTGCGCGTTTTAACGGCGCTTCTGTTTGTAAACCGACGATAGTTTCAAGATCTTTGTTGATGTAACCAGCATCGTGCGACGTAATCGTCGACACCATGTCTGTATCGAAATCGACAGGGGCGTGAGTTTGGTTTTCTAACTTGATGCCTTCCATCACTTTATCCCATAAAGATAAAGTCGCATCAGTTGCACCTTCTAAGAATGACTCGTCACCCTCATAAGGAGTGTAGTTTTTCTGGATAAAGTCACGTACGTTAACTTCAGTTTTCCAATCGCCTGCTACGAAACCTTCCCACGCGTTGGCAAATAGTTCGGTTTTATCTGTCATTTACTTAACCCTCTGGTTGTTTAACTACGGATTCGATTGCAAGTGAAACTGGCGTTGTTATCCGTTGAGTATGTACATTCAATGTCTAGGAACATTCGCTAGACTGAGTCGTTTACCGCTTCTGCGACATTCTTGGCAACTTGTGTGCCTAACTCACTTAATGACGCTTCAGATGTAGTAACCGGCTAATGGTTTAAATTGGTAAGACCATTTATCCATGCGTTAATAATAGCACAAGACGTCAGTATTTTCGGCAGAATTCGTTAATGGATTGGTAAAAGTGTTAACTGGTTAACAATCTCGTTTATTATTTGGTGTCAGCCGGACATAAAAAAGCGAAACCAGATTAGTTTCGCTTTTTGATAGTGCTATGCGCTGGTTGAAATTACAACAGCGCAGGGATGCCTTCAATCATGCCCACAGCAAGCATGGCGGCTAAACAAATCACAAATGCAAGCCCAGGGATCACGATACGATCAGCAAATGACAATGTTTTAGGACGCTCTTTATCACCAATTAAGCCATTGTTATCTAATAACATGGTTAATGCCCAGGCTAATACTGGATTGGCAACAAATGCGGCAAAAATACAAATACCTGCAGCTTGGCTGCTAGTGGTATCTTTTACCATTTGTAATCCGGCTTCAAGTAACGGTAAAAATACCCCTACCAGTAACGCAATTGACATCACAGGACGCCACACGGTGATATCCATTGGATAACCCACAATCGCCACAATAATACATAAACTGCCAAGTAAAATTGCACCCGCTGGAATTGGGCGTTTAGCGATAGCGGCTGGGATCATGTATGTCCCCCAAGATGAGGTGATATTACCCCCACCCACAGCGGTCCCGACCATCTGCCTGATTGAACATGTGGTCATAGTGTCATCCACATCCATCAAGACTTTTTCAGCGCCTTTAGGGTAGTTCAGTTCTTGGAAAATACGGTGACCGAGAAAGTCTGGTGACCACATGGCAACCGCTAAAATAGCAAACGGTAACGAGGCAATAAAGTGCGCCATATTCGGTAAGCCTAACATCCAACCGTGTTCGGTAGAGCCCCACCAATACACAGGGTTTAGATTAGGAATACCTGGGGCGGTAGTAAATTGCAGGTCAAGCCCGGCGCCAAGACCAAATGCTAATGCAATGGCGGCAATCGAACATAATGGAATGGCTAACCAACGCTTGCCAAATTTGGCTAACGAGGCGTAGATAATCACGTTGATGACCAAAATAATAAAGGCAACATAACCCAATGAATAATCTAAGCTGTGTTTAGCTTGCAAGCCGCCAGCCCAGTCGAACAAGGAGCCAATTTGGCTTTTTGCCCCCATAAAACCGAGGAAGACTAACAACCCTCCGGCAACCCCGCTACTGGTAAGATTGACCAGTTTTGAGCCGCCTTTAAAGTAACTGAGTATTAATCCAAATATGCCGATTAATATGGCAAGTGCTAGAGGATGCGCACCCGCAAGGGCGATAGTACCAATGAGGGGGATCATGGGGCCGTGGTTACCACCCAGATTGGCGCGTGGATTAATTAAGCCCGAGCTAATAATACAAAAAAGTAAGGCAGGAATGAGCATTTCTACGCGCACAATTTGAATAGCAAATTCGGCACCTAGACTCACATGATCCCACTTTTCACTTAAGCCAGAAGCCCATGCTGCCATTACTGCCGAGTACATAACAGTAATGCCAATGGTACCCGCGATGGCAGGGACTAAATCTTCCCATTCAAAGCGAAAATCACGTCCAGGAAGGTTAAGTCCCCAACGCCTTGGTTTCATTATTTTTAATTCGTTTTCTAAGTAGGCATCACGAGTGGCAAATTCACTGGCTGGGCGGTGAAGTTCGCTGTAACTCGCTTCTGTATCGGTTGTGGCTGAATGACTGGCTTTATCTGACATAATTTCTCATTCTCCGAAAAGAACAGGTTATTTCATCAATTGATGAAGTTGAGTGTGTTCCATTGAAGTGATGGCGGTGTCCATTAGGTCAGCTTGCCAGTGAGCTTAATCAGCTCTAATCACTTTACTCGACTGTGATGCATTGTAATTAAATTGCATCACAGTGATGTCCATATTTACGGCTTAGTTAATGCTTATTTTGTGCTTACACTTTCTTGGTAAGACCAATTTACCTGATGATTTTAGCATAGGCTTGCGTAGTCATCACTTGCTATCAATAAAGTTGATGTTTTGTTTACGCTAAGTGGGAGCTGGTTAACAAGTTGATGGCAAAATTAGATCAATAAATACAGACTAAATCGAGTCAAAAAGTCAAAAAATGTACAGCTTGATACTCAGTATCAATTTTACTGATCGAGTGTGACACTTTTATTTAGCGTAATTGTGGCCCAAATTTAGATGATCACACAGCTTATATTTCGTTTGCAGAGCCAGTAAAGCATCATTAAATAATGCAACATGCTTTTGACTTAGAAACTCAGCGTAGAGGGCTCGCTCGGTCAGATAACGATACATTTAACTTTGATTGGGTTTACTCATTTGATTGGGTTTATAGCAATCCGCATTAATAAGCGAAGGTTTTACCTAATAAAGGGCACAAAAGGGGGAGAGTGGTATTGTTGATTTTTAACGGACAAAGCCATTAATATTAAGTAATGACTTCACGATATTGCAATGTGATTAACCGAGTCGGCTCAAGTGCAACGTGATTCATACAAGGGCTGGATAGCGTTGGTTGCGACAGTAATTTGGTAACTGCAACCTCCTTGATTCAACCTCCTGACACTATTGGGTTTCACAGTGGTAATACTCAAGTCTACTATCAGTATATGAGAGGGGATGATTCACCCGTGGCACATTATTCTCGAGTTAATCTTTTCGCTTCAGCAATGAGGCAATTGCGTAATGGGTTATCGCCTGTGTCTTGACGCCAAATAAACGATAAATGGCGCTTTAAGTTTAGTTCCGGCGTGGTTAATACCACTAATTCCCCTTTGGCGACGTCTTTTTCAACATCTAAATAAGGCAGGCAACTTAAATATACGCCATTTTTGACTAATGCTTTTAATAAGCCGACATGTTCGTATTCTTTCCAAACATTTAATTGAACGATTAATCCGTGAATAGCGGCATCAAAAATGCGTCTTGTGCCGGCTCCAGGCTCTCTTAATACCCATTTTGCTTGTTCTAATTGCGACACACTGGTTTGTTTGTGTTTGGCAAATGGATGATGCGGTGAGGCTACGACCACAAGGTGATCGTCAATCCAGGGCTCTTGGTGTAATCGGCTGTCATCGATACGACCTTCAATAATCCCTAAATCAAATTGGTAATCAAGTACTTCTTTGGCGACGTGGTCACTATTTTCAACGGCTATTTCAATCCTCAGCTCAGGAAAATCATTATCAATTTTACTGATAAGCTTAGGCAATAAATGTTCTGCTGCTGTTTGGCTTGAACACAGTTTAACTGTGCCGCTAATAATATGTTGGTCATGCAGGCCTAAGGCAATTTGTTGTGCATCTTGTAATAACTTTTGTGCTCTTGGGCGCAGCCATTGCCCCCAGTGGCTCATTATTAGCCGATTTCCCTGGCGAATAAATAGCGGCCGTCCTAATAAATGCTCTAGTTGGCTTAACGACATGCTGACTGCAGATTGACTCATCGATAATTTTTTTGCCGCAGCACTAACACTTTCGAAACTGGCGACAGCATCAAAAACAGCGATTTGTTTCAGTGTATAGTGCATAAGTTACCTATTGATTATTCGAGCTTTAAATTTTTATGTTGGTTTATCGTCGTTTATTTTTGTGGTTTGGTACAGTGCTTAATGTTGGTTTTGTGGCGAGGTTAGCAGTAATTTACGTTCACTCAGGATATGGACTGGTGTAAATAGATTATAAATAAAAAAACGGCATCCTAAGATGCCGTTCGAATATCGATCAATAATACGGATTAGCTATCCATATTTAGAACTTGTATGTAGCTGTTGTGTGGAAGTAACGGCCTACGTTGTCATAAGCAGAACTTTCTGCACTAGTCCCTGTTGTGCCGTAAGGTAAGTCACGATTAAATAGGTTATCAATACCAAATTTTAATGAAATACCAGAATCGAAGCTGTAAGACACTGATGCATCGCTGATGTAGTAATCACCATATGCCATCGCGCTGCTTGGATTCGCGTTGTTGTCCAGGCTGTTGTTAGTGTATAAATCTACCGCCTGAATGTAACGGGTTCTCCACGAGTAGTCCCAATTATCGATAGCATAGTTAATGCTCCAGTTAGCTTGCCATTTAGCATAACCTGCAGTTCCGGCAAACTCTTCGAAGGCATCTGGCTCATCTTGGAACAAGAAGTCTTTACGTTTTAATAGACGAGTTGCAACAAGATTTGTGCGAACATCACCATTAAATGCTTCAAAGGTATAACTGATATCAAAGTCGATACCCGCGGCCTCAAGTGCAGAGATATTTAATGATTGCTGTCTAATTTCGGTAATTTCACTGGTGCTTGAATCGCGAGTAATTAACTTACAATACTCATTATCAATACCATTTTTTGAGTCGACGCAGCGGTTAAGAATTTTTTGTGAATCTACAACACTAATGGCATTTTCGATTTCAATGTTCCAATAGTCAGTTGTAATCGATAAACCATCGATAAAGCCTGGCTGATAAACCACGCCTAAGGTGTAACTCTTAGACTCTTCAGCTTCTAATTCTTCATTGCCACTGCTGACACCGTCAAGGGTTTCATCGTCATAATCAGAATCAAAACCCGTTGCCACACCTAAAGCTGTGCAGTTTGCTTGGCGGATTGTTGAATCATTTTGCTCGCCTAAACTGGTTGCACGACAAGGATCTTCTACACTGAAGAAGGTTTGGCTTTCTGCGCCGTAAAGCTCACTGATGTTAGGTGCACGAATGGCTTCAGAGTAAGTAGTACGGACACGAATTTCGTCGTCTACTTCCCAGCTTAAGCCTGTTTTCCACGTTGTTGCATTGCCAATGGTGCTGTAATCAGCAAAACGGATAGCAAGGTCGAGATCTAACTGACGAACCATGGGTACATCAGCAAGTAACGGTAAGGTCATTTCAGCAAATATTTCGCGAACGTTAAACTCACCTTTATCTTCGCCTAGTACGTTAAAGAATGTACCTTCAGCATTATTAGGTTCAAATACTTCACTTTCTTCTTTGCGGTATTCAACACCCGTAGAGAAACCAACATAACCGGCTGGCAATTCAAACAAACCAGAGTTTGTCATGCTGCCGCCTAACACAGTTTGCTTAATAACAGATGTGCCAGTAGACGTGGTATTAATATAATCGATGGCTTCCTGGCTTGGTGCGCCATAACCAAAAATATCAACCGCAACACAACCTGCCGCTCTTGCCGTTTCGTCACGACACACAGCTTCACCATCCACTAAAATCGAATCAAGTGCGTTGCTATAGTTACTATATACAAGGTTGTTTTTATTAATACGTTCAAGATCAGTTTGACCATAAACGGCATAAAGATCGTAGTCCCAATCTTCAAAAACAATACCGTCTAAGCCTAAAACATAACGTTGAGTTTCACGGGTATCATCTTCAATGCGCGCACCTAGGTCAGTCATAAAGCGACGAACATTGATGGTGTCTGTATTATTGTCTCGCATTAGGCTTGCCAGTTCAGGGCTGACAAAGGCGTTATCAATGCTAACGTTGTTCACTGGATTGCTAAAGAAGAATGCAGGCTGACTTTCACCGGTTGACTGACTATTAGCGTATTTAGCTTCAAAATACACATTATGGTCATCGTTCAGTTGATAGTTGGTTTTAAAGTTAACGTTGTAACGCTCAAATTCTGGTTGCAATGTAACAAACTGATTTAAGTTAGTGAAATCACACTCAGCACAACGGATACCATCAACATTTTGACCTAAATACACATCTTTCATTGAACCGTCGGCATTAAAGGTTTTCCAACCATCTAAATCAATCGTACCGGCGTTACTAATGCTGTAATGGCCAGCATTAGGGGTTAGGATTTTGTCTGGGTTAGCCGGGTCGTTATTATCTTCTGTGCGACTTGTATTGGCTAAACTGGCAAAAGAGGTTGACGTTTGATCACGGTCAAATGCACGTAATTGCTCCTGAGAGCTATATTCCACCGCAAAAGCAACGTTACCATCACCTTGTGCAAAGTCTTTACCGTAAGATAACGAAAAGCGATCTTTTTTAAAGTCGCTATCATCGGCCCAGCCTTTAGTGGCTGATACATCTAAACCGTTAACATTTTTCTTTAAAATAAAGTTAACAACACCGGTTACCGCATCTGCACCATAAATTGCCGATGCGCCACCTGTGATCACTTCGACTTTATCAATCCAAACACTTGGGATGGTGTTAACGTCTACAGACGCTGAACCCGCAGAGCTTGATACATGGCGTTTACCATTAACAAGCACCAATGTTCTGGCAGTACCCATGCTTCTTAAATCAAGTATGTTAAGCCCTGACGTGCCAATTGAATTACCTGAATTCGCTAATGAGAAAGTATTACCAAGTGCAGGTAATTGGTTTAGCGCTTCACCAATATTGGTTACACCTGTTGATAATAATTCATCACCGGTAATCACTGTCACAGGCGTTGGTGCAATTGCACCTTCACGAATAATACGTGAACCAGTGACTGAAATACGTTCTACATTTGACGCCGCTGTATCTTCAGCGATGGCATTGATTGATGTGGTGGCAGACAACACGACACCACTCATTAGCGCAATGCGAACCGCATTGGCTAATTTTGAATTAACTTGCATTTTATCACTCCCAGAAATGTTTTTTATTATGATGTAATTAATTGCAGCACTTCGCAGAGTAAGCTGACATCACATTACACGAGCATGGGTATAACGATAAATTCAATAAAAAACAACACTATAAAGATTAGGTATTTAAAAATAAGCGTTAACTCATGTCGTCACTTTAATAAACAAATAATCAACAAGTGAGTGACTAAAATACAAATTTGTCAGGGCGATAATTTACAAAAGCTGAATTTGTTACGGGGTTGTATCGGTTGGGGCGTTTTTGATGGGTTATAGGTGAATGACCAATTTAATCTTGTTGAATATATGTAAAGTAAATTATTTAAAAATTTAGATGAATTTATTTAACGATGTGATTTTTAGATATAAAAATGACGTTAAACAGTCAGATTGAATATTGGATTCAATATATTTTCACTTCGATTAATTTGCTCAAATCAGTGAGTCATAATCACTAAGAGATTCATTTATGCGGTATTTATGCAGAAAATGTCACTATTTATTGCTTATTTAGTGAGTTTTGCGTGTAGACAAGAATGTCACATTAAGTTGAATCTTGGACATGCAATTAACTTTGTATTTTATTGTTTTTCTCTTGTTGATTTAAAAAGTAGAAACAATAGAAGGTTAGCCAAAATAGAAGCAATAAAAAATGCCAACAAGTTCATTGTTGGCATTTTAGGATTGCTTTAGCCTTATTTCAGGCCCAAGTTTTGTATTACTGTACGTTCTCGCTGTCGCTAAATTCGCCAGCAAATAATACTGATGATAAATAACGCTCTGCTGCAGAAGGTAAAATAACCACAATAGTCTTGTCTGCAAATTCAGGTAATGCGGCGATACGGTTGGCTGCCACTACAGCTGCACCAGAAGAAATACCCACTAGGATACCTTCTTCTTTCATTAAACGGCGCGCCATTTCAATTGAATCTTCATTACTCACGGCTTCAACACGGTCGATAATCGACAAATCTAAGTTGCCAGGAATAAAGCCAGCACCAATACCTTGAATTTTATGTGGACCTGGTTGAATCGGTTGTCCTGCTAACGCTTGGGCAATAACAGGTGAATCAACGGGCTCTACTGCAACAGAAGTAATGGTTTTACCTTGCGCTTTTAAGTAGCGGCTCACACCCGTTAACGTACCGCCTGTACCTACACCGGCAACAAATACATCAACTTCACCATCGGTATCGTTCCAGATTTCTGGGCCGGTGGTTTTTTCATGAATTTCTGGGTTAGCAGGGTTACTAAATTGACCCAGCACTAAATATTTTTCTGGCGCTGATTGGCGAATTTCTTCAGCCTTATCGATGGCACCTTTCATGCCTTTGGCGCCTTCAGTCAACACTAAGTTAGCACCTAACGCCTTAAGCAGTTTACGACGCTCTAAACTCATGGTGTTTGGCATGGTTAAGGTGAGCTTGTAACCACGTGCAGCAGCAACATAAGCAAGTGCAATACCTGTGTTACCCGAAGTCGGTTCAATTAACTCGATATCTTTGGTTAGCAGACCTTTCTTTTCAGCATCCCAAATCATGTTCGCGCCAATACGACACTTAACACTGAAGCTTGGGTTGCGTGCTTCTACTTTTGCTAACACTTTGCCATTACTGACACGGTTTAAACGAACTAACGGGGTATTACCTAAAGTGTATGAATTATCTTCGAAAATTTTGCTCATGGATTATTTGCTCCTATGGTTGCATTGTTCAATCATAATCTGCTTGGCAGGATTTAGAAGTGAAAGTTTGTTCTTCTTTATTCCTTTTAGTTATTAGCGTTAATGCTGTTATACTAAAACGACAGTTTTTGGCGGGTTTTCGGGCTTTTCGGCCAAATAAACACCATTCGATGGTCCGACCATCATGCAAATTTAATTTAGTATGACGAAAACAAAATATAAAATACTAGAATAGCTGCAATAAGTTAATTCAGCTCGGTTGAAATGTAACGAGGCAGATGACGAGCGTGATTATTGCGATAGCATTATCATACTTCACTCGCATCATGGGAATGTCTGGTTGCTGATGAGCATTAACTCACTTACTCACTAATAATGGTAGAGCAAAATGAATAAAGTTGTGATTTCTGGCAGTGGTTTATATACCCCTCCTTATAGCGTGTCTAACGATGAATTGGTGACCTGTTACAACAGTTATGTTGATCAATTTAACCAACAGCATGCTGCAGACATTGAAGCAGGCACTACTGCTGCATTGGCTTACTCTTCGAGTGAGTTTATTGAAAAAGCATCAGGTATTAAAAGTCGTTATGTGATGGTAAAAGACGGTATTTTAGATACAGACATCATGATGCCATTGATTGCCGACAAACCTTCTGATGCTTTATCAATGCAAGCTGAAATGGGGATTGCAGCGGCAACACAAGCCTTAGCGCAAGCCAATTTAACCGCAGACGATATTGATTTAGTCATTGTCGCCTGTGCTTATACCCAGCGAGCGTACCCGGCCATTGCGATTGAAATACAACAAGCTATGGGCACTAAAGGCTTTGCGTATGACATGTTAGTGGCGTGTTCGTCTGCGACGTTTGCTATTGTGAATGCGGTTAATGCCATCCGCGGTGGTACGGCTAATCGTGTGTTAGTGATTAATCCTGAGCTGACCTCACCGCAAATTAACTTCCGCGATCGCGATAGCCACTTTATCTTTGGTGATGTGGCGACTGCCTTGGTGGTTGAGCGTGCTGAGCTTTCAACCTCAACAAATGCGTTTAGCGTGTTATCGACTCGTTGTGTTACAGATTACTCCAGCAATATCCGCAGTAACTTCGGTTTTGTTAACCGCTGCGATCCTGCGCAGGCCAACAGCGCTGATAAACTATTTCACCAACAAGGGCGTAAAGTGTTTAAAGAGTTGCTGCCGATGATTTATCAGCACCTTGATTCGCAATTTTCTGATGAACAAATAAAGCCTGAAGAATTTAAGCGTTTATGGCTCCATCAAGCCAACATAAACATGAATTTATTTGTAGTGAAGAAGCTTCTTGGTGATAATGTTGAGCCATCACAAGCACCTATCGTACTTGATGAATATGCTAATACAGCCTCGGCAGGATCAGTGATTGCATTTCATAAATTCAATCAAGATTTTAAAACGGGCGATTTAGGCTTATTGTGCTCATTTGGCGCTGGCTATTCGATAGGCAGTATTGTGCTCGAAAAGTGCTAACTCATTAGTGCACCGATAATAATTAACAAGGTGAAAGTATTGCGAGTATTGATTGTTGAAGACAGCACTACCATATCTAAAATCTTGAAGCATTTAATCGTACAAGATCTTGGTTATCATGTGGACGTTGCGCCAGATATGTCTAGTGCATTGGCGTTATTAGAGCAACATCAATACTTTGTCGTCGTCGCAGACTTAAACCTGCCAGACGCCTCCAATGGTGACATTGTGCGTCTGGTATTAACGTCTTATAAAACGCCTTGTATTGTGCTCACCAGTAATTTAGATGCTCACCAGCGTCGGGAAATTCTCAAGCTTGGTATTGTTGATTATATTCCTAAAGATAATCGATACAGCTATCAATACGTGGTTAAACTTATCGACAGGTTGTATCGCAATCAACAGGTTAAAGTGTTGGTGGTCGATGACTCAGTGGTTAGCCGTAAATTTGTGCGTATGTTGCTTGAACAGCATTTGTTTCAAGTGATTGAAGCAAAGGACGGTGAAGAAGCGTTAACGGTACTTGAGCAAGAGCCTGATATTCAGTTGTTGATTACTGACTACAACATGCCAAAAATTGATGGTGTTGAATTAATATTGCGGGTTCGCGAAAAATATAATCGCGAAGATATCGCGATTATTGGCTTATCGAATGACAACGACGAAAGCTTATCGGCCAAGTTTATTAAAAACGGTGCCGATGATTTCTTGCAAAAACCGTTTGTCCATGAAGAGTTTCATTGCCGGGTACTTAACACTTTAGATTCGCTCGATATGATGCGCAATTTATGGGCTAAGGCTAATCGTGATTATTTAACTCAATCTTACACTCGTCGGTATTTTTTCAGCCAGCATAATAGTAAAGACTCTGATAACGGATTATTGTCGGTGGCATTGTTAGATTTAGATTTTTTCAAAAAAATTAACGATACCCATGGTCATGATGTTGGCGATCAAGTGTTAATTGAATTTGCTCAGCGATTAGAAAATGCTTTTGCAGCAAACTTTACTGTTGCACGTTTTGGTGGTGAAGAGTTTGTGATTGCCTTTAAAGGTTTGGACAGCACTAAAGCCAGTACGTTAGTGAATAAGTTTAGAGAGCAATGCACCACAAGCCCTATATCTACCACGGCGGGGGATTTACAGGTGTCATTCAGTTGCGGCGTATCGACTCGAGATAACGAAACGCTCGATCATGCATTACAACGCGCCGATGAATTACTCTATCAAGCCAAAGCGGCAGGGCGTAACCAGGTGATGAGTCAGTAATACTTATTGTTTAACCCTAAGATACACACACAAACGCCGTTGATCATATTTATCAACGGCGTTTTTGTGTGGCTAATTTATTGGCATGCTTTATAACAACCAGGCGTAACTCAGCTTCATGAAGTAGGTTTTCTCATGTTGCGTTAACGAATCTATGTCATCGTTTGCCACAAATGCGTCAGAATACCCCACATAAAATACACTTTGCGGATTTAACTTATAGCCGTATAGCAATTCGTTGCCTAAGTCTTCGTACAGCTTATCTGGATTTTGGTACAGATATAAATTAGGGTCGCGTTCAATGCGAGTATACACACTGCTTAAGCGGATAAAGCTATTGAGGGTTAATTGCCAATTTAAGCGTACATCACTGAGGTTGGCGGTAAACAAACGGCCATCGGCAACATCTAAGGTTTGGTAACGGTGTGAAAAATCGAGCACTAACGACTCTGTTATCTTCCATTCAATACCCGGATTATACATGTGTACTGTAGCAGGGCGGTTGTTGGCAAAATCGATATCATCACCCAAGTACATATCCAGTTCGAGCTTGAGTGAGCCTACTGGAGTGAAATTGGTGTATAACCAACCTAAGGTTTCTTCAAACAGGGTGGTGTTATCGTTAATATCAATGATGCTCGGGTTATGACGTCTGCCCACTCGTTCGCGCTGAATAATCCCTGTGGCGATATAACTTTGTAAGCCACCTTCAAACTCAATAAACATTTCGGTTTCTTGTTCGAGGCGTTCATTATTTTGGCTATGGGTAATATCCCAGTCTCCGCCCAATTCTATGCGGTTAAAAAAGCTGTTGTCCGGATACCAAATATAACCGCCACCAAACACAAATTTAGCTAAATCAACTTTATCGATAAAGCCTAAATCGGCTCTAAAATCGCTGCCTATTGATTCATAATTAGTAGAGACATACCAGCTTCGACGCTCGTGTTGATAGGCAATGTTGTACATTCTATCATCAAATTTATCGTCTTTATTGGTGCGCAATACTCGCTCGTTAATGGCACAATCACCTATTTCACAGCCATCTAAAGCATCACTACAATCGTCACTACCGCAAAATTGATTGAAAAATTCATCTGGGTATTGTGTTTGCGAGTGAGCATATTGCGCGATAAACGTGTCTTGCTTCGTGGGTTGATATTTAACGTCAACGCTTGCTAAATAGTTATGGTAATCATCCGCTTGCTTTAAGGTGACTAAACCACCAATCGAAAATTGCTTACTTGGGTCAAATCGGTATCGCGTTGCAACGTTATGGCTTTGCTCATTAATGACAGCAATATCGGAGCTTAGGTTACCAGGCACTAAAAATTGGCTTTGAATGTCATTGGCCGCCAACATTGCAAAGGTATGATCGTCAGTTTTGCTGGTGAGCTTTAAACCATAGTCTGGCGAGCCAATATTACGGGTATGCAGTAAATCTAATTGAGTATCAAAATAGTCTTTATTGTCTAAAAAGAACGCGCGTTTCTCTGGGAAAAATAGCGCAAAGGTATTGTTAACATCTAATTGTCCTGCGTCGGCTTCAACTTGTGAGAAATCGGGGTTAATGGTGGCATTAAGTAATGTCGTTGGGGTGATCCCCCAACGTAGGTCAACACCCGCTTCCACGTTGGTATTATCTTGCCACGGGCCTGTTGGTGCAACGTCTCGCTGATGATTTTGGTCTGCCACAAAAGATGGCGTTATTTGGAGATCTTTACCTTGTGTCGCGCCAGCAAGGCCAGAGGCTGTGCCTAATTGGCAAAGCTGGCATGCTACATTACGATCAATTTGATGAGTCGATAATCGATGGGTTTCATTACGAGGATAAAAACGGACTAATTCTATCCCCCACGTTTGTAAAGGGTGGCTGTCATCAAAGTTAAACAAGCGCAGTGGCAGTTGTATTTCAACTTGATAGCCTTGCTCGGTCAATTTACCTTTACTGTACCAAATACCGTCCCAGGCATCACTTTCCTGGCCAGTGAGTTCGTTTTCAATTGAATCACTTTGTACCCCATAGGCATTAATAAAAAATTGATAGGCTAGGCGAGCATTATTAAACGTGTCGAGCTTAATACCGACCATATCGTCGCCCCAGGACTTATCCCGGTCTCTCAGGTTTACCCTGATATTCTCTGGCGATGGATCGTGAGCGATAAAGGCAAAATACAAGCTAGTTTCAGAGGCAAATACTTTGGCATAGGTATTGACTGGGGCGGCAATGTTCTCCCCTGGAGATGTTTCGTATTTTAACATTACCTGTGCTGCTTGCTGCCAAACAGGCTCATTGAAGTCGCCATCGATTTCAACTTCTTGATTGATAGTTGGAATCTCTAAATAAAATTGTTGGCTAGAACCGGCAAAGCAGTCTTGCGATACAGCACCGGACACAACCCCAGACACAATACTGGCAATGAATACACCACGAAAAAAATTAATCACAACCACAGTTTCTCTTTATTGTTATTTTGGCCATTGTCGCAAAAAAGTGGGTTCAGGGTAGGTCTGACATGTAATAAAAATATCAATGAATTGTTACAGAATGTTGGGCAGGCATAAAAAAGCCCGTTCAACAGAACGGGCTCATTGTGGAACATTGCATCAAACCGGCTAAAACGCAGCGATTAACACACTAGTCTGGTGCAATCATTGGGTTTTTATAGGCTTCGCGATATTTGTCTACCCACATTGAGGTTGCACCACAAATGGCCACAGGCATCACAATAAAGTTCACAATCGGGATCATTGAAAACAAAGTGACCGATGCGCCAAAACTATAGCTCGAACCTTTGGTGTTTTTAAGGGCAAACTTCATGTCATCAAAGCTGACTTTATGGTTATCAAATGGGTAATCACAATATTGAATCGCCATCATCCAGGCGGTAAATAAAAACCATAAAATTGGCGCTGCAGTTTGGCCGATCACGGGAACCCAAAATAACACCAAAAATAGCAATGCTCTGGGTAGATAGTACTTAAGCTTTGTCCATTCCCGTCCGAGCACACGCGGTAAGTCTTTAACCATGTCGATAGACGTGCCAGTGTTTAAGTTTTTGCCGGTAAGATGTTGTTCCACTTTTTCAGCGAGTAAGCCATTAAAAGGGGCGGCTAACCAGTTCATTACCGAACTGAATATAAACGACATCACCACTAACATAGTCAGCACTGCCAAGGGCCATAAAAAGAAATGCAACCAACTCAGGTAATCGGGTAATTGGCCATCCATCCAGTCAAAAAGTTGTGTCAGTTGGCCAACAGCAAGATACATCGCTCCAGCAAAAAGCACTAAATTGATCATCAGCGGGATAAACACAAATGAGCGTAACCCTGGCTGTTTAATTAATTGAAAGCCTTGCATAAAATAATTTACACCGCTCTTTTTAACGGTCTGAGTGTTGTTTACCATGTAACTCGCCTATTTTGTGACTCATGACATTGATTTTGACTAGGCAAAGACAATAAAACAAGCGATAAACTGTTTCAAAAGGATAAAAATCGTTACAAAATGCGGCTCAATTGCTAAAGTGAGCTGCTTTTTCCTTTTAATGCGTACCTGAACTGGCAACATGAGATTAAAACAAATAAAACTTGCTGGATTTAAGTCGTTTGTAGACCCAACTAAAATCCCTTTTGATAACGCGTTATCAGCAATTATTGGCCCAAATGGCTGCGGCAAATCCAACGTGATTGATGCTGTGCGTTGGGTGCTGGGAGAAAGTAGCGCTAAAAATCTTCGTGGCGATTCGATGACCGATGTTATTTTCAACGGCTCATCTTCACGCAAGCCTATTTCTGTAGCCGGAGTTGAATTAGTTTTTGAAAACACTCAAGGGCGTTTAGCTGGGCAATATGCGAGTTATCAAGAAATATCAATTAAACGTCAAGTCAATCGCGACAGCGAGTCAACTTACTTTTTAAACGGTCAAAAGTGTCGCCGTAAAGACATTACTGATTTATTTATGGGCACCGGGCTTGGGCCGCGAAGCTATGCGATTATTGAACAGGGAACGATTTCCCGTTTAATCGAATCTAAACCGCAAGAGCTGCGGGTGTTTATCGAAGAAGCAGCCGGTATCTCACGTTATAAAGAACGCCGCCGAGAAACCGAAAATCGCATTCGTCATACGCGTGAAAACTTAGCGCGTTTAAATGACATTAGAGTTGAATTAGGCGCACAACTCGACAAGTTATCACAACAAGCCAAAGCCGCATTACAATACCGCGAACTTAAAAATAGCGAACGTCAACTGCACAGCCAATTACTGGTTATTCGTTATCAAGAGCAACTCGCTCAAACCGATAAACTTGAAGCGGAATTAAGCGGGTTAGAGAGTCAATCTGAACAGCAGCAAAGTACCGCCCAACAGAGTGACACCAGTGTTATGCAACTTAAACAGCAATTGGCTGAGTTAAGCGATGCTGAGCATAAATTAGTTGAGCAATACTATTTAACCGGCAATAACATTACTAAGCTCGAGCAACAGCTTAAGCATCAGCAACAGCAAGACTCGCAGCTGCAACAGCAAATCACGGCTTTGCAACAACAATTAGCCGCAGGTGAGTTGGCTATTGCGAGTTTGAACGACAACTACCAACAGTTAGTTGCACAAGCCGATGCCTTAACTCCGCATTGCGAGCAAGCTCAAGTTGCGCTTGAATTAATTGATGAACAATTATCTGTGGTAGAAGAGGCTTGTGATGATCAGCAATTACAGCTCACACAATATGCTGAAACTCTTGCTGCGAATAAAATGCAATTGGCCTTATCGCAATCAAGCTTAGCGCACCAGCAACAAAGCTTGCAGCAAGACGAAAGCCAAAAAGCGCAACTAACTCAAGAGTTAGCTGCGCTAGAGCAACAAGAAAGTCACTCGCAATTAAGTGATACCCAAACACAACTAAGTCTTGTTGATACGCAGTTAGCTGAAACATTTGCCCTGCAACAACAAGGTGAGCAGCAACTTAGCGCCGCGCAACATGCACTAGAGCTACAAAGAGATACTTACCAAACGCTTAAGCAAACCATGGCTCATCGCCAAGCTCGTTTACAGCTTATTGATGAATTGCTTGCCGGACACACACAATCGTCAGGCCACCAATTGTGGCAAGTGATACAAGTAAAACCTGGCTGGGAAAAAGCCGTTGATATGGTATTGCAGGGATTAAGCCAATTACCGGTTTTATCCGCAGATGAAGCGCCTAGCCAAGCATTGATTGGCTTTGCTCAACAAACCACCCTGAACAATGATGCCTTTACGACAAAGGCTAATTTAGCGCCGTGGCTGTCGTCGGTCATTTGGGCACAAAATCTTGATGAAGCAACGCAACTACTGCCACAAATTAATGATAATCAGTACATTGCCACTCAAGAAGGTTACCTCGTGGGCCACGGTTTTGTATTAAATCACACCCAAGCAGGGCAATCTGCCATCGTACTTAGCCAAGAGCGTGCAGTGTTAAGCAAACAATTGTTAACGTTAGACTCACAGTTGACATCAGCGCAGCAAGCGTTAAGTGAACAGACCCAACAAGCCGCTGAGCAGCAAATACAATTAAGTCAGATACAACAACACTGTCATCAATTGCAAATTAGCCAAACAAAGCTGCAATCGACAGTGGCCAGTGTGCAACAGCAACTCAGCTATAAACAACAAAAACAACAAAAGTGCCATGATACGCTTACCAAGCTTGAGCAAGTCTGTCGTGATAAACAAATGCAAATAGAAGCTTACGAAGCGCAAGTTTTCACTCAAGAAGATGCGTTGTCGACTGCCATTAATCAACATGAAGTCGCGCAATATGCATGGCAAAACAGCCAGGCAAAGCTGAGAGAAACGAAAAGCAAGCGTGCAGAAGCCCTAAGTCAATTAACACAGCAACAAGCTCAGCGACAACAACATGCCACTCAACAAGCGCTTAGCTTGCAACAATTACAACAACAAACTGAAAAACAGACCGAATTATCAAATCAGTACGCTCAGTTACAACAAATGTTGCAAGACAATCAACATCAGCGTGGTGAGCATCAATTAGCACAATTATCCGCTCAATTGACTGACGCACTTGAGCAACAGCAAGCCCTGCAGCGACAATTGCAACAAAATCGTGCTCAGCAAGCCGAGTTGCAAACCAGTGTAGATAGCTCAGTATTGATGCAAAAACAACAGCTTGTAGTGTTACAGGACTTGACTCAAAAGATAAGCGCGTTAAAGTTACGTCGTGAGGGTTTAAAAGGGCAGGCCAATGCACAGCTACAATTGCTGCAAGAGCAACAAATTCAGTTGCAGCAGGTGATTGCCGATATGCCCGAACATGCGAGTGCAAACGTGTGGGCAGAACAGCTAGAAAAGGTTAAACAAAAAGTTGTTCGTTTAGGCGCTATTAACCTTGCGGCAATTGAAGAATTTGAAACCCAGCGTGAACGTAAAGACTATTTAGACAGTCAAGATGATGATTTAAATAAAGGATTGTCTACGCTGGAAGATGCAATCAGAAAAATCGACAAAGAAACGAAAACCCGCTTTAAAGCAACATTTGAAGCGGTAAATCACGATTTAGGGCAATTATTTCCTAAAGTGTTTGGTGGTGGTAAAGCGTATTTGGCGCTCACCGATGATGACTTACTCGAAACGGGGGTCACTATCATGGCCCAACCACCGGGTAAAAAGAATAGCACCATACATTTACTTAGTGGTGGAGAAAAAGCGTTAACCGCTTTATCATTAGTCTTTGCTATTTTTAGACTAAATCCAGCACCTTTTTGTATGTTAGATGAAGTTGATGCACCTTTGGATGACGCTAACGTCGAACGTTTTTGTCGTTTATTGCAAGAAATGTCACAAAGCGTGCAATTTATTTATATCAGTCACAATAAAATAACGATGGAAATGGCTGATCAACTCATTGGCGTTACTATGCATGAACCGGGCGTTTCAAGGATAGTCGCAGTGGACATTGAAGCCGCAGTTGCCTTAGCCGATGCGGTATAAATTAGAAAGACAGGGATACTAATGAAAGATCTACAACTGGTGTTGTTTGTATTAGGCGCGATCGCAATTATTGCGGTGTTAGTGCATGGTTTTTGGTCAATTAGAAAACAACAACCTAAATCAATGAAGCAAAGTCCGATGGCCGGATTTTATAAAAACCAAGCTCAACGTCGTGACACTGAAGGTTTCGATGCGGATGGTATTGGCAAAGTGCGCGTACGCAATGCTGACGAAGTTGAAGCAACGGTGAATAAGCCTATTCTGAAAACAAATTTAAGCCAAAAACCGCTTAACTCACCCCAGATGACTCAAAGTAACACACCGTTACAGGATTCTTTACGCCAACCAGAGCCCGTCGCAGTGACACAACCTGTTCAGCCAACGCTAAATGTTGAAAATGATGCACCAACACCAACACCTACACCTACACCGTCTAGCGTGGCCCAAAGCGTGAACTCAGCCATGAGTTTACCGAAAAAGATTTTTAATACCTCAACCAGCACGGCAAAATTAGAAAGTTATACCGGTAAACCCTTGCCAGCAAAAACAGAACCAGTGAAATCTGCACCTGTTCACGCAGAGCCTGTTAAGCCTCGAGTACAAACGCCAAGTCAATCAGCCGTTAACGCAACAGCTGAACCCGTAACGCAGTCACCTCGCGTTGAGGCTAAGCCTACTGAAGCTGTACAGGTAAAAGCTGAGCCCAAAGCCACGGTAACCGATGAGGCTATTGAACCTACCGACGTATTAGTGCTGCACATTGTGGCAAAGCCGGGTGAGCAAATTCATGGCGCAGAATTATTGCCTAGTTTGTTGTCACTTAACTTTAAGTTTGGCGATATGGATATCTTCCATCGTCATATTGATAATGCAGGGACTGGCAAGGTGTTATTTTCATTAGCCAATATGTTAAAACCTGGCATATTTGACCCAGACAACATGGAGCAATTTGTCACCCAAGGTGTGGTGTTATTTATGACATTACCCGCTTTTGGCGACCCAATGATGAACTTTACCATTATGCTTAACTCGGCCTATCAAATTGCTGATGACCTAGGCGCTGAGTTACTCGATGGCCAACGTCAACCCTGGTCAGATGCCATTAAAAAAGACTATATCAGACGTGTTAACGCCGCATAAATAAGGCGGAATTTGTTGTGTTAACACCGCTTTAAGGCCGCAGCAGCGGCCTTAATTGTTTTACCCCTTTATTGGCATAACATCTCACGCTATGTGATAAAACGACTTTACGTTCAACTTGTATGACGACGGATACTCAAATGCACGCAATTCAAACCGAAATGGATCAACTGACTCAGACCATCAATCAGCACAATATTCGCTATTATGTTGATGATGCCCCCTCGATCCCTGACGCTGAATACGACAGATTAATGCAACGTTTGATCGCGCTTGAACGTGAATATCCGCAATTGACTTTGCCAGATTCGCCTAGCCAACGAGTGGGCGGTGTAGCATTGCAAAAGTTTGCTCAAATTACTCATTTAAAACCCATGCTCAGTTTAGATAATGCCTTTGAGCAAAGCGATTTTGACGCTTTCAATAAACGCATTACCGATAAAGTCGACCAGGTTGACTATGTTTGCGAACCTAAACTAGATGGCTTAGCGGTATCGATTACCTACCGAAACGGCATGCTTGAACGTGCCGCAACACGTGGCGATGGTTCAGTTGGCGAAGATATTACTGAAAACGTACGTACTATTCGTTCTATCCCATTAAAACTACGCGGCGAAGGTTTTCCTGAATTAGTCGAGGTGCGCGGCGAAGTGTTTATGCCTAAAGCCGCATTTGAGGCACTCAACCAACGCCAAATGAGCAAAGGTGATAAAGTCTTTGTTAATCCGCGTAATGCCGCAGCAGGCAGTTTGCGCCAATTAGACAGCAAAATCACCGCGTCACGCGCCTTGGGGTTTTACGCCTATGCGCTTGGGGTTGTTGAAGGTGAATCGCAACAAATGCAAATGACTCACTTTGGCCAGTTAACCCAACTCAAGCAGTGGGGCTTACCGATGAGCTCAGAAGTGAAAGTTTGTGACAGTGTTGAAAAAGTCTTTGCTTATTATCAAGATATTATGACTCGTCGCAGTCAGCTTGACTATGAAATCGATGGCGTCGTGATAAAGGTTAATGACATTACTAAGCAGTTGTCTTTAGGTTTTGTTGCTAAAGCACCACGTTGGGCCATTGCCTATAAATTCCCTGCACAAGAAGAAATGACCTTACTTGAATCAGTTGATTTTCAAGTTGGCAGAACTGGCGCTGTGACACCGGTTGCACGGTTAAAACCGGTGTTTGTCGGTGGCGTAACCGTGTCAAACGCAACATTACACAATGCAGATGAAATTGCCCGTCTTGGGGTCAAAATTGGCGACACAGTCATTATTCGCCGTGCAGGCGACGTTATCCCACAAATTGTCGCGATTGTGTTAGAACAACGTCCTGAAGATGCCAAAGAGATTGTATTTCCGCTGCATTGCCCGGTGTGCCAAAGCATTGTTGAACGTTTAGAAGGAGAAGCGGTTGCGCGTTGCAGTGGCGGCTTATTCTGTGAAGCGCAGCGCAAAGAAGCGATTAAACATTTTGCTTCGCGTAAAGCGCTTAATATTGATGGTATGGGCGATAAGATTGTTGAGCAACTGATTGATAAAGAGCTCGTTAAAACCCCCGCTGACTTATTTTCGCTCACTGCATCGGCTATCACTATGCTTGACCGAATGGCCATGAAGTCGGCCACTAACATTGTTGCCGCCATTAAAGAAGCCAAAGCTACCACGTTGGCGAGATTTTTATACAGTTTGGGCATTCGTGAGGTTGGTGAAGCCACCGCGGCGAACTTAGCTCAACATTTTGCCGACTTTGAACGTATCCGCAGCGCCAATGTTGAACAGCTACTGGAAGTGAGCGATGTCGGTGATATTGTGGCAAAACACATTAGCCAGTTTTTTGCACAACCGCACAATATCGAAGTCATTGAACAATTACTTGCCGCGGGCATTACCTGGCCAGCGATAGAGAAAGCAGATGAATCACAATTAAGCCTTAAAGGCCAAACGTGGGTGTTAACGGGCACTTTGACGCAACTTAACCGTAATGATGCTAAAGCACAGCTACAAGCTTTGGGAGCCAAAGTGGCAGGCAGTGTGTCTAAAAATACCGATTGCGTAGTTGCAGGTGAAGCCGCGGGTTCAAAATTGGCTAAAGCGCAAGAGTTAGGAGTTAAAGTGATCGATGAGCAAGGGTTATTAGACTTACTCAATGCAAGCAATTAATTTACTCAAGATGATCACTGTATTGATGTCTTTGGCTGCCGATAAGAGATTATTGTGAATTTTAGTCATATTACCTGGCTCGATGAGCGCGGACACATTAAGCCGCCATTATTTTTATATTTGATTTTGGTCTTTTTAGCGCGTGGTTGGTGTATCTTTATTGCTTCACTGACTCAATTTAATGACCGTTCAGGTTTAGTGCGTTTGTTTTACCCAGAAAAAAGCGATTTTATTCTGGCATTAATTGCTGGAGTGGGTGCAGTATTACTCTATGGATTAGTGATAGCAGAGCGAAAACGCAGCTGGGTAATGTTAAGGCCCTTATTTAGCCGAAGTATTTGGTTGTTATGGGCTTTACTCATTTTAGATGCGGTATTTTTAATGCAACGGATAGTCCATGACGATTACTTATTTAAAGTGGGTTACTCGCTTGATGCACTTTTTTTATTTTGGTCTGTGATTTATGTACTAAAATCAAAGCGGTTGCATTATTACTTTGCAGATTGGACCTTAGAAGATAACAATGTGGCTCATGCATCGAAAACCGACACTGATACAAACACGTCGTTGTAAGCGATTTAGCAGTGAAATGACGGAGTTATATGTAATGTCAGGACCCAAATATGAGATATAAACGACATAGATAACGACAATGTTAGTGTAATAATGACATTATTACTCAGGCCCGACTTGGCGAATGTGAAAGGAACACGACTTTGGCTAAAGCAGAATTAACACAAATACCTGTTTCTCAAATGGTTATTGGTTTAACCGTTAAGCTGCCTTTGTCGTGGACCAGCCATCCATTTTTCCGCAGTAAAGTGAAATTAGAACAACAAGTACAAATTGAGATGATTAAAGGTCTCGATGTTGATTTTGTTTATGTGATTGCTGGCCATGATTTATTGCCTGTCATTGAAACCCCTATCGAAATAGAGCAACCGCAAGAAGAACCCGTTCAAGAAGTGGATTACCGCCCGCTGGCTAAAAAAAGTATGCGAATTAGCCAACAACGTTTTGTTAAATCGGTCAATGACAGTCGTACAGTGTTTGGAAAAGTGGTGAGCGATCCTGAAGGCACTTATCGTGAAGCGGCAACCTTAGTTGAAGACTTAGTTGAACATTTGTACGAGAGTGAAACCCCGCACTTAACCTTAGTTGGTAGTGGTGAAAAAGACATGAGTGTCACGCAACATGGCATTTCAGTGGCAGTATTGGCCATGATGATTGCCCATACTCTGGAGCTGTCAAAAGCCGAAGTGCGCGACATTGCATTAGGCAGTTTATTTCACGACATCGGTAAGCTTAAAGTGCCAGAAGACATTAGGCGTAAGCGCGGTGAATTAACGGATGTTGAAGCTAACTTTCTCAAAAAACACCCGAACTTTGGTTTTGAAATGTTAAAACGAAGCGGGTTGTTTCCAGATGCGATGCTCGATATTGTTTTGCATCATCATGAGTTTATTGATGGCAGCGGCTATCCCGATGGTTTAAATGAAGTCAAATTGTTAATCACTACCCAAGTCGTGTCATTGGCCAACGATTACGAAACGTTATTGTCCAAATACCACACGCCACAAATAGCACTGGGGATTTTATTTAAAAATCACAGTAGTAAGCACAGTGATAAACTCATTTCGGTATTGGTCAAAATATTAGGCATTTATCCGCCAGGTACCATAGTGCGCTTAACCGATGACAGCATCGCTAAAGTCATGATGACCACCGCTGACGTTAAACAACCGCATGTATGGTCTTGTGATATCACTGGCGGCGAGGCCAGTTTTCGATTTTTAATTAACGAAGATGTGCAGGTTAAAGAAGTCATTAAGTTAGAAGAGTTATCGGAAGGTGCAATTAAAACACTCCAGGCCAATAATTCAATTAGCTTTTATTTTAATCATTTTAATCACTAAAACTGCTCGAGGCTCAATGAATACAATAACCCTTATTGGATGTGGATGGTTTGGGCTTCCTTTGGCAAAGCACCTCATAAACCAAGGTTTTCAGGTTAAAGCCTCAAAACGTCATGTTGATGATTTAGTTTCATTACCGCAAATGGGTATTGAAGGTTATCAGCTAGATTTAGCCAATGTCACCCTTGATGCTAAAGCTTCATCATTGTTTGATGCCGACGCCATTGTGATAAATATTCCTCCTGGGCTACGCCGTGGAGAATCTGACTACATTGCTTATTTAACCGAGCTTAAATCGCTAATGGGTACGAGGCAGTATCAAAAGGTGATATTTATTAGCACTACGGGTGTCTATCCCTCGCTTGACCAAACAGCGAACGAAGATGATGCCAGTGCATTTAATGGCATGAGTGAGACGTTATTACAAGCCGAGTCGATGTTTGCTTCAATGGCTAACAGTTGTATTGTTCGATTCTCTGGCTTGATTGGTCCTAAGCGTCACCCAGGACGTTTCTTTGCCGGTAAATCAGATGTCAGTGGTGCGAATGTCGCGGTTAATTTAGTGCATCTTGAGGATTGTATCGCTGCCGTTAGCTTAATTTTATCAACACAGGATACATTACCAATTTATAATCTAGCGGCGCCAATTCATCCTACTCGTGGTGAGTTTTATGTTGCAGCGGCAAAGCATCTTGGGTTAACTGCGCCAGAATTTAATCAACAATCACAACCGAGTAAAGTGATTGATGGCCAGTTAATTTGTCGTAATTTAGGTTATGTGTATCGTCAACCCAATCCACTCAAAATGCTTGATGCTTGCTAAACAAGCATAGGCTATAATAGCCGGCATATTTTGAATAAAAGGCAATTATTGTGACGACTCAAACTCAAGCGTTTGCATTACTTCCAGGTGATGAATTCGTAGAACTGTACAAAGTATTAAAAGTACAAGGCCTAGTCAATGGCGGCGGCGATGCTAAGCACGTCATTACTGAAGGACAAGTGACCGTTAACGGTGACGTTGATACGCGTAAACGTAAAAAATGCGTTGTTGGCGATATTATTTCGTTTAACGGTGCAAACATTGAAATTGTTGCTGCTCAATAAAGGACAAATACATGCAATTCCCAGATGATGACAACGGCCAAATGCTGGCGGCTATGGCTGAAGCCGGTATTGATTTAACTCAATCACTCGAAGTTGATTTCTTTTTGGTATTTGACGATCAACGTGATGCTGAATCGGCTATCGAAGCGTTAAGCAAAACCGACATGAACGGTGAGCTAGAGCTTAATTTCGACGAAGAAAGCACCAAGTGGGAAGTGATTGTATGCCTTCACATGGTGCCAGAATATGAAGCACTTGTTGCCAAAGAAACCGAATTGAATACTTTTGCACAAGAGTTTGATGGTGTTTCAGACGGTTGGGGCGTTATGCAACATCAACATGGCGACGACGAGTTTGCTGATGATGAAGATGATGATCACGAATGCAGTGAGCATTGCCACCACTAATATAACCGCGTTTTAGCTATTCATTGAGTTATCCCTCATTGAATAAAAAAGCCGTTAATGCCCAGCATTAACGGCTTTTTTATTTTTAACCTGTCAACTCAGCAATCGACTAACCAACTGATGGATTAATGGAAATGGGTTAATACCAACTCCAATAAATAGCTGATCTATTTTACTTGCTAAAACAACCCATTTCTTTGTTGTAAATTTCGCAAATGGAACAACCATTTACATCAATTTACGCCTAGAACTGAATTGTTTTTTAGGCGTAAAATTTAGATCACATACTTAATGGAATTGGTATAACAAGCTATTCTTTGATTTCTTCAACGACTTCTTTGGTTTCTCGGCCAATGGCTTTCACTGTATCGCGTGTGCCGTGCCCAATGGCGGTGGTGACTTTTTTTGTCGTGTGACCTATTTCTTTGCCCGTTTGTTTTAATTCTGCGCATGCTGATAAGCACAGCATAATACTCAATGGGACTAATATTAAGATGACTTTTTTATACATTGTAGTAGCCTGTTATAAATGAGTGCTAAACGTATCATTTGCTTACTTTAACGATAATAATCTTGATGATACAGGGATAAAATTAAGGGGATACCATGGATGTTAATGCCACAAAAATTGGCCAAATTATATTTGTTATCACCGTTATCATGGTATTTTTTACCTTGAGATTTGCCAAGGGCAAAACGACAAACTTACCGTTAATTGGCTTTTATGCCATTTTGCTCAATGTTATTTTTGCGCCAGCAGGTTGGATATATTGCTGGTATTGGTCAACAAAGCCAATGTTGCCTAAAGAATAAACCTCGCGCACTCGTGAGTGGCAAATCCGTAAGGATGTTGCGCTAATATTGACGCAAGTTAACCACGGTTAATGGTTAAATCAGATACATAGCCGTGCTGAGTTGCGACTAAAGCATTTTTTAGCATTTGTGCTGCCTCATCGGCCGTCATAAAACTTGATGTGTCGATGTCCTTACCGCTTGTTGACCAAAAGTCGGTTGCCATTCCGCCAGGATAAACCGCAATCAACTTCATTGGGCTTGATTTTAACTCTAATCTCAATGATTCAACTAAACCTTTTACTGCCCATTTTACAGCGCAGTACGTTGACTCATTGGCTTTGCCCGATTGTGCTGCCGTCGACATTACCACAACCACATTAACCTTATGTTCACGATAACGACTGACGAGTTCGCGTAATACCAAAATGCTTGAGGTCAGGTTGTTGCTAATGAGCTGTTCAATTGCTTGCGGGCTTTGTTGCTCAATTGGGCCAAAGTAACCACTACCCGCGCAATGGATTACCGTTGTTGGTGGTGCTGACAATTGCGAAAATAAATGATGCACATCTTCTGCTATGCATAAGTCTGCGACTTGGGTTACCACATTGGCTTGCTGAGCAGGCGTAAGTTTAGCGGTTACCGCAGCCAGCTTTTGTTCGCTGCGACCGCTAATGAGCAGTGAGCATTCATCTGCTGCATATTGTTGAGTCAGGGCTGCACCTAGGCCACTGCTGGCGCCAGTAATAACAATCATAATAAACCTTATGGCAAATATTCACTAAGCTGGTCACTATACCAATGCAGTGCTAAACCGCAATCATGGCGTGAGTTAAGCCAACGAGAATAAATTACCAGAACGCTTTGTATTTTGACGTTAAAGATTGTCTAATACTGCCTTGCTTATTGTCATACAGACAGTACATTTGTCGCTAATAACGAGAATTTCCATGTTTGAACTCACGCTCCAACTTGCGCTTATTTTATTTGCTGTTGCTTTAATTGCGGGTTTTATTGATTCAATAGCTGGTGGCGGTGGGTTACTCACTATACCTGCCTTAATGTGGGCCGGGTTACCTCCTGCCGCTGCGTTAGGCACCAATAAACTCCAAGCCTGTGGTGGCAGCTTTTTTGCTAGTTTGTACTTTGTCCGCAAAGGCATGGTTGATTTAAGCAGCATTAAGTTATCGTTGGTGTGTGCTTTTGTTGGTGCAGCTATCGGTACTATCTTTGTGCAAATGATTGATGCAAAGCTTCTTGAGTTAGTGCTGCCATTTTTAATCTTAGCGATTGGCTGTTACTTTTTGTTTTCTAAAAAGATCAGTGAGGATGATCGCCAGCAAGTGTTTACGCCTACTATGTTTGCTTTTACTGCTGCGCTAGGTGTTGGCCTTTATGATGGTTTTTTTGGCCCAGGTACCGGTAGCTTTTTTGCCTTAGCATTTGTGTCTCTTGCCGGTTTTGGACTTGCTAAAGCAACGGCTCACGCCAAATTACTAAACTTTGCTACCAACATTGCTTCATTAATTTTCTTTTTAATTGGTGGTCAAGTCGTTATCGTTTTAGGGCTAATTATGCTGGTAGGGCAATCTATTGGCGCAACACTGGGCTCACGTTTAGTGGTCACCAAAGGTGTTAAAATTATTAAGCCGCTGGTGGTGATTATGTCATTGGGCATGAGCATCAAATTGTTGTGGTCACAATATATGTAAATGCACTGTTGTAAGCGGTAAAACGTCAATCTATTTAGCATTAAGCAGTACTTCAAATTAAAGGGATGTCATGCGCATTATTCACACATCTGATTGGCACCTAGGCCAATATTTTTACGGCAAAAGCCGCGCTGCAGAGCATCAAGCATTTATGCACTGGCTCCTAAGTCAAATTGAGCAGCATCAGGTTGATGCGTTGATTATTGCGGGTGATATTTTCGATACTGGCACACCGCCTAGCTATGCCCGTGCGCTCTACAATCAATTTATTGTGCAAATTCAACAAACCGGTTGCCAACTGATTATTTTGGGCGGAAATCATGATTCAGTGTCAACCCTCAATGAGTCAAGACACCTGTTAGCCTGCCTCAACACCACCGTTATCCCCGGGGCATTTGACAGTATAAGTGAGCATGTTATTCCACTTAAAAACCGTCAAGGTGAAGTGGGCGCTATCTTGTGTGGACTGCCTTTTTTACGACCGCGCGACATGGTGCTGAGTGAGTCAGGAGAGTCGTCTATAGACAAGCAGCGCAAACTGGGTGACGCCATTAGTGATTTATATCAGCAGTGTTTTGAGCAAGCCTGTGCATTAAATGCAACGTTAGCAACACCGGTGGCAATAGTGGCAACTGGCCACTTAACCACAGTCGGTGCCAGCACATCTGAGTCGGTACGTGATATCTATATCGGCAGTTTAGATGCTTTTAACGCCTCGCATTTTCCGCCAGCTGATTATATTGCCCTGGGCCACATTCATCGCCCTCAAGTGGTGGCTAAGTCTGAACATATTCGTTATAGCGGTTCACCTATTCCATTAAGTTTTGATGAATTATCGAGTCAACATCAAGGCAATAAATCTGTTTTTCTCGTTGAGTTTACTGATGCCAAACTCAGCACCGTTACGCCATTAATGGTGCCAATGTTTCAAGCTATGCAAGTGCTAAAAGGCGATTTGGCTAGTATTGAGCAGCAGTTATCATTGTTTGATGACAAGCTTACAGGCGAGCAAACGACCTGGTTAAGTATTGAGATATCGCAGCAAGACTACTTATCTGATCTGCAATCGCGCATTGCCGAACTCACTCAAGATAAAGCCGTTGAGGTATTGCAGTTAAAACGTGCCCGCAGTCAACGTCAGCAACATATTAAACAACTTGATAATGAAACCTTATCTGAGCTTAGTGTCAGCCAGGTGTTTGCCCGCAGATTAGCTCAAGAGCAATTTGATAGTGAAGCTCAACAAGCGCAGCTTAGCCGGATTCACAATTGCTTTAATCAAGTGGTCGCCGAGGTTGAATCAGAACGTAATCGTCCTGAAACCTCTGCAAGCCATGTAATGCAAGAATCTACTCACAAACCACACATGACCGCGAACACAATAGATGATGCGCAAGAAGGTGAACAAGCATGAAGATTTTAAGCCTTCGCTTTAAAAACATTAATTCACTGAAAAATGAGTGGAAAATTGATTTCACTCAATCACCTTTTGCCGAAAATGGCTTGTTTGCGATTACTGGCCCAACAGGCTCGGGTAAAACCACCATTTTAGATGCCATTTGTTTAGCGCTTTATCATCGTACACCAAGATTAAATAATATCTCTAAAACCACTAATGAGTTGATGACACGGGGCACAGCAGAATGTTTAGCTGAAGTCGAGTTTGAAGTCAAAGGCGTGGCTTATCGCGCTTTTTGGAGCCAACGTCGCTCGCGTGATAAAGCCGACGGTAATTTGCAAGATGCACAAGTTGAGTTGGCATTATTAAGCGACGGTAAAATCCTCGCCAGCCAAATTAAACGTAAAACCGAATTAGTCGAAGAAATCACTGGCCTTGATTTTGCGCGTTTTACTAAATCGATGATGTTGTCTCAAGGGCAATTTGCGGCGTTTTTAAATGCAGATGCCAATGACAGAGCCGAATTATTAGAAGAGCTGACCGGCACCGAAATTTATGGTTTAATTTCGGCGCGAGTGCACCAACATTTTAGTGAGGCTAAAACCAACTTAAAAGTGTTAGAGGCCAAATTAGGCAGCGTTGAGCTATTAGATGACTCTCAGCGCGCCGCTCAGGAACTGCAAATACAACAACTTAACCAGGCATTAGACACGCAGCAACAGCAGCTAGCGCAATTAAGTGCATTTTTAAGCTGGGCTGATAACAGTGCGCAAGCAAAAAACGCGTTCACACAGGCAAGTGAGCAACATCAGCAAGCACTGTTGCTACAACAACGTCATCTTGCTGAGCTTATTCAATTAGAGCACAGCGAACCTGCTCAGCATATATCGCCTTTGTTTGAACAACAACAAACGGCCCAAGCCAAAGTGGTGAGTTTAACCGCGCAAATGACTTCGCTGACACAACAAACGCAACAAGCTGAGACGGTGTTAACCCGCCATAAACAACAGCAAAGCGCGAGTCAGCAACAGCTTGACGAGGTGACTCAGGCGCACCAAGCCTTACTCACGTTAATTGATCAACAAGTGCAGCCGTTAGACCAACAAATCGCACAGTTGAGTTATCAATTGTCGCAGGTGGTTTCAACTCATCAGCATACTGAGCAACAGCAACAAAACGCGGTTCAACAGCAGCAACAATTACAGGTGCAGCAAGAGTCTCTGACCGTAACTAAACAACAGATTCAACAACAGCTCGATAGCCTGCCACAAGGTGGGGAAGTGGCTAAAAAGTTCGCTGCTTGGCAGAGTCAATATGAGCAGGTACTGCAATTAAACCAGCAACGTGAACACATTACTCAACATGTTGCCAAACAACGGCTCACGATAAACCAAACAGACGCAACCTTAGCCGAGCTTACTCCGCAAATAAGTCAGGCTCAGGCAGCGCTAACCCAAGCAACTTCGCAACACGCAACCAGTCAAGATGCGTTAACCACCTTGCTAGCGGGTCAAGATGAGGCGCAGATTAATGCTGAGTATCAACTATTACTGGAGCAGCAAACTGGCCGCTATCAATTAAGCCAGTTGTTTAACCAGTTTGAGCAGCAACAACAGCAATGCCTAGCGCTAACCCAACAATCCACGCAATGTGAGACAGAACTACAGGCATTAGTGCAAGCGCTAACAAGGGTAAGGGCGCAGTGGAGTGAGAAAAGTCAGCAGGTCAAAGACGTGCAAATGCTGTTGCAGCAAGAACAACAAATTGCCAGTTTGACCTTGGAGCGAGCCAAGTTAATCGCCGGCGAGCCTTGTGCTTTGTGTGGCTCAACGGAGCATCCGTTAGTTGAGCGTTATGAAACGCTTAATGTATCAGCAACCGAGCAGCGAGCGCTGCAATTGCAAACGGAATTAGAGGCAATTAAACAACAGGGTGAGCAGCTTAAAAACCAGCAAACGGCTTTACACGTTAGACTTGAGCATTCACAGCAACAACTAAGCCAGACTCAAACCCAATTACAAGCAACCCATGAGCAATGGCAGCAACAAACACAAGTGTTATCCATCTCGCTGCAATTAGATTTACAATACAAAGACGCATTAACCACTTATATCGCTGAGATTGAACATAAGCAACAGCAACTCGCGTTAACCTTGAGTCAGCTAAGTCAAAGCCAAAAAACCTTACATCAACATCAACAAGTTTGTGTGCAAGCAGAGCAAGCGTTAAGCAAATGGGTTAACCAACAAGGCTTGTTGCAGCAACAACGCAATAATGTGCAGCAAACATTGCAAGAGCACGAGCTACAACTTGATACGCTTAACCAGCAACAAGCAGACACGCTTGAATCCGTTGCCTTGCAAATTAACGCCAGCGGGCTGACAGCGCCGGATATTACGGATGCCACTAAGTGGTTAACGCAGTTACAACAACAACTTGATGCATGGACACAAGCGCAACAGCAAGCGGTTGATAATCAACAGCAGTTAACCATCACCGGTGAAAAACTCACCGCAAGCCAACAGCATATGACAGAAGTTACAACGCAGTTGGCGTCGATAACAGAGCAGGTGTCTCACGCGCAAACTCAGCTGGATAATGTTAAAACACAGCGCCAAGCCGTTTTTGCTGACAAAGTGATAGAAGATGAAAAGTCACGCAGCCAGCATCAGTTAGCACTGCGCCAACAGGCTTTATTGGCGGTGGAACAGCAATTACAACTTGCCGATAAACAACTTGCCAGTTTACAAGCACAGCAGCAAAGCATTATGGCGCAGGCCAATGAAGCCACTGCAGATTACCAACACCTGCTGCAACAGTGGCAGTCAGCACTGCAAGACAGTCCTTTTGCCGATGAAGCGGCGTTTAAACAAGCACGACTCACTCCACAAGAGCGCCAAAGGTTACAACAACTTAAGCAACAACTCGACAATGACATTGTTAAAGCAAGCACAATAGTTGAGCAAGCCAGTCTGCGTCAAACCGAGCTCATGGAACTTGGTGAGCAGCAACAATATAATGCCCAACGTTATAGTGACACAGAGCTACAACATCAAACATTAACTGCACAGCAGCAACAAGATAAACAAACGCTGTGGCGCTTAACTCATGAGCTCGAACAAGATGCAAATAAACGAGCAGGGCAGCAACAACTGCTGATTGAACAAGCTCAAATGCAACAAGATTACGATGACTTAGCCTACTTACATTCGTTAATTGGATCACAAAAAGGCGATAAGTTCCGCAAATTTGCTCAAGGCCTCACTTTGGATCATTTGGTTGCTTTAGCCAATCGTCAACTAGATAGGCTGCAGGGTCGATATTTATTAGAGCGTAAAGAATCCGATGCATTGGAGCTACAAGTGCTCGACACCTGGCAGGGCGACGCTGTGCGTGACACCAGAACCTTGTCTGGCGGCGAAAGCTTTTTAGTCAGCTTAGCCCTTGCGTTAGCACTTTCTGACCTTGTTAGTCATAAAACGAGCATTGACTCACTGTTTTTAGATGAAGGCTTTGGTACGTTGGACAGCCAAACCTTAGATACCGCATTAGATGCACTCGATAACTTAAATGCATCAGGCAAAATGATTGGTGTAATTAGCCATATCGAAGCGATGAAAGAGCGGATCAGCGTGCAGATAAAAGTGAATAAAATGAATGGGCTTGGAATTAGCAAATTACCGAATGAATATGCAGTTAATTGAGTTTGATCTGCTTCAAGCTCCCGTGATAACTGCAATCGAGTTCAAACAAATTATTAAATAAATATCATTTTATATTTGTAATATGATTTTTTTTTGATATAAAAGAGCGTTGATATGCAATTTGAGTGCAAAAGTCCGTGTTTTAAACAGTTTTACCGGACGCCGTAGTATCAAATATTGGGTCATATTGATAACAAAAACGACGTGTAGGCATAGTATTAATCCGTTTAATCTCTGCCTCGCAATAACAATTTGCAGTAAAAGAAAAACAAAAAATATAAAGCGTCATCTTTTAGGGTGGATTAGACATTGCTAACGAGTAAAATTATGGGCTTTCAAAGGCCCGACGTAAGTTCGTTGAACTTACCTAACTTGCACAAGAAGCTATTGCTTGCAAGTGTGTTTGTTGTTGGAGCCGCATTGTTATGGCCCACCCAACAAGAGTTTTCATCACAACGTATTCCAGTGGCAATCGATATCGATTCGTTATTGCCACACATCGCTCTCCAGGATCAATCCCCAGTTGCTGTTCATCAAGTTACCCCTATTCTAGACCGTGTTATCGAAACGGGTGACACCTTAAGTCATTTGTTTCAGCTTGCCGGTATCGACCAACGCACCATGTATAAAGTGCTTGAAGCCGATTTAGAAGTGTTAGCGTTAGATACATTATTGCCCGGTAACCGCATCCAGTTTTGGGATAACGCCAACGGCGAGTTAGAAAAATTAGAATTGTATTTTAATCCAGCACATCAAGTGGTGTTTACCCGTTTTGAAGACGGTAGCTTTGAAGTAAAAGACATCAACATTGATGGCATTTGGCAAAATCGTATTGTCGGTGGTGAAATCAACGGCTCTTTTTATGTTTCTGCAAAAAATGCAGGCTTGAGTGCCGGCGAAATTCAAAAAGTTGAATCACTTTTAAAAGCTAAGTTAAACTTTTCTCGTGAGCTTCGTGCTGGCGACACGTTTTCTGTATTGGTTAATGATCAATTTGTAGAAGGCGAGCCAACAGGCATGACTTCTATTGAAGGCATTCGCATCAATACGGGCCGTCGAGACATTACTGCGTTTCAAAATATTGATGGTAATTTTTACGATATTAATGGCCAAAGCTTAGCTCCAGCATTCCAACGTATTCCTTTAGATCGCAAAGTGCGCTTAAGTTCGCGCTTTAATCCAACACGTAAACATCCCATTACCGGTCGTATTCGTCCTCATAACGGTACTGACTTTGCGACACCGATAGGCACCAAAGTCGTGGCTCCAGGTGAGGGTGTTGTCACTATGGTCACTAAGCATGCGTTTGCCGGTAACTACATTGTGATTGAACATGACAACAAGGTACGTACTCGCTACCTGCATTTGTCGAAGTTTTTAGTCAAAAAAGGTCAACGAGTCACTCGCGGACAGGTTATTGCATTATCGGGTAATACCGGCGCATCTACTGGCCCACATTTACATTATGAGTTCATTGTAAATGGTCGCCCAGTTGATGCCATGAAAGCCAATATTGCAGAAGCAAAAGTGTTGCCTAAAAAGCAATTACAAGAGTTTCAGGCGCTAGTGCGTAGCCGCACTATGATGATGGACCTGGGTTAATGAATCCTCAATAACTCTGCTGTTTATTGGCATGATGAAAACAATATAAAAAATGCAGCCTAAATGCTGCATTTTTTATGACTGTTTGTCACACTGCCGCCATCGGCTCGGTATTGGTATCGACAAAAGCCAGAGTGCGATTTATGTTAGTGCACAAAGAACAAAGAACAAAGCGCAAAGCAAAAGCAGACCCCAAATATAGCGGTAACCCTTGTGGGCTAACATTGTCGCAATAGCAGAACTGTTCTAGTGTGAATATTTCAATACTCGTCCCTAAAGGGCAACGTTAGGTAACACAATGAAACAGAATATTGTTCATATTGCCCTCGTGGTAAAAGATTACGATGACGCAATCGATTTTTATGTAAACAAATTAAATTTTGAGCTCATCGAAGACACTTATCAGCCGGAACAAGATAAACGCTGGGTTGTTGTCGCGCCACCAAACTCACATGGCACTGCGATATTACTGGCTAAGGCTTCAAAGCCAGAACAACAGGATTTTATTGGCAATCAAACTGGCGGCCGTGTGTTCATCTTTTTGAATACCGATGACTTTTGGCGCGATTACAAGCGGATGAAATCGATTGGTATTCACTTTGTGCGTGAGCCGCAAGAACAAGATTACGGTACTGTTGCGGTGTTTGAAGATTTATACGGCAATTTATGGGATTTACTTCAGCTAAACCCCAACCATCCAATGGCAAAAAGGTAGGTATCAACTGATAGCTGCCTGTAACCTGTAATGCTACTCATCCATTGTCATTTCAGATGGCGGGTTTATCCGCTGCATTTATGGCCTAACATTATTTGTATCGGCTTCTGTCCTTGGGTCCATTTCATAAGCCGTTGGGCTGGCCATATCTGTCACAGCGCGAAAGCTTTCTTTGGTTTCGAGCGTTGAAGAGAGTGTGTGGCTACGGCGTCTCAATAACACGATGATAAAAAAGGTGGCGAGGCATATGCTGGTAAAGGCGTATAACCCTTGAGCACCTATTAACCCCATAGCAAGTGATGCGATTGGTGCCCCGATGGCAGACGATAAGCCAAGTGTGATGAGCATGGCACTGCTTATTTCAACAAAGTCTTCTGAGGTCGCGTTGTCGTTAGCGTGAGCTAAGCATATTGCATATAACGTCATACAGGTTCCTCCCCAAAAAAAGGCCGAAATAGCTGCCGGCCAGCCGCCAAAGGTACTGACAACATAGGGAAGACCGATAAATAATAATGACACAAAAGCACCGGCTAGCGCGGTAAACATCAATACACTTCGTCGATCAAAACGGTCAGATAATTTACCTAATGGCACTTGAAAGCAGGCCCCTCCAAGCACGGTAGCGGACAAAAATGCGCCTAATTGAATACTGTCAAAACCATTATCTTTAGCGTAAATAGGGGCCAAAGCCCAAAATGCACCTGTAACGAATCCTGCTACCACGGCGCCAATCAGCGCGACATGAGAGTGTTTCCACACTTTGGCCATACTTAAGGTCACTTGTTTTACGACCGCGGGCGCAGATGAACGAGTCAATGATACTGGGATTATCGCAATGGATATGAATATAGCCGCTAAACCGAATAACATTGATTCACGGGCGCTACCTAAGTTAAATAGCTGCTGACCGCACATGACCATGACTAAATTTAATGTGGTGTAAATAGACAGTATTGAACCTCGATTACTTGCTGTAGATGTACCGTTTAACCAACTTTCGATAATCATATACAAGCCTGAAATGACCACTCCAATCAGGAATCGTAACAACAGCCAGCTATAAAAATTTGGTAATAGCGGGAACACTAAAATGACCACGGAGTAGCATGTTGCGAGCACGGCAAAGCTACGTATATGGCCCACTCGCTTCAGCATGAACGGTGTTGCTAAGCAACCTGAGACAAAACCTAGAAAGTAAGCTGAAGCGGTTAATGCCACTTGCGTGTCGCTGAACCCTAATTCACTCGCTGCAATGGGCAGTAAAGTAAGTAATAAACCATGGCCCAGTAATAGGAAGGCATTCGATATCAGTAAGGCCGAAATTGGGATTAACGCGTTTAACATGTTACTCCAAAGGCTGCTATGGCATATACACTGGTATACGGTGAGCCAATATTTGTAGTATTAAATTCAGGTTTTTCTAAGCGGATTTTAATCCTGTATGTTGCGATGTTGATGCTATTGTTGTGCAACTCGACTATAACTAGCTTACTAATAAGCGACTGCTACTGTTAGATGAGCTTATCAGCATCATTAAGGTTGGAAGATTTATGCCAACTATTGGGATTGCTTTTTATTTAATATTATCAGACGATTAGTTTTTGACTATCACGATGAGATTAACTTAATAGCACCAACTCGGTAGGCATTTAATCAATGTTGCACTTATATAGAACAAACTTGAATATCACAAAGTGCCAAACCAATTAGAGGAAGCGATGAATCTCAATCAAGTGACATTACCTGTGTCGAATATGGATAAGGCGGTGGCGTTTTATCAATTATTGGGGTTTACCTTAATCGTTGATACGCCAGATTATGCGCGCTTTGAATGCCCGATGGGGCAGAGTTCGTTTTCGTTATCATTAGCGCCTGAATCGACGATGAATGGCGCGGTGATTTACTTCGAACATGCTGAGTTAGATAGCTGGGTAGATGACTTGCTAGCAAAAGGCATTGAGTTTGCTCAGTTACCCACAGATGAAGCCTATTTATGGCGTGAGGCGATATTGTTTGACCCGAGTGGCAATAAGCTAAAGCTTTATTGGGCGGGTGAAAATCGTTTAAATCCCCCTTGGCGAGTTAATTCATAAACCGGAGCGAACCGCAGCCAGAGTTTACTATACTGCCTTGTGGTTAGGTGTAATGATGTTATCGTGATGTTAATGAGGGGCTAAGCGATGTGTTGATGCATTAACCCCATCATAATCAGTTATAACTCGATGAAGATATCTTCAAGTGCTAAACGTGCTTTAGGTAGACCGTGATTATAGTCTTCGCCATCCATGTGGTAACCCATTGCTAAGGCCACGTCACATACAAAACCCTCTAATTCCTGTTCAAACTCTTTACCAATTAAGGTGGAATCGACACCTTCCATCGGGGTTGAATCAATCCCTAAACGTGCCAGTACATGCAAAGTATTACCTAAGGCTATGTAGGTTTGTGCTTTAGTCCAGTAGCCGTTATAACCACTTTCATCAGTATTTACCTCTGCAAAGGTAAACCCACCATTAAGCATATTATCAAACATCTCTGCCGGTAAATGGCCTGAGCTGACTTCGATATCCACTACTTTTTTGTATTGTTCTTTAGTAAAACGAGGATTGTAAGCAAATAAAATAATATGTGATGCCGCTTTTGCATGGTGTTGGTTAAATTGATACATGTTGGCATAAGTGTCATGAAAACGCTGCTTGGCTTCATCACTTTCAATAATGATAAATTTCCATGGTTGTGCATTAATTGAAGAGGCAGATAAACGCATTGCTTCTTTTAGCACGTCCATATCTTCAACAGATATACGTTTGCTTGGGTCATATTTTTTTGCAGTATAGCGGTTGTTAAGATCTTGTATGATTTGATGAGACATGTTTTTCTCCACATTAATATTTAAGCACACACTTTGATGTTTTATAAACGAATAGTGATAGCGAACTAAAGCCTGTTGCTTTCTAAGTTGTGTGGATAATAAAGGTCATCACGCCGAATAGACATATTCATATCGTCCAATCATTATGGATAAATAAGTCCACAATAAGCTGTCTTACGACGCAGCAACAAGGGCATTTATAACCAGATGTTAAGCGAAGAAGTCACTCATTAGAGTTAAGTGTGCAAATAAGCGATAGGCGTTAGTGTGAGTGTTATTGTTAGCAGGCAGTTGGTCTTACAAGGTGTGTTCAATACGCGAGGCTTACGCGTAAGGAGATTGCCCCGCTTCTTCGGCGACCAGCCATACTCGCATATCAAACTCATACTGGTGATAATCTGGCAGCATAAAAGTACATAATTGATAGAAGGCCTTATTGTGGTCTTTTTCACGCAGGTGAGCGAGTTCATGCACCACCACCATTTGCAGCAGTTCAAAAGGGATGTGCTTTAAACGTGAGGATATGCGGATTTCATTTTTAGCTTTCACTTTGTTGCCCTGGCGGCGATTGACATAAGAATGCAACCCAAGTGCGTGATGGCTGACATTAATTTTTTCATCAAAAATTACTTTTGCTAATGGATCTGATTGACGCATATAAGTGTTTTTCAACTCGATGGTCATATCATACAAGGCTTTGTCAGTACGGATATCGTGCACGCGCGGGTAGCGACTTAAAAAGTGTGCGCCTAATGCATTGGTATCAACCAATTGTCGTATTTGCTCGACGATATCTGCGCGATAACCACTCAAAAAGCGTAATGCACTAAGTTCACTTTGACGCTGTTTAATGTCGGCGCTGGTGATGAGCTTGCTCATATCTGTTTTGGGCTTTAATGCCTGACTAGCAGCGTTAAGTGGCATTTTGGGCGGAGCTTGGCGGCTTTTGGGTTTGTTGTCTGACATGAGGGCAACTTGGGTGCTAATTAAATGGTGCGAGTCATTAAATGAAATGAGCAGCGAATGATAAAGGCATGATAGTGGCGTTACTGATCAATTTGCAGTAACGCCATAATGTGACAGGCTTACGCTTTACCAAAAATAATGCGGTTATGTTGTACATAAGCCACATCGAATGCGTTTTGTTGTACACGCTTTAAGTCTAACGATTCAAAATCAACCTGCGGTGGATTACGCTTTAACTGTTCTTTAATGGCAACAGGTGAAATAAGGTGTACTGGAAGGTCAGTGATTTGAATTGACGCTTCAAGTTTAAAGCTGGTCGCACTGCCAGCAAACTTTCCTTTTTGTTCACGCTCAATAATCACAATTTGATCGACTCGGTAATCTTCCATTAACTTATGAAAAGCAAAGTGAAATTCACGGATAGATTCTGTTTCGCTAGAGTTTGATACGCTAAATGAGATTTTACGGCATGCTGGCACGTTATAGGTTTCACCTTCATAGGTCAGCATACTGATAATGGCTTCGCCGCCTTTTAATTCTACACCACAAATTTTCATGTTAATCCTTACTGTTTTTACTGCACGTAGGCGTATAGCGAACGTGTCGTTATGCATTGAGTTGCACAAATGGTGATGCGCAACCCTTAATGTTGTTTACTTAAAAGACGTTTATTATCCCAAGTTTAAGATAGTTAGTCTTCTGAGCTGTTGTCTTCTTCAATAATTTGAATGGGTTTGGCTTTACGGCGCATTGGCGCATCACCTACGTCAACACCGGTAATAAAGCGTTTATCACGCTTGGGTGCTGCTTTGGCCTTTTTCGCCACTTTTGCTTTACCGCTCACCGCATCACGTGGTTGTACGCTGTCCGCTTTGCCTGTGGTAGGTTTGTCTTTTAGGCCACTGAACTTAGCTTTCATGCCTTCAATGACAGTCAGATCAAAGTTTTTACGTAAAAATAGCTGCACTTTCTTAAAGCTGTCCCAATCTTTAGGGCCAACAAATGATATCGCATCACCTTTAGCACCAGCACGGCCAGTACGACCGATACGGTGTACGTATTCTTCAGCAAATTTTGGCATGTCAAAGTTAATCACTAATGACACGTTGACTAAATCAAGACCGCGAGACGCGACGTCAGTAGTAACCAATATTTGTGACTGTCCCCGAGCAAACTTGTCCATAATTTGATTACGTGCAGATTGCTTTAAGTCACCGCTCAATGCTGAGGTGGCAAAACCTTCTGCAGCTAATAATGTCGCTAAACGGTCGGTATCAGAGCGTGTTGCTGTAAACACAATCACTTGTTTGTGCTGTTCTTGCTTCAAAATATGCTGCAGCAATGCTTGTTTATGGTCTAAATGGTCTACCAAAATAATGCGCTGTTCAATGTCTTTATGCTCAGAATAAGACTCACCAATGGCAACATGGATCGGTGATTTAAGCAACGTAGCAGCAATTTCGTTAATACTGTCGTGATCTAGCGTGGCAGAGAACATCAACGTTTGTCGACGCTTATGATCGGCAGCATCGTTAATGGCTTTTAACTGCGGGGCAAAACCTAAGTCGAGCATACGGTCTGCTTCATCAAGTACCAGCAGCTCAAGCCCATTTAAAAAGAGGTGACGTTGCTGTAAGTGATCGGCAATACGACCTGGCGTAGCGACAATAAAATGCGGATCGCGAGCCAATGCTTTAGCCTGGTCGTTAAAGTTTTCGCCGCCTAATACACTGATTGCTTTGTATTGGGTGTTGGCCACCAATAAACGCAGTTGACCATATACTTGTTGAGCTAATTCGCGAGTGGGTAACAATACCAATACGCGTGGGTCTTTTTTAGACAAGGCGCGAGTCGAGATAACGCGTTGCATAGCGGGTAATAAAAACGCTAAGGTTTTACCTGAACCCGTTTTAGACGAGGCCATTAAATCTTTACCAGATAAGGCAATGGGCAGTGCTTGCGCTTGAACATCGGTAGGCGTGGTAATGCCAAGGTGCTTTAAACTGTCAAGCAGGCGCTTGTCCAATTGAAAATCGGTAAATTGCAAAGGTAAATCCCCTAAAAAATGATAGCCACGGATTATAGCGGTTTCACTGTGCTATAGCCAACAAGAGTCGCTTTGGTTATGCTATTTTTTGACATCACTCGTTTAGGTTGAAATTTTGATTTTGAACATCAACAAGTGATTCAATGAGTAATGACGTGTGAATAAATTCCTCGCTTGAAAGGATTAACGATGACAAAGCTGACTGTAGGATTAGCATTAGGCAGCGGCGCCGCAAAAGGGTGGGCGCATATTGGGGTCTTAAAAGGCTTAGCCGCATTAGATATTTATCCAGATAAAATTGCCGGTTGCTCAGTGGGCGCATTAGTGGGCGCAGCATACGCAAATGATCATTTAGCCGAACTTGAAACCTGGGTGAGCGGTTTCTCTAGTTGGGATGTGCTCGGATTAATGGATTTAGGTTGGCGTAAAGGCGGCTTAATCAGTGGTGAAAAAGTGTTTGATGTTTTAGCGGGCCGTATTGGCGATCTTAACATTGAACAGCTCAAGCGGCCCTTTGCCGCAGTGGCGACTGATTTATATTCTGGTCAAGAAATTTGGTTTAGAGAAGGAGATTTACGTCATGCCGTGCGAGCATCGTGCTCGATGCCGGGTTTTTTACCACCAGTACAACAAGACCACCGCTGGTTAGTCGACGGTGCGGTGGTTAATCCTGTGCCGGTATCTTTGTGCCGTGCCATGGGCGTCGATATTGTTATTGCAGTTGACTTAAATGGTCATCGCCGCGGCCATATGCACATGTTGCCTGAACAAGTCAAAAGCCGCGTGCCTAAACCTTCTGAACCGATAGAAGAGAAAAAGCAATTAGAATCAGGCTTTATGGATTTGTGGGGCAAAGGCAAAGATTATATGAGCGGCTTGACCGATAAATTTTCACTCGGAGGAGGCAAGTCTCATCCAGGAATGATCGCGGTGATGTCACAGTCGATGGATATTTTAGAGCAGCGCCATAAACGGTCTCGTTTAATGGGTGAGCCACCAGATATTTGCATCGTGCCTGAAGTATTTGATATCGGTACGATGGAGTTTCATCGTGCTAAAGAAGCCATTAAAGCGGGTGAGGCCGCGGTACACGATATTGCCCATTTACTTAAAGCTACGCTAGCAGGACATTAATTTTTTACAGCAGGCCACAGGTTGCGAGGTGGCCTGCCTCTCGCCAATTTAGTGTTTATCTACTCCGCTTAAATGCAGAGTTACTATACCATTTCCATTAATTATGTGACCAATCAGAGTCACTCAGGCTGTTCAGTTTGAGGCGCATTGTTGAAATAATGGTTATTCCCTTCTAAGACAATGCAACAAAGAAATGAACGGTCTGAGTGTCTCCTGCAAGGCGGGTTTCTGTGCCTTCTATGCTGCTTAATAGCATTTTGACGTACGACTGCATGGATGCAGGAGGTAGAGCAACGCAGGAGCAGTTGCCGAGAGCAACTATGCCTACAATTCTATTACTTGCCTAGAAGGCACAGAACTCCCGCTGAATGACCAGATGATTAGTGGAATTGGTATTATACCCATCAGTCTGCTTTCTTATGATCTGGATCAAAGAAGCTTCGCCCGATATAGCGCCTAATACACAGCATATAGTGTTTATTGATACTGCTGCGCCGATATATGGTGTTTGTTGCGGCATTCTGAAAAGGTGGATTGTATGCTTGTTGTGGTGAAAAGGGACGGATGCCGTACTGCGTTTGACGCGAGTCGTATTAAAGATGCGGTAGTGGCTGCAATGGATTCTGCGGGACAAGCAGATCATCAATATGCACTTGAATTGGCTCAAACGGTTCAACTGCAAATGGCTGATAAAGCCCAGGTAGATATTCACGAATTACAAGATGCTGTTGAAGTCTTGTTAATGTCGGGTCCATTTAAATCAGTCGCACGTCATTATATTGAATACCGCCACGACCGTGACAAACACCGTGAAGCACAAAGTAAACTAAATTGTGCTATTCGTGGCTTAGTTGAACAGTCTGACAGTGCCATTTTAAACGAAAATGCCAATAAAGACGCCAAGGTGATTCCCACTCAACGTGACTTGTTAGCCGGTATTGTGGCTAAGCATTACGCCAAAACGCATTTGCTCCCAAAAGATGTGGTCGCCGCCCATGAAAAAGGCGAAATCCATTATCACGATTTAGACTACGCGCCATTTTTCCCGATGTTTAACTGCATGTTGATTGATTTAGCAGGCATGTTAACTCATGGCTTTAAAATGGGTAATGCTGAAATAGACACGCCTAAATCCATTTCGACTGCGACAGCGGTCACGGCGCAAATTATTGCCCAGGTGGCGAGCCATATTTATGGTGGCACAACCATTAATCGCATCGATGAAGTCCTCGCGGAGTTTGTGCAAAAAAGTTATCAAAAACACCTTGCAGTGGCGAAAAAGTGGCAAGTAGCCGATGAAGAAGGTTTTGCGATGACGCAAACCGAGAAAGAATGTCACGATGCCTTCCAGTCTTTAGAGTATGAGGTCAACACCTTACATACCGCTAACGGACAAACACCCTTTGTGACCTTTGGTTTTGGATTAGGGACCTCATGGGAATCGCGGTTAATCCAACAATCGATGCTCACCGTGCGCATGGCTGGCCTTGGAAAAAACCGCAAAACTGCGGTATTCCCTAAATTGGTGTTTGCGATTAAAGATGGCGTTAACCATAAAGCAACTGACATTAATTACGACATTAAAAAAATGGCGCTCACATGTTCAAGTATGCGCATGTACCCCGATATTTTAAATTATGAGCAAGTGGTCAAAGTCACCGGTTCGTTTAAAACTCCAATGGGTTGTCGCTCCTTTTTAGGCGCCTATGAAGAAAACGGGCAGCTGGTGCACGAAGGGCGTAACAACCTCGGCGTGGTGAGTTTAAACTTACCGCGTATTGCCTTAGAGGCTGATAACGATGAGCAACGTTTTTATCAGTTACTTGAAAAACGTTTATTAATCGCCCGTAAAGCGCTCGATACCCGCATTGCCCGTTTAGAAGGCGTTAAAGCCCGTGTTGCACCGATTTTATATATGGAAGGTGCGTGTGGTGTGCGCTTAAAAGCGGATGATGATGTCAGTGAAATTTTTAAAAATGGCCGCGCGTCTATTTCATTAGGCTTTATTGGTTTGCACGAAACCATCAATGCCATTTATGGTGCTGATAAACATGTGTTTGATGATGCTGCACTTCGCGATAAAGCGGTGGCGATTATCAGTAAGCTCAAGCAAGCTACCGAATCCTGGAAACAAGAAACCGGTTATGGTTTTAGCCTATACAGCACCCCAAGCGAAAATCTATGCAGCCGTTTTTGTCAGCTTGATACGGCTCAATTTGGCGTCGTTGCGGGCGTGACCGATAAAGGCTATTACACTAATAGCTTCCATTTAGATGTTGAGAAAAAAGTTAACCCGTTCGATAAAATTGATTTTGAACAGCCTTATCCGGCAATCGCCAATGGTGGGTTTATTTGCTACGGCGAATACCCCAATATGCAACATAACATTGAAGCATTAGAAAACGTGTGGGATTACAGCTACAGCCGAGTGCCTTATTACGGCACCAACACGCCCATTGACGAATGTTACGATTGCGGCTTTATTGGTGAGTTTAATTGTACCAGCAAAGGTTTTGTGTGCCCCAAGTGTGGCAACCATGAGCCTAGCCGTGTGTCGGTGACTCGCCGAGTATGTGGCTATTTAGGCAGCCCTGATGCAAGACCATTTAATTTTGGTAAACAAGAAGAAGTTAAACGCAGAGTGAAACATTTGTAATGCATTACAGTGCTTATCACAGTGTTGATGTAGTCAATGGCGAGGGCACCCGCTGTACGTTATTTGTCAGTGGGTGTGAACATGCGTGTAAAGGGTGTTATAACCAAAACACCTGGCGACCTGATGCTGGCCACCTATATATTCAAGCGCTTGAAGATCAAATTATTGCAGATTTAAATGATAACCGCATAAAGCGTCGAGGCTTAACGTTGAGCGGTGGCGATCCACTGCATCCTGTTAATGTTGAAACCATACTCCAATTAGTTAAACGGGTTAGGCAAGAATGTCCCGATAAAGACATTTGGCTGTGGAGTGGTTATCAGCTCGATGAGTTAAACGAGGCGCAACAAGCTGTCGTTGCAATGGTTGATGTATTGATTGACGGTAAGTTTGAGCAAGAAAATGCTGATCCCGCGCTATTGTGGCGCGGAAGCAGTAATCAGATTGTGCATCGATTTACCCGTGAGTGATCCCGAGCATCTTGCGATAACGTTTTGTCCGTTGTTTGGTTTTAAATTGATCGACCAATAAACTCCACACTGGTGAATCATCGGTTTGTGGTGTGTGTCCCTGGCTCATACGTCTTAATTGACGCTTAATGATAGCCATCGTTGCTAATCCCGCCAACGGCTTACTTTGCCAGTCGACTCTCGGTAACTCTGGCGTAAAGTCGGGCTGAGTTTGCCATGTGTTTACTAAGCTAGGGTAAAATGCCAGTGCACTGGCAATGCCACATAATGCAAAGCCTGCTTCGAGCACTTGCTCGGCAACGGCTTTACGCCGAATGCCTCCGGTTAACATTAATGGAATGGGCGAACTTGCCACTAATTGGCTGGTTAAACTGAGAAAATAAGCTTCGCGGGCGAGGGTTCGTTCGTCAGCGCTTCTGCCTTGCATGGCCGGTGCTTCATAACTGCCGCCAGATAATTCCACCATATCAACTTGATATTGCGCCAGCATAGCAATGACTTTTTCGGCATCGTCAATATCAAAACCGCCTCGTTGAAAGTCAGCTGAATTAAGCTTTACCGCGATGTCAAATTTATCACCACATCGCTGTCTAATCTGTTTAACCACCTCAAGCAGTAACTTAGCTCTATTTTCAAGACTTCCGCCCCATTCATCGCTGCGCTTGTTAGTGAGCGGTGACAAAAATTGTGCGAGTAAATAACCGTGGGCAGCATGGATTTGCACACCATCAAAGCCGGCTTGCTGGGCCAAACTCGCTGTGGTTACAAAGCGGGTAATCACATCATAAATATCATCATGAGTCATGGCTTTAGGCTGTGAAAACATCGATGAATGCTTGCCTAAATCTAATGCGATAGCCGATGGCGCTAAGTTTTTACCGCCCATGGCTTTAAACACTTGTCTGCCAGGGTGGTTTATTTGCATCCACACTCGGGCTTGTTTTTGCTTAGCAATGCTGGCCCACTGTGTAAATGGCGCTATATCACTATTGGCCTCTAACGCGACGCCACCAGGACCTGTCATGGCATAACGGTCAACCATGACATTACCGGTAATCATTAAACCCACGCCACCTTTTGCCCACGCATCGTAAAGTGCAAACAGCGCGCTATCAGGTTGTTGTTTTGCATTGGCAAGATTTTCTTCCATGGCGGCTTTGGCAACACGATTAGGGATGATGCCACCGTTAGGCAAGGTATATGAGTTAACTAAACTGTCGGCCATTAAATATTGTCCTTAATGAAGGGGGAGTAGATTTTCCCTCTTTATTGATTAACCTGAGATCAGGTTGATTAATGCCTGTCATCATAAAGTAATACCCCCATAAACAAAAACACTGCCAAGCACGGTCACGTGCTGGCAGTGTGTTGTGTTAAGTAGTGTTGATTAGATACGGTAGGTTACCGTTAACTTAGCGTTACGTTCTTCGCCAGGTAAACCGCCTAGAAACATGGCTTTGTCGTAATATGACTTGTTAAGTAAGTTATTAATATTGAGCTGAATTTTATACCGTTCAACATCATAGCTGATGGCAGTGTCAAATACGGTGTAACTTGGTACATAACCGTCTGGAATACCAAATGAGCTTGAGTTGGTGCTGCGCTCACCGACATATTCAGCCCCTAAGCTTACCGATATTGGCGCGGGTAAACTCAGTTCTGCTGCATAAGTCACCCAGGCACTTGCCGTAAGGTATGGCACGCCTTTTTGGTGTTGACCATAATCACTGCTATTAGGATTTTGATTGTCGCGAGCATCTTGGTAAACGCCATTAACGTTCACTTTCCACTGTTCATTTAAATTGGCATTTAAATCGAGCTCGACGCCTTTAGTATCTTCACTGCCGTCGTAAAAATAAGGATCTATTGTAGAGGTTACCGCACTGCTATCGTAGTCAGGGTTACTGTAGGCAATATTAGTCCGTGATGATTTAAAAAAGACTAATGAGGCTAATAGTTGATCATCAAACGCTTTGAAACGCACGCCTAAGTCATTACTGACCGATTCTGAGTCTTCGCGGTCGGCTTCATTGCCGGTAACATCGCCCAACACACTGTAGGCTGTACGACCTTTAGAGTGATTAACGAAAATTGAAACATCATCCGTTGGCATATACGTTAAGCCAAGATTGAAGGTAATTCCGTTATCTGTTGTGTCCGCTTCTGGTTGTGGCTCAGCTAAGCTTGAGCTGTAACGGGAATCAACCCCGAGATGTTCATAGGTTTGTTTAATTTCATTAAATGCCACCCCAATACGACTGGTAAAGCCAGCACCAAGGTATCCGACATGTTGTACGCCTAAACCCCATGCTGTGACGGTTTTATTGTAATTACTGGTCAGTAATGGATCGTAATCTTCAAATTCGCCTTCGGCCCAGTTGGGGTTACGAATATCGTAAATGTATGGCAGGGTACCTTGGTAAGATACATCGCCATTGCTGTCTTTTAATACGTAATCGGCATCCCAAATTGAGTATTGTTTGAAGCGAATTGTGCGGTCTTCAAAGTTAGCATTAATCAGTAGTTCGTTTTCGATATTGCCAATGTCAAAGTCGTAACGTAAGTCAGCAAAGTATTGCCAAGATTGTTCATCTGCAGAAACTTTACGATACTCCTGACGACGAGCTGCATAAGGGTATAACACTTCATCTTCAACTAACGGCGCGCGTGGGTCTTGGTTAATGATGCCATTTCGTTCCCAATACACGTAGTTATACGCGCCAGTTTGGCGAGCAAAACTGGTTTCATAATTTCGGTATTGCAATTGTTGGTTTAAAAACAGGTTATCGGTTAAGTAAATGTTGTGAGTCAGTTTGAAACGTAACTCTTCACCTTCGTTATCTTTTGCCATTGGTGAAATTAAGCCATTGTGACCAAAATCGTAAGGTGTTTCACCATCTGATGCACTCAATGAATTAGCCAGTTGTTGACGCTGCTCATCGGTGAGCTGTACGCCACTGCTGGTAGGGTCATTAACCAAATCTTGCCAACTTACCTGGTCTGCCGTTTTACCATCTACAGAAGCCGCATTATAAATCCGGATTGGGTGGCCAATGGAATCTACGGGAATAGAATCGTTTATGTAAGCGGTAGACAGCATGAGGTTTTGATTGTCGTTCAACACAAACTTTAGCGAGCCGTAGACTTCGTCGCGGTCGGTTCCTAAGTCGCGATATCCGTCACTGCGAGCACTTTTGGCTACCACACGATAGGCGACATCGTCAGTGACAGCACCTGTGCTATCAGCCATAAATGAATATGTGTCCCATTGACCCACTTCGGCTTCCATAACATGCTTACTGACAAACTCTGGCTTCTTTTCTATTAAATTCATTACGCCGCCAGCGCTTCCCATTCCGTACAATCCGGTTGCAGGGCCTTTTAACACTTCAACCGAACTGACATTAGTGAGCGAACGGGTAGGGTTAAAGGTGTTGCCAAGTCCTGCGCCGCCATACATGCCGTCATAGGTGTAGTTTGCTCCTAGGCCTCGAATGACGAGGTTGTCACCAATACCGTAGTTGTTACCCGCCTGGGTCACACCACTGATATTACGAATTAAATCTTGCATGTTACTGACGCCTTGGGCATCGATTAATGCTTCGTCAACAATCACTACCGCAGCGGGGGTTTCCATCAGCGACATGTCTGATTTCGTTGCAAGGCCTGAATTCATTACCACTTGGTTTTGGCGACCATATACGGTAATGCGTTCATAATCCTCAGATGATGCTTGAGTTGGAGTATTTGATTCTGTTGGCGTTGAGTCTTGAGCATAAACAGGAAATAAAACACTTTGGCACGCAATAGCCAGTAGAGAGAGTCTTAGCGATGTCATAACGGATACCTTTGATGGAATTGCTGCGAATGATAATGATTATCATAAAGATTGCAATGAGGTTTACACATAAATGTGATAAAAACGTTTGCGAGAACGCGAGACTGCACAATGTTTATCCGGTTTGGTTGTAGAATAAGCACTGGATAAATAAAAAGGGTGTTTTAGGGCGTTGCCTTTTTTTTTAAATCATTGTCTAACATGACCGTTGAGAGGCATAAAGTTGTATATGCAGTGTTTGGTTGTCGCATATTAGGTGGGTTTGGGTATATAATCTGCATCCGAAAAGGTGTTGTAAGGTATACAACTAAGTAGCCTATTCAATAACACACCAAAGTATTTAAGGTAACCAAATGAATTTAAAGCAAGAACTGCAAACATTAAATGATAAGTTAGACAAGTTTCGTCGCAAATTAGCCGCGGCTGAACAACGTGGTGATGCCACGGTTATCATGCAGTTTAAGAAAGAGATCGCCACTGTAACTAAGCGTATTGCCAGCACTAAAGGCCAGCAAACTCGTGAGTTAAGTAAAGAAGGCACAGCGTTAAAAACACTTGGCTTCAAGCGTTCATTAACGAAAGCTGAACAAGCTGACATGGGCAAATTGAATAAGTCTGTTAAAGGTCTGATTGTGGTGCATCCAATGACGGCATTAGGCCGCGAAATGGGCATTAAAGAAGTGACTGGTTTTGCCCCTGCTAAGTTTTAATATTTTCTTTTACAGTTAGTTGTCGTAAGGTTAATTCATGTCGATAAAATATATCGCAACATCTAAATTACCCACTCCTTGGGGTGTTTTTGACATGCACGGTTTTGAAGAAACCGCGACAGGTAAAGAACACGTTGCATTGACATTTGGTCAACTTGATCCCACTCAAGCTATGTTAGGTCGTATTCATTCTGAGTGCTTAACAGGGGATGCATTATTCAGCTTGCGCTGTGATTGTGGTTTTCAATTACAGGCTGCGATGCAGAACATTGCAGAAAAAGGTCAAGGCTTTTTGCTGTACCTTCGCCAAGAAGGTCGTGGTATTGGTTTGTTGAATAAAATCCGTGCTTACGAATTACAAGATGCCGGTGCCAATACCGTTGAAGCCAATGAGCGTTTAGGCTTTGAAGCCGATATGCGTAAGTACGACATGATTTTACCTATGCTAAAAAAAATTGGCGTAGAAAAAGTCAGCCTGATGACCAATAACCCGCGTAAAGTCATGGCGATGCAAAATGCAGGTATTGAAGTCTCTGAACGCATTCCACTGCAAGTGGGTAAAAATCGGTACAACGAGTCATATTTGAAGACCAAATCAACTGAACTTGGTCATATGATGTCTGAATACCATTTCAACGACGAATAAGCAGATCGAACAATAACGATATGGTGATAAATCAAAGGCGACATCATAGTCTTGCGGGTTTATCATCGTGTCGTTTTTTACGTTCAGCTTGGCTTGTTTCTACACTCGTTTTACCTTTTATCTTGACGACTCATCATGCTGTCGCAGAAGAGATAACCTCCGAACCCGATGCTTCACACTACGCTTTCGCCAATTATTTAGGCAGCGGTATTTATCGCACCTCTGGCCAAAGTGCGGCTGTGGTGAATATTCCTTTAGGCTTCGATCTTGAAGAGTCTGACGATCATCTGTTGAAATTACGCTTAACGGCATCATTTGGTTTTTTTGATTATTCTTTTAATGACTTGCCTGGTGGTAGTTTTCCTAAAAGCGTTGGTACGCTAACCCTAACTCCTGGTATTGAATATCATTGGCTGGTGGACGACCAATTGACGTTAGAGTCTTACGTGGATTTGGGATACGGCCATAACTTTTCGACCCATAGTCATGTGGGTATTTACTCTACTGGCTTGTCGAGCCTGTATCGTTTCGGCTCCGCTGAATACAGCCCTGTGTGGGTTAATCGTCTTTACTATGCAGGTTATAAGAGCAATCAAAACGACAGCACTGAAGGTTATTCGGTGCTAAAAACTGGTATTGATTTTGCCTTGAATTACGATTGGCAATGGGATGATATTCGGGTTGAACCGAGAGTGTTTGTTGCAGGGCACTGGTACTTTAACCAACTTAAGTTTGTCACACCAGTCGGTGAAAATGTGCTAACGTCATACACTTATGAAATCGGCTCGACTTTGGCTTTCTCTAAACCGATTAATTTTTCGGCTATTGGCTTAGACAGTGTTGAAATTGATCATATCGGGTTAAGTTATCAAGTCGGCGGCGGTTTAAAAGTATGGCGCTTGATTTTTGAATTCCCGTTATAGGCTATTTCAACGGGTGATGGGCGCTACATTGTTTACAGTGTGATTAATTACACTTTAATTATTTGCGCTGTAAGAGTGTGCATTTAAAGACATCAATAGCCGCAATATAAACAAAAAAGTGCTGAATATTCAGCACTTTTTTGTTTATCGATTATCCGTTGCCCCAAATGTTGGCATTGACAGGTTTACCCGGAGTATCGGTTGATTTGTTGGTTTGCGCTTTAACCGTTTGAGGCTTTTTAGCCGCAGCATGTTGAGGCTTAGACGCGGGCTTGCGAGAGTCATCTTTAGGTGGCGGTAAAGGTAACTTGTTTACTCTAAGGTACAAGTATTCAACTTTGTCACGTGCCCACTGTGTTTTGCGTAAAAACTTTAAACTCGATTTTACACTCGGATTATCTTTAAAACACTGGATGTTGATCCTCGAGCCGAGTTCTTCCCAACCGTATTTTTCAACCAGTTCGGTAACAATAGTTTCCAGCTTTATGCCGTGAAGTGGGTTGTTTGCTTGTGTCATGGGCCGTGAGAGCTAATTAAATTTGCCAATATTATACCTACATTGCTGCCAAAGTGATATCAATGCAAAACGGCAGCCGAGGCTGCCGTTTTGCTGATGATGTAAGTATTACTGTTCGTTTGCTAAATTGATGCTGTCTTCATCGTCTGAATCAATATCACCTTTACCTTTAGTTTTAATAATAATCAGTGCCGCAATAATCGCTGTGGTTACCATGCCAGCAACAGTTGATACTGTCATGGGTAAGCCTGCTCCTAACGTTGATGAGTTAAGCATGAAGCTAATTACCACACAGGTCATAAACATTGCCGGAACAGTACATATCCAGTGGAATTTATTATGACGCAGCAAGTATGCTGCAGCGGTCCACAGCATTAACACTGCCGTGGTTTGGTTAGCGACACCAAAGTAGCGCCAGATAATTCCGAAGTCGACTTGGGTTAATATTGCACCGATGGCAAACAATGGTAGCGCTAGCACTAGGCGTTTAGGCAGTGCAACTTGTTTGATGTTAAAGAACTCAGCCAAGATTAAGCGAGCAGAGCGGAACGCGGTATCACCAGAAGTGATAGGCAGTACAATGACACCGAGGATAGCTAAGAAACCACCAAATGCGCCAAGTAACCCATTTGATGCTTCGTATACTACGTTTGCAGGGTTGCCTGCCATACCCGCATTAAGGCCTTCAACACCACCAAAGAATGACAATGCAATAGCACACCAAATCAGTGCGATAACACCCTCACCAATCATGGCACCAAAAAACACAAAGCGACCGTTTGATTCGTTTTCAACACAACGCGCCATTAATGGAGATTGCGTAGCATGGAATCCTGATACTGCACCACACGCGATGGTGATGAACAGCGCAGGCCATAATGGCATATCGTTAGGATTAAGGTTAGTGAAGAAGTCACCCATTTCAAAACCGGGTAGCATGGTGTGTTCAGTAGACAGCATTAATGCGATGGTTAAGCCAAGAGACATAAACACTAACAGTGCGCCAAAGAAAGGGTAAAAACGGCCAATGATTTTGTCGATTGGAACGATAGTGGCAATCAGGTAGTAGCAGAAAATAATGCCGACAAATATGGTTACATCAAACCCGGTTAATTTACTGAGTAAGCCTGCTGGCGCAGAGATAAATACCACACCGACGAGTAATAATAAGATGATCGCAAACAGATTCATAAAGTGTTTTGCGTTCTTGCCTAAATATTTACCGGCTAGGTTAGGCACTGATTGGCCGTTATTACGAACCGACAGCATGCCTGAAAAGTAATCGTGTACAGCACCTGCAAATATACAACCCAACACAATCCATAACATGGCGGCTGGGCCATATAACGCCCCTAAAATGGGGCCAAAAATAGGGCCTACGCCAGCAATGTTCAACAATTGAATTAAATAGACTTTACCTTTAGACATAGGCACAAAATCGACGCCATCAGTCTGAGTAAAAGCAGGTGTTTGTCGTTGAGTGTTAATGCCGAATACTTTTTCGACAAACGCCCCGTAAATAAAATACCCACCAATGAGTAAACCAACACAGAGTAGAAACCAAGTCATTTTATATCTCCCCATAAATATAGTATGACAAGGTTAATGCATCTTGGTGTTTAATAGGGGCCAAACTCGGTAACAGGTTTAATTGACGGGTTAAGCGGTAAATAATGCGCTTCAAGCGTTTTACCCTTGAGCAAAACGTGTTACCTGTCACGCATCAACATACTATTGAAAGCCTAATAATTGCTTTAATTCTTTAAGATAGCGGCGTGAAACGGGCACTTTAGCGCCACTGTGAGTGGTGACATCTGCTCCTGTGTCGGTTATTTCAATTTCAGAGATAGCATCAGGTGAGAGTAGGTATTGTTTATGGCAGCGAAATAACGCGGTTTTTTCTTCGAGCACTTTAAGTGTTAATTGCGTATGACTAAAACCGTGACGACAATGTACGTGAATACCGCCTACATCACTGACGATAAACTCCACATCAGCTGTGGTAACCACTTTAAGTTTACTGCCGCTGTAACAGGGTAAATGCGCTAATCGCTTAGGTAAGATGGGATCTAAGAGTTGAGGTGCCATATTGGCTCTGACTTTCTCTAATGTTTGATTGAAGCGCTTTTCATCTATGGGTTTTAATAAATAATCAAAAGCATTGTTATCAAATGCCTTTACTGCGTATTCGTCAAAGGCGGTGATAAATACCGCCCGAGGCATTTGCTCAGGATTGAGCATGGCAATTAATTCCATTCCATTTATTCGTGGCATTTGGATATCAACAAAAATCAGGTCGGGTTTTAATCGATTAATGTGCTGTAACGCTTCTATCGCATTACCACATTGCGCTAGGACTTCAATATCAGAGTGTTTCTCCAGAAGATCGGCCACTTCTTGGCGGGCAAAGGGCTCATCGTCAATAATTAAACAGCGGATCATAATGTGGCCTCTTCAAGGGGAATACGCACTTGTACACAAGTGAATTCATCTGTTTTGCAGTGAACCTCGATACCGTATTGTTCACCAAAAAGATTTTGTAATCGTTTATGGACTAAGTTCATGCCTAATCCCTCAGTATTGGTTGAAGGTTGGTATAACCCGGCATTGTCAGTAACACTGAGGAGTAGGTCATTGCCGTCGGTGCTGGCTTCAACATTTATCACGCCTTCGTCTAACAACAATGATGTGCCATGTTTTACTGCATTTTCAATTAATGGTTGTAAGGTAAATGCAGGCATTTTGTGATGATGATAAATGGCGGGAATGTTGATGCTGACATTAAGCTTGTCGATAAACCGCGCATGCTCAATGGCGAGATAAGCATCGATATGTTCTAGCTCATCAGCTAGGGTGACCAAACCCGTGGTGCGAGTAAGGTTGATGCGCAAAAATTGCGATAATTGTTTAATCAGCTTTTTGGCCATGGGTGGGTCACGACTAATAATCGCGCCAATGGTATTTAAGGCATTAAATAAAAAGTGTGGATTAACCTGGGCGTGGAGTAATTTAATTTCGGCTTGCATGAGTAAGTTTTTTTGTTGTTCAAAGCGGCCATATAGAATTTGGTTAGACAGCAGACGTGCAATTCCTTCACCTAGGGTGCGATTGATATTTAAAAATAACTTATTTTTAGGCTCATACAATTTAATGGTACCGACGACTTCGTCGTTGCTGCGCAGTGGGATCACTAAACTTGAGCCAAGATTACAATGATTCGAGATTGAGCAAGTATAGGTAGTGTCTACGCCGTCAGCAAACATGACTTCATTTTGAGCTATGGCATCTAAGGTTATTTGAGACGAAATAGGCGTATTAGGTAAATGATGGTCGGCGCCAATACCGATAAAGGCCAATAATTTATGACGGTCAGTAATGGCAACCGCACCAACACGGGTTTCTTCAATGATGATTTGCGCGACTTTTTGACTGGACTCTTCGTTAAACCCTTTCGATAAAATACCGACACTGCGTTCGGCGATTTTCAGCGCATTAGTTGAAAAGCTCGATGACAATTTATCGAACATGGCTTTTTGATCGCGAACGATACTCATAAACATGGCAGCACCAAGCGAGTTAATGAGTAACATTGGCGGTGCAATAACATAAACCAAAGCCCAGGCTTGATCTAAAGGTTTAGCAATTAATAAAATCAGGCTCATTTGCATCAGTTCAGCACAAAATGTCACCATAAAGACTTTAGACGGTGAATACACCGACTCTGATTTGCCTGCTTTGTTTAAGTAGTAGCTGACTAATCCCGCTGATAGACCTTCAAGGGTTGTGGATATTGCGCAGGCTATATCGGTAAATCCGCCCATAGAATAGCGGTGTAATCCACCGGTGAGACCCACGAAAAAACCGGTCACTGGTCCACCTAATAATCCGCCGAGCACAGCGCCCATGGCTCGAGTATTGGCAATTGCACCGGTAGTTTGCTCACCAAAATAGGTCGCCATAATACAAAAAAGTGAAAACACCACATAAATAAAAACTTTGTGCGGTAGGCGCTTTGAACCCTCAGCAAAAAATTTAAAGAGCGGTGTTTTACTGACTAAGTAGACGATAACGAGGTACACGCACATTTGTTGCGTGAGTAATAAAATCAACGACATGGTATCTCACAAAATAATGGTATTAGAGGGCAGTTGCATACCCGACTAAGGTCGCGGAGCTAAATTAGAATGCGTGAATAATATTACGGAAAACCAAGTGCGGTTAACGTGACGACTTACTCAATATGGTTAATTGGTCGTTGTCATGTTGCTGATAAAATTCATCTATCAGGACTCTGAGAATTTTAGATTTAGCCACTTTGGTGGTTTTGGCAATTTCATCAAGTTGTGAAATGCTTTTTTCGGTGAGAGTAAATGTCGCATGACGATAGATTTTAGTGCTCTTTTTATCGAGACCTTTAAGAAACTGTGCCGTAGTTTGACTCGGTGCTATTTGCCCCGCTGTTTTACCTAATGCATAGTTATTTGCATCTTCAATAAAGTCATCCACAGACACCTTTTGGCGGGTGTCTTTGGGCTTTTTACGCTTGAGATCAGTTAAACTCATAACGATTTTCTGGCGGTATGGCAAAAAGCTCATCGGCAATGGCGCGAATTTCGTCGGCCGCTTTACCTTCGGGTTCGATTTCGAGGACCGACGAGCCGCTTTCTTCGCTGTCATCGTAGATATTACGACTAAAGGTGACCGAGTCTAGCGCGCGTAATCCAAATGATTGCACAACCTCTTTGGCTTCTAAAATACGCTTACCTTGTGACGGTAGTGCAGGGCATTGAGTAATCACAATCGCCGCCACCATTTTAGGATTAACCATTTTACAGGTGCTAAGCATGTCTTCCATGTGCGGCAATGTTTTTAGGTCGCGGCGCTTTGGTCTTAATGGAATTACCACATAAGTTGCCACTGACATAGCTGCACGCATCGCGAGGTTATCTTGGCCGCCACAATCGACAATGACATAGTCAAATCGCTCATCGAGGCTCAACAGATCATTACGAATTTTGCCATAGAGTTGAATACAATTAATGGCTTTTAAGCTGGGGTCATTGTTGCGAGCTTGGATCCAATCTGATGTTGTGCGCTGAGGATCGCAATCTACCATCAACACATTGGCATCGAATTTTTGGGTTATGTAAACCGCAAGGTTTTGCGCTAAACAGCTTTTTCCGCTGCCACCTTTTTCTCCACCAACGAGCAATATCATGTTTCGGTCCTCTATGCTTAACGTCGTATAACGTCGCAAATGGGTGATGCTGGTTATCTATTGAGTATAGAGCAGCCCACTCAGACTGCATGGAATATTCAATGCGTTAAATTAATTGCAGCGCAATATGGTAGCTTTGTGGCGTGCATTCTATACAGCGACACACTTGGCCTTTAATGGTATTTTGCTTAGGCGTGTTTTCGTTGAAGGTAATTGCGATGAGATCACCAAGTTTAAAAGCCGCTTTAAAGTCTAGCAATACGCCTTTTCGGGCTAAATCAATGCAAACCCCATAGTCCAGGCAAGACTCACCTTGGGCGTTTATCCAATCTAAACGTACCCGTTCTGCTTCCATATCAACTCTAAGTGAACCGCGTTTTTCGTCAAATCCTGTTGGCTCTTGGCCCATACTGTCGCTCCTTGAAAATCAAAACACTGAATTAATGGGTGTTGTCTTGCTACGATTAATCTTATTGTTAGCATAATTACTTTGTTAAGCAAGCGCTAAGGCAGAGTTAATGTTCAATAACCTTGGTTTTAATGACGCTATTCTAATTGTCATAATCTTGGTTTTTAGGGTAAGGCATTTTTAACTGACCCCAACGGATCACAATGACAGTACACGCCAATACGATGGTCGATAGCGATATCGCTAAAATGCGCCAGTCTTCCATGCCCTTCATATCTAAAATGAGATAACGCGCTAACGCGACGATGGCAATGTATAACGGCATGCGAATTGGGAGCTTACCCGACTCGATGTAGTTAACTACCATGGCAAGTACTTCGAGGTAAATGAATAGCAAGAGTAAGTCGGCTAATTCAACGGTGCGAATAGCGATCATGTGGAGAATTTCTTCACCGATAGCAAATAAGGTGGCTAGGGCAATAATGAACAGGACTAGATGTTCAAAGCTCTTTAAGGATTTGATGCTTAAGTCTTTCGCTTTATGTAATGGCATAATGGTTATTCTGGACGCAAATGAATATCTATTATCGGTGAGTTTCGATAATTTGCCCAGTGATCTGGCTCAACTTTAGCAAATTCAAAGACAAAAAAACCGCTAATAGCCATAAATGCTATTAGCGGTGTTTAATCATGTTTTGTCGAGGGGAAAGCTTAGCGCTTTAATCCTTCGTTTAGTAACGGACGTATGGTTTTAACCAATTGCGTGGTTACTTTTGGACTACCAGCCACAATATTGCCAGATGTCATGTAGTTGTGAGCACCCATAAAGTCAGTGACGGTGCCGCCAGCTTCACGACAAATTAAGTCGCCTGCTGCTATGTCCCATGGCTTTAGACCAATTTCGAAGAAACCATCTAAACGGCCAGCTGCAACGTAAGCTAGGTCTAATGCTGCAGAACCGGTACGGCGTAAATCGGCACACTGCGGGAATACTTCAGCTAAAATAGCCATGTAAGTGTCAGTGTGCTGACGAGCCTTGAATGGGAAGCCAGTACCAATCATGGTATTGCTAAGGTCGTTAACATTGGTTACACGTAAACGGAAATCGTTTAGCTTAGCGCCTTTACCGCGTACGGCAGAGAACAGTTCTTCGCGAACAGGATCGTAAATAACGGCAACTTCAATTTTGCCTTTATATTGAACTGCGATAGAAACTGCGAAATGAGGAATACCACGAACGAAGTTGTTAGTGCCATCCAAAGGATCAACTATCCAAACGTAATCTTTGTCGGTACCACGGTTTTCACCGTCTTCTTCACCCACGATAGTGTGATCTGGGTAAGATTTACGAATTTGATAAGTAATAGTTGCTTCTGCTTCCTTGTCTACACTAGTCACAAAATCATTAATACCTTTACTGCTAACCTCAACACGGTCAAGTTCAGTATAGGCGCGCATAATAGTTTGGCCCGCAGCGCGTGCAGCGCGTGTGGCAATAGTCAACATTGGATGCATTGCAATCCCCTGGATGTTAAAGAACGAGTAAAATAGCGCCCGCATTATACTTAATCTAGAGATTATATCAAATGCAGATTTTCATATAACGTAATAAACAACGACTGTGTTAATATATGGGCAATATTTTTTGTCAAAAGAAAGTCGTTCATGCTCAGTAATATTCGTGTTGTTTTAGTTGGAACATCTCACCCAGGTAACATTGGCTCTACCGCCAGAGCAATGAAAACCATGGGTTTATCTAATTTATATCTTGCCGAACCGCGTACCGAGCCTGATGGTCAATCTATCGCGCTTGCTGCAGGTGCATCTGATATATTAAAAAATCTCACTACGGTCGACTCTTTACAAGAAGCGATTGCCGATTGCAGTTTAGTGATTGCAACCAGTGCGCGTAGTCGTACATTAGATTGGCCGATGCTAGATCCACGCGAAGCGGGTCTAAAATTGACTCAAGAAAGTCTTACTGGTCCAGTGGCAATTGTATTTGGCCGTGAGAATCACGGGTTAAGTAATGAAGAATTACAACAATGTACTTATCATGTGGCTATTCCTGCCAACCCTGAATACAGCTCACTAAACTTAGCTCAAGCTGTGCAAATCATTTGTTATGAAACTCGAGTTGCACATTTAGCGCAAACCGAAGCTGCGCCTGAAACTGAAGCGTATCCGTTAACGGTTGAGTTAGAACGATTCTTTGTTCATTTAGAGTCAACCTTGTCCAAAACGGGTTTTGTGATCAAAAACCATCCTGGTCAAGTCATGACAAAGTTACGTCGTTTGTATACTCGTGCGCGTATTGAAGCCCCAGAGATGAATATTCTTCGTGGCATTTTGACTTCCATTGACAAGAAAATGGATAAACAAGATTAATCCGTAAGGAACACACCATGGGCGTCATTGCTAGAATTAAAGAAGACATCGAGTCGATTTATCACCGCGATCCTGCGGCAAACAGTACTCTCGAGATTATATTTAACTATCCCGGTATGCACGCAATTTGGATCCATCGTATCAGTCATAAACTTTGGCGAGCTAATTGGCGCTTTACTTCACGATGTTTATCGACCTTTTCACGGTGGTTAACTGGGGTTGAAATTCATCCCGGCGCTACTATAGGTCGACGTTTCTTTATCGACCATGGTATGGGCGTTGTCATTGGTGAAACGGCCGAAATTGGCGACGATTGCACGCTTTATCATAGCGTGACGTTGGGCGGGACGACTTGGCAGCCAGGCAAACGCCATCCGACCTTAGGGAACAACGTAGTTATTGGTGCAGGCGCTAAAATATTAGGGCCTATTACTATGCACGACGGTGCCCGCGTGGGGTCGAATTCTGTGGTTGTAAAAGATGTGGCTGTTGATAATACCGTCGTGGGTATACCTGGTCGTGTGGTGGCTACACCCACTAATCAGTCAAAAGAGAAAACCGAACGTCGCACAGAAATGGCTAAAAAGTATGGTTTTGATGCCTATGCGGTATCACCAGATAATCCCGACCCGGTGGCGAATGCAATAGGCCAAATGCTTGATCACATGCATTTAATGGATTCAAAAGTCCAAGAGTTGTGTCAAGCGATACAGCAAATGGGCGGTGATGTGTGTACCAAAAAGTTGCCAGAATTAACCGTCGATGCGTTTGATGAAGCTGAACGAAATGCAGCAAGTAATCGTAAACAAGATATCGACAAGTTTGATCCAAGTATTTAACGATAGCTAAGTCATTGTAGATTCAGGTCAAATAAATAGCCGATAATGCGATTAATTGCCTCGTCGGCATTGAATCTTACAAGATAAAAAGGTTAAATACCCCAGCGAAAAATTAAACCTTTTTGTTATAAGACATGTCTTAATACCCGACTAGTTTAGTAGGATTAATACTTGACTAAATTAGTCGGGTATGGTGAAATTACTGCATACTTTTTGGGAGCAGTACAAGTTATGAAACTTACATCAAAAGGTCGCTATGCAGTGACAGCTATGCTGGATGTTGCTATTCACTCAGCTACTGGCCCAGTGCCCTTAGCCGATATTTCTGAAAGACAAGGTATCTCTTTGTCTTATCTTGAACAACTCTTCGCTAAGTTACGTAAACATGGTCTAGTGTCGAGTGTTCGCGGACCCGGTGGTGGTTACCGTTTAGGTTTAGAAGCCGTTGATATATCAGTTGGTATGGTCGTGCATGCTGTTGATGAATCTGTAGACGCCACTCGTTGTCAAGGAAAAGGTAACTGCCAAAGCGGTACTCGTTGCCTAACCCATTCGTTATGGGGTGACTTAAGTAAACAAATTTCTGAGTTTTTAGATGGTATTTCGCTTGCGGGCTTAATGCAAAAGCGAGACGTTCAGTTTATCTCGTTAAAGCAAGATGAAATACAAAAGGAACATAGAGTGAGTTTGTAACTCAACTATGTTGATTGAATATAATTATTATTTGTACGTTGTATGTAGCCTCATCTGAGACTGCTAAGTACGGAGTGTGTTATGAAGCTTCCTATCTATTTAGATTATGCCGCAACAACCCCTGTAGATCCGCGTGTCGCAGAAAAAATGATGCAACACATGACAATGGACGGCGTGTTTGGTAATCCAGCATCGCGTTCACATCGTTATGGTTGGCAAGCAGAAGAGGCGGTTGATGTCGCCCGTAATCAAGTTGCTGATTTGATTAATGCTGATCACCGTGAAATCGTATTCACATCAGGTGCGACAGAATCAAGTAACCTTGCGATTAAAGGTATTGCTCATTTTTATCATAAAAAGGGCAAGCACATCATCACCAGCAAAACTGAACATAAGGCAACGTTAGACACTTGCCGTCAGTTAGAGCGTGAAGGTTATGAAGTCACTTACCTTGAGCCAGAAGCCAACGGCATCATCCCAATGGAACGCTTAGAAGCGGCCATGCGTGATGACACGATTTTGGTTAGCATCATGCATGTTAACAACGAAATTGGCGTGGTTCATGATATCAATGCGATTGGTGAGTTATGTCGTTCAAAAGGTATTTTCTTCCACATGGATGCTGCGCAAAGCGCAGGTAAATTACCGATTGATGTGCAAACTACAAAAGTTGATTTGATTTCGATTTCAGGTCACAAGATGTACGGTCCTAAAGGTATCGGCGCGTTATATGTCCGTCGTAAGCCTCGTATTCGTCTTGAATCACAAATGCATGGCGGTGGGCACGAGCGTGGTATGCGCAGTGGTACACTTGCAACGCACCAAATTGTAGGTTTAGGTGAAGCTGCAGCAGTCGCTAAGCTAGATATGGCTGAAGACAGCGCGCGCATAACTCGTCTTCGTGACAAGTTATGGAACGGCATCAAGCACATCGAAGAAACTTATATCAACGGTGATATGGAACAACGCTACAGCGGTATCTTTAACGTGAGCTTCAACTTTGTTGAAGGTGAATCGTTAATGATGGCACTAAAAGACTTAGCGGTTTCTTCAGGTTCTGCCTGTACATCAGCCAGTTTAGAGCCGAGCTACGTATTACGTGCTTTAGGTCTAAACGATGAAATGGCACACAGCTCAATTCGTTTCTCTCTTGGCCGCTTTACTACCGATGAAGAAATTGAACACGCTATCAAAACGATAACTGAATCAATTGATAAGTTACGTGAAATGTCTCCTTTATGGGAGATGTTCAAAGATGGTATTGACCTTAATCAGGTTCAATGGGCACATCATTAATCGTATAACGACAAAGATTTTGGAGCAGTATCATGGCTTATAGCGAAAAAGTAATCGATCATTATGAAAACCCACGTAACGTAGGTTCATTTGACAAAAACGATCCATCAGTAGTCACCGGTATGGTTGGCGCACCTGCATGTGGTGACGTAATGAAGCTGCAACTTAAAATTAATGCTGATGGCATTATTGAAGATGCAAAATTCAAAACCTACGGTTGTGGTAGCGCGATCGCATCAAGCTCGCTTGTCACTGAATGGGTTAAAGGCAAAAGTGTTGACGAAGCAGCAACCATCAAAAATGCTGATATTGCTGAAGAGTTAGCGTTGCCGCCGGTTAAAATTCATTGCTCAATTTTGGCAGAAGATGCCATTAAAGCAGCAATTGAAGAGTATAAAAGCAGACAAGCTAAGTAATACCTGGAGTTAAGATGGCTATTTCAATGACCCCCGCAGCGGCAGACCGAGTTAGATCGTTTCTTGCTAATCGCGGGAAAGGCCTCGGCTTGCGCCTTGGATTGAGAACATCAGGTTGTTCAGGTATGGCATACGTCATTGAGTTCGTTGACGATCTCAATGACGATGATGAGCTTTATACAATCGATGGTGTGAATATCATCATCGATGCTAAGAGCTTTATCTATTTGCAAGGTATTGAACTGGATTTTGTCAAAGAAGGCCTTAATGAAGGTTTCCAGTTCAATAACCCAAATGCAAAAGGCGAGTGTGGTTGCGGTGAGAGTTTTACCGTTTAATTATTCGCCTTTGCCGTTTTATCGAAAACCGTAAGCATGATATCTGCCCATGAATTATTTCGATCTGTTCAATCTAGAACCTGCCTTTGATATCGACACCGCCTTACTTGCAGAGCGCTACCGCGAACTGCAAAGGGCGGTTCATCCCGATAAATTTGCTAACGATACCGAGCAACAAAAATTGCTATCGGTACAGCGTACTTCGCAAGTTAATGATGGCTATCAAACCTTAAAAAATCCCTTACGTCGTGCTGAACATATGTTGAGCTTGCGTGGTATTGAATTAAGCCACGAAACCACCACACTTAAAGATGGTGCATTTTTGATGCAACAGATGGAGTGGCGTGAAGCATTAGAAGACATCCAGCACAGTAATGCACCTCAAGACTTAATTGACGAGTTATACGACTCTTTTGGCGAATTTGAATCGACGCTGTCGACTAAATTAACCTCGTTACTCGCATCGAGTGAAGACGCTGATGCATTATTGGCTGCAGATCAAATTCGTAAGCTAAAGTTTATGGCAAAATTGCAAGATGAATTGGCCCGTATTGAAGATAGCTTACTGGATTAGTGAATCAGTACATTCAAATTTTATGATTAGCATGGCTAATCAATAACACAACAAGTTGGAACACTATGGCACTGTTGCAAATTGCAGAACCTGGCCAAAGCGCCGCACCACACCAACATCGTTTGGCAGTGGGTATCGATCTTGGTACAACAAACTCGTTAGTGGCGACAGTGAGAAGTGGCCTAGCATCGACCTTAGCTGATGATAATGGTCGTCATTCTTTACCGTCGGTCGTGCATTATGGCCAAGATGCGGTACAGGTGGGTTATGATGCGCAAGCTAAATCGGCTGTTGATCCGCAAAATACCATCGTCTCTGTTAAGCGATTTATGGGACGCAGTCTTGCGGATGTGCAATCGGGAGTACATAAACTTCCCTATGTATTGCATGCCAGCGAAAATGGTTTGCCGGTGTTTAGCACGCCAACAGGACATGTTAACCCTGTACAGGTGTCGGCTGAAATTCTAAAGCCTTTAATTGCGCGCGCAGAATCAACATTAGGCGGTGAGTTACAAGGTATCGTGATTACCGTCCCCGCGTATTTTGATGATGCTCAACGTCAAGGCACTAAAGATGCCGCTGAATTATTAGGCGTCAAAGTATTACGTTTATTGAATGAGCCTACCGCAGCAGCTATTGCTTACGGATTAGATTCTAAGCAAGAAGGCGTGATTGCCATTTACGACTTAGGTGGCGGCACGTTTGATATTTCTGTGCTGCGTTTAAATCGCGGTGTTTTTGAAGTACTGGCAACCGGTGGTGATTCTGCACTTGGCGGTGATGACTTTGATCATCTTTTAGTGAGTCACTTACAACAAGTGTGGAATATCACAGAACCCAACAATCAGCTAGCACGTCAATTATTGATTGAAGCTCGCCGAGTGAAAGAAGCACTCACCGATAACGACAGTGTTGAAGCGCAAGTGTTGATTGATAATCAGTCTTTAACCACTTTAGTTGATAAATCATTATTCAATGAAATGATTGGCGCATTAGTGAAAAAGACGATTGGCAGTTGCCGTCGTACGCTTCGTGACGCGGGTGTAAGCGTTGATGAAGTGATTGAAACGGTTATGGTGGGTGGTTCAACGCGTGTACCTTTAGTGCGTGAACAAGTGGAAGCTTTCTTTAAGAAAACACCACTCACCTCTATAGACCCCGACCGTGTTGTGGCGATTGGTGCTGCGATCCAAGCCGATATTTTGGTCGGAAACAAACCTGAATCTGACTTATTATTGTTAGATGTCATTCCATTATCGCTTGGTGTTGAAACCATGGGCGGATTGGTTGAAAAGGTCGTTACACGTAACACGACTATTCCGGTCGCACGCGCACAAGAATTTACCACGTTTAAAGACGGCCAAACGGCGATGGCTTTTCATGTGGTACAGGGTGAGCGTGAATTGGTTGAAGATTGCCGTTCATTAGCGCGTTTTACGCTACATGGTATTCCGGCTATGGCCGCAGGTGCTGCACACATTCGTGTGACTTTCCAAGTGGATGCAGATGGATTACTCAGTGTCACGGCGATGGAGAAATCCACCGAAGTGAAAACCACCATTCAGGTTAAGCCTTCATTTGGTTTGTCTGACACTGAAATAGCAACCATGCTAAAAGATTCAATGAAGTATGCAAAAGATGACATTACTCGTCGTATGCTTGCGGAACAAAAAGTAGAAGCAGCGCGAGTGATAGAGTCATTAAATGCCGCATTAGGCAAAGACGGTGACTTACTTGATGAGCAAGAGCGTAAGCAATTAACAGACGCCATTGCGTTACTTGACGTTACTGCACAGCAAGACGATGTTGATGCCATCGAGAAAGCAATTGCTAGCCTTGATGATAAAACTCAAGATTTTGCGTCTCGACGCATGGATAATTCTATTAGAACGGCGCTAAAAGGGCTGTCGGTCAATAACATATAGGTGAAATAATGCCACAGTTAGTATTTTTACCCCATCAAGAGCTTTGTCCAGACGGCGCAGTACTTGAAGCAGAAGTTGGTGAGACCATTTTAAACGTTGCATTGCGCAATGGTATTCATATAGAACACGCATGTGAAAAATCGTGTGCTTGCACTACATGCCACGTTGTCGTGCGTGAAGGCTTTAATCAACTTGAAGAAAGTGATGAGCTAGAAGACGACATGCTTGATAAAGCTTGGGGTTTAGAACCTGAAAGTCGTTTATCTTGCCAAGCTAAAGTAGTTGATTGTGACATGGTGATTGATATTCCTAAGTACACGGTCAATATGGTTAGCGAAGGCTAAAAATAGTCGTAAATTAACAAGGGTAATGATGATGTCATTACCCTTTTTTGATCTTACCCAACTGAATATACAGTTTAGTGTTGCTGTTTAGGATGAATTTTCGCATCATCACTTTAATCACGTCACCATCAGTACCTTTATTATGCCTGAGACAACCATTTTCCAGCCGAAACAACGACGCAGCCAAGATACCCAACAAAAATTGATTGCTGCATTACATCATTGCTTACAGGATAAATTTTTCGAACACATCAGTATTAAAGATTTAGCAGAACATGCTGGTGTATCAGTGGGCACTTTTTACCGGCGTTTTAAAGATAAAGAGTCACTGCTGCCATTGCTATATCAAGATTTTGGCCATGATCTTGACTTGTGGGTGAGTGAGTTAGAACAACAACACTGCAACGATTTAACTCAAGCATTACAATATATTTGCCAACAGACATGTCAGTTTTTATGTAGCCGACAGAGTATATTCCGTACACTGCACCTCAATTCACGCTTGCATTCTGAGATTATAACGTCAGATAAATTGGTTAATCGTGAGAATATTTACCAACGTATTTCAGCCTTAATATTAAGACACCAATCAGAAATAACGGTGATAGATAAAAGCCAATCTGCTGATTTAGCGGTGTTTATGATGGTGTCGACGTTATTAGATAAAGTATTGTATCCCACCTTAACTCCCGCATTAGCCAGTAAGCTCTCTCTTGATGCGTTTGCTGCCGAACTCCCCAAAGTATTAGTGGCTTATTTAAAGTCTGCTTAAGCGTTAGCTGGCTTTCATTCGGCTCCTTAGCAACAGTTGTTTGCAATATTGATGCGTCTCAAGTACATTATGTGAATTATGATTCGCATAAAAGCGTTTGTGGCGAGGTCGATGTGATTACTGCAACAACAAATAAAATAATAGCAAATAAAGCAATGGCTTAATAAGAAATGTCAGCCATCAATGTTGCGGTTTACTCCTATTAACGAGGCAAAAATGAAACCTTTCCAATTTAGATTGACGGTTCTGAATGTTATTGCTGCAGTATCCGTAGCCAGTATTACTCAGGTATCTGCTGCACAACAGGAACATCAATCTGTGCAGTTTATTAACCATAATAAAAGCAATTCATTGCCTTTTTCTGAAGCAGTTAAGGTTAATCACACTTTGTATTTATCTGGACAGATTGGGCTTGATAACAACACGAAGCAATTGGTTATGGGTGGGGTAGAGGCTGAAACTCTCGCTACGCTTAGTAATATTAAACAGACGTTGATGCAATCAGATTATCAACTGAGTGATGTAGTTAAATGCACTGTGATGTTGGCTGACATCAATGACTTTGGCAAATTCAATCAAGTGTACAGTGCTTTTTTTAAGCCGCCATATCCTGCAAGAAGTACTTTTGCTGTCAGCGGTTTAGCGTTAAATGCCAAGGTGGAAATAGAATGTATCGCAGCTAAGTCATCAGTAATCAAATAATGTTTAGCGAGTATCTACTTAATATATTGACTCAGTCTTTTAAGCAGAACCTCGGTTAAGCGCAGTTTGTCTTTTTATGGCCACATGGATAAGTGGCTACTTTTTTTCTTTTTATTGCAGCATTAAACAGGAATGGGTTATGACTCTTTTATCTTTATCTAAAAAGTACATCGTTGCGAGTGTTGTCAGTGGATTAAGTGTGTTTAGCACCGAGGTAATGGCTGAAACTACTGATACTAGTCATCAGCAAAACCCATATGTCGCTTTTAATCAACCAGTTATTGCGTTAGTGGGTGTCAAACTTATTGATGGCACTGGCGCTAAAATGAAACCCAACCAAACCATAATAATGACAAATGGTGTGATTACTTATGTTGGCGATGCCAGTAACGCTGATATTGCAGAAGGTACTAAGGTGATTAATGGCACTGGTAAAAGTGTTATCCCTGGCCTTGTAATGATGCACGAGCACATGTTTTACCCAACGGGTAATGCTCATTATACTGAAATGCTCTACAGCTTTCCTAAACTGTATTTAGCTGGCGGGGCGACAACGGTAAGAACGGCCGGTACAACAGCGCCCTATGGCGACTTAAACGTGCGTGATGCGATTCAACAAGGCACCACTTTTGGTCCGGACATTGATGTTACCGCGCCATATTTGAATGGACCCGGTTTACCGATTTTAAAACTTAAATCGTTACGTGATGCTGAAAATGCGAAAAAGATGATTGATTATTGGAGCTATGAAGGTGTCACATCATATAAAGCTTACATGCAAATTAGCCCGTCTGAACTTAGCACCGTGATTGATCAAGCGCATCAACGCGATCAAAAAGTCACCGCGCATTTATGTTCTATCACTTATAGAGAGGCCGCTGATTTAGGCATTGATAATTTGGAACACGGCTTTTTTGCGGCAACTGATTTCGTTAAAGATAAAGTCGCAGGAGAGTGCCCAAAAACGGCGCACCAATCTTTAGTCGATTTAGACATAGATTCTCCTGAAGTGGCTAGTCTGATTAAACATTTAGTGGATAAGAAGGTTGCGCTGACTTCAACGCTAACCGTTTATGAAACCTACACAAAAGGTAGGCCTAAAGCTTATCCTCTGGCGTTAGAGGCGTTAATTCCACAACTCAAAACTCATTACGAAAATAACTGGCAAAAAATTTCACAGCAACAAGATGCGACATGGCCAGTCGTGTTTGAGAAAATGCGTAAATTGGAAAAACGGTTTGTTGAAGCCGGCGGTTTATTAATGGCCGGAACCGACCCCACTGGCTTTGGTGGTGTTGTTGCTGGGTTTTCTAACCAGCGCATGGTTGAGTTGTTAGTTGAGTCAGGTTTTAGCATTGAACAAGCGATTAAAATATCGAGCTTAAATGGAGCCAGTTATTTAGGTAGAGATAAATCAATCGGCTCGGTGGAAGTCGGTAAGCGCGCTGACTTAGTGTTAATTAATGGCGACCTTAGCCAAGACACCAGTGCTATTCAGCAAATGCAATATGTGTTTAAGCAAGGTGTAGGGTATGACTCTGTTGCGTTAATTAACGCGACAAAACAGGTCGTTGGAATGCATTAGCTGTAAGCTGCTGGCGCTAAAATAGGCTCAACAATCTGTTTTTGTTGTGCCAGCGGTATGATCTATTTTCAATTGCTTGCGACCTTATTGAGACTTATCTACATCAAGGTTCAGGTTCTAACTTCGCCTTTTAGCCTACAATGATTAAGTGCATTTAAGGTTATTTTTTCGCTAAATTTGAGCGGGTTAATTATTTGTGTCACCAGTCATTGATTTTAAATCAACTCAGCGTATGATGCGCGAAAATTCCTATTTTGGAGCACTCTGTGCGCATCGCAATACTGTCTCAAGGCCCGCAATTATATTCTACTCGTCGCTTAGTCGAAGCTGCTGTCGCCCGCGGACATGAAGTTAAAGTAATCAACCCATTAAAGTGTTATATGAACATCAACATGACTAAACCTAGCATTCATATGGCAGGTAAAGACTTAGGTCATTTTGATGCCGTGATCCCAAGGATTGGCGCTTCGGTTACTTTTTATGGTTCTGCAGTGCTTCGTCAATTAGAAATGATGGGCGTATATGCGGTTAATAGCTCAATTGGTATTGCGCGTTCACGTGACAAGCTTCGTTCAATGCAGTTGTTGTCAAGACAAGGCATTGGTTTACCGATTACTGGCTTTGCTAACAAGCCAAGTGACATTCCTGACTTAATCGATATGGTTGGCGGCGCGCCATTAGTGGTTAAACTGCTTGAAGGCACACAAGGTATTGGCGTGGTACTTGCTGAAACCCGTAAAGCCGCAGAAAGCGTGCTAGAAGCCTTTATGGGCCTTAAAGCCAACATTATGGTGCAAGAATATATTGCTGAAGCCCAAGGTGCTGATATTCGTTGTTTTGTCTTAGGCGATAAAGTCATTGCTGCAATGAAACGCCAGGCAAAACCGGGTGAGTTCCGTTCAAACCTACACCGTGGCGGCAGTGCGACCTTAGTTAAGTTGTCACCACAAGAACGCTCTGTTGCACTGCGTGCAGCGCGTACAATGGGATTAAATGTCGCAGGTGTTGATTTATTGCGTTCTAACCACGGTCCTGTGGTAATGGAAGTGAACTCTTCACCAGGACTTGAAGGGATTGAAGGCGCAACCCAAAAAGATGTTGCTGATGCGATTATCAGTTTTCTTGAAAAAAACGCCGCTAAAGTGAACAAGCAAAGCAAGGAAATTGCCGCTTGTTAATATAAATGACGTAAACAAATGCTCAAATGTTACTGCGGTTGCTGATAAAACTAGGCTTTTTCAGTTTAATTACGTATAATCCGCGCGAATTTTTTAAACTTGCTCACATTAAGGAAGCTAGTTATGGCGATCGAACGCACATTTTCTATTATCAAGCCAGATGCAGTTGCTAAAAACCACATCGGTGCAATTTATAACCGTTTTGAATCAGCGGGTCTTAAGATCATTGCTTCTAAAATGGTACACCTTTCTAAAGAACAAGCTGAAGGCTTCTACGCTGAACACAGCGCACGTCCTTTCTTTGGTGCTTTAGTGTCTTTCATGACTTCTGGTCCAGTAGTGGTTCAAGTGTTAGAAGGCGAAAACGCTGTTCTAGCTAACCGCGAAATCATGGGTGCAACTAACCCAGCTGAAGCTGCTCGTGGCACTTTACGTGCTGATTACGCGGCAAGCATCGACGAAAACGCAGTTCACGGTTCTGATGCAGTTGAATCAGCAGCACGTGAAATTGCTTACTTCTTCAGCGCTGAAGAAGTGTGCCCACGCACTCGTTAATCTTCGCTTGAAAGATAAATAAAAGGAGCTTAGGCTCCTTTTTTATTGCCTGTGATTTGGCTATTGTAACCAGTCAGTAGTCGACATTTTTTGTACAAATTTACTCGATAACATCAAATCGTCATTGTTAGCCATTGTTAGTGATTAATGAGGATTGGTATTGCGAGCATTGAATCCTTAATCAAGATTATAACGAGTTGTTTTGCATGGTGACATCAGCAAGACAAATATCGTCATGCTTAGCACCCAATCAAACAACGCATCAAGTACCACATCAAGGATCTCATCAAGTACAACATTCAACACAACTCAACGCCATACCCACAAATTACCGAGTAGAAAATAGATAGCGAGATATACCGTCAATTATTCTATTTTCCATCAGTACGATTTCTATTTCTCGCAACCCTTTTACAACCCGCAAGAAAGGAATGCCCAGCAGCTTTTGTTGTGCGTTCTCGTTATTTAAAGGGAAATAGCCATGACTGCGCCTCAATCAAAAAATGCTGGACGCATTCTGATTGGTCACTTATTAGACGGATGGGTATCACTCATGCTTGTATGCAGACAGCATCATTTGGCTCTGAATATTGAAATGACTCGCTGTTATATATGACTCGAACCGTTTCAGCGGGTAGGGTGAAGAAGGCTAATAACAAAATACCATTTACTCATTACTTGCCATCAAATGTAAATTTTACGTTAATAAAAAGCGCTGTGTAAATGATTAACTTTCGAGGTTTTACACGTTAATTAGTATGTGTTTTGAGCTAAAAAAAGGGCTTTTAGTTTTGATTATGGTGAACAGTATTTAACATATATTGAATAAAGAATAGCGTATGGAATAGCTTTTAGTGAATTACTGAATAATTAATCAGTAATTATGAGAGAGCATTCTGATTGTTTTTAGTTCAATAAAAAAATAAATTTAAAAATATTACGATTTAATGATTGATACAATATGTGATCGATTGTTGCAAATATGTTTTTTGTGTTTTCTTTCTGTTTTTTTAAGTAAATTTATTTGTATTTTATTGGTGCTGAGTTTGTACTGTTTTTGCGCTATAAAAATAACAACAAAATAACAATAAAAGTATTTTTTTGTATGGTTTTGAATTGTAAGGCTTTTATTAAGTCAAATTAATTATGACTTTTAAGCTGTTTTGCGATGTTGTTCACATGTTGCCCATATTGACTAAAAGTTTTTTATTCATTAATAATGTTTTCAGTAATTGGTTAAACCGATTATTCATAATTAAAAATATAACGACTTGTTTTATTTTATTCCAAGTTATAGGGAGTTATTCATGAGTTCAGTAACATTGACAGCCAAAGCGATCCGTCGCAGTTTATTAGCTGTAGCAGCAACAAGTGTGGCAACGACAGGTTTGTTTTCTTCAGCCGTTATTGCTGCAGACGAACAGAAAGTTGAAAGAATCGAAGTCACCGGTTCACGTATTCAACGCCAAGATATGGAAACAGCGTCACCTGTGACTGTTATTTCTTCAGAGGCTATTCGCGCTGAAGGTTTCACATCAGTTGACCAATTACTGCAAGCACAAACTTCAATGGCGGGTGCTGCGTTAGGTTCTAGTTCAAATAACGGTTCAGACGGTGTCGCTCAAGTTGATTTACGTGGTATGGGTTCACAACGTACGTTAGTGCTATTAAATGGCCGTCGTATGGTTAACTCTGGTTCAGGTGCTGATAGCTCAGTTGATTTGAACTCTATTCCAGTTGCAATGATTTCGCGCGTTGAAATTTTAAAAGATGGCGCATCAGCTGTTTACGGTTCAGATGCGATTGCTGGTGTGGTTAACATCATCACCAAAAAAGATTTCGATGGTTTCCAATTAGACCTTAACGGTAGCACTACCAGCGAAAGCGATGGTGAAACGGGTGAAATCAGTGGTTTATATGGATTTAACACTGACGGTGGAAACTACACGTTTGGTGCAGCTTATTCTAAGCGTGAAAGTGTTATTCAATCAGATCGTAGCTGGACAGAGCCTGGTTATAGCTCATTCTTGCCAACAGGTTCATTAGGCAGCAAAGTTCAAAATGATGCTGGTGAATGGGTTGCCCGTGACACTGGTTACGATTACACCACAAGCAGCTATTACCAAACACCAAACGAGCGTTACAGCTTGTTTGCTAATATGGTTCAAGAATTAGATAACGATTTAGTACTAACTGGTGATGTGCTTTACACCAAGCGTAAGTCTGATCAACAACTTGCTCCACAACCTGCTGACGTAATGTTAAACGTCTGTGGCGCTGATGGTGTTGCTGCTGGCGCATCTTGTATTACGCTGAGCGATGCAATGGTAGCCGGTGGTATCGCAGCAGATGATACTGGTCGTGTTAACTACCGTCGTCGTACAACAGATGCAGGTCCTCGTATTTACTCTCAAGACACTGATACATTCCGTATCTCTGCTGCATTAGCAGGTGAGCTTGATATTAATACTGGTATGAACTGGGATCTTGCTTATACCTACGGTAAAAATAAAGCAGACTCTAGCGTTGATAACTCTATCAATGCAACAAACTTAAAAGAATCAGTATATGCGAATCAAGATGCTTGGTTCAGTGGTGTACCATTAACGGGTGATATCGTTAATGATATTAGCTTTAGTGACAACGCGAATGGCGGCAATGAGCAACACACTGTTTCAGCTGGCTTAAATGGCGATTTGTTTGATGTAAGCGCGGGTACTGTTGCATTTGCTATTGGTGCTGAATACCGTTACGAAAGCGGCTATTACAATCCGGATCCAGTGACAGTTGCTGGTGACAGTACTGCAGCACAACAAGATGCGACCGATGGCGATTACAATGTCATTTCTGTATTCCAGGAAGTGAGCGTACCTTTCACTGACAAGCTTACTGGTGAGTTTGCTTTACGTTACGACGATTACTCAACATTTGGTAAAGCGTCAACGTGGAAAGTCGGTTTAACGTATGAAGCAACCGATGATTTAATGCTTCGTGGTGTTGCTGCGACAGGTTTCCGTGCACCGAGTATTAGTGAGCTTTTTGGTGGTGACACCGGTTCTTATGACTACTTAGATGATCCATGGGGTAACGCTCAAGACCCGCAAATCCTTGTACGTTACACGTCAGATGATGATCTTAAAGCAGAAGAGTCTGACTCATATACTGCTGGTTTAGTTTATTCTCCAAGTTATGTTGACGGTTTATCGTTAACAGTTGATTACTGGCGCTTTAAAGTCACTAACGCTATTACTCGTTTAGATGTTCAAGCGGGTTTAGACGAATGTTTTGCTAATGCATCTGCTGCAGCATGTGAAACGTTCAACATTGGTGCTAACGGCGACTTATCAGAGCTAACTAACTCGTTAACTAACGTAGGCAGTCAAGATACTAGCGGTATAGATTTCAATTTAGCGTATAACTTTGAAGCCTTATCGCTAGATTGGAAAATCAGTAATGACACCACTTACTTGTTGAACTTTGAGCAAGAAGGTAATGATTATACTAACTACATCGACGGTAACTTTGGTGCATATGCTGAAGTGCGTAACAACTTTAGTATTCAAGCTGGCCAAGATAGCTGGAATGTTAACTATTTCAACCGTTACATCGGTGAAATGGACGACTTAAGTTCTGGCGATAAAGTTGATGCTGTTCTTTATCACAACATCGCAGGTACTTATTTTGTTACTGACATGATTACCCTAAGCGCGGGTGTGAAAAACTTAACTGATGAAGAACCATCAAGCGTGTCTAACGGCAGCGATGGCGGTACTGTACCTGAAGTATATGACACCATTGGTCGTCAATACTACGGTGGCGTAACGGTTAAGTTCTAACACGTGCCACAATAATGAGTGCTCAGTAGTGCTCATTTAGCGTGATAAAAAGCCTACAGAAATGTAGGCTTTTTTTGTATTTGTATCTGTATTTGGTATCTGTCGGCTGATAGATGTTTAGTGATTTAACCTAAGCTCTAGCCTATGTTCATTAAGGTATTTCTGTTGGCAATGACTGCAGCGTTGTTCTGTGGGATCTAGCCGTAACCTACTTGCATCGATGTCCATTTCACAGTCTGAACACAGACCATAGAGACCAAGATCGAGTTGGCATAGTGCTGCATCTAGTTTCATTAATTGAGTGAATAGGTCGGTGTTGGCCAATTTTACTTGCGACAGGTAATCGATAATATCCCCGAGTGCCGCTGCGTGAGCGAGTTGATTCGCGTCTGGTGAAATATCCTTGATAATAAGCAATAACTCGTATCTCAACTTGAGTTCAAGTTGTTGTAATTTTTGCAGTATGTCCTGATAGTTATGCAACTGAAATAACCTTTACTGATAATGTCACTAGAAATTCTATTCTAGGCACAAAAAAAGTGTAGGTTATGACGAAGATCAATTCTGAAGTAGATTTTTGCACTCAGGCAGTAAAAGTATACAACCTGAGGCGATAAACATTAGCGTAAAGACTGATGTGCCTGTTGCAGCACCTTCACTATCTCTTCGGTAGTTTTATAAATCCGTAACTCACGAAACAAGGCATCAGCTTCAGGATATTGACGATTCAAGTAGCTAAACCATTGTTTAATACGTGAAGGATAATAATCTGATTTACGGCCACTGAGTTCTTTCTCTGTATAACTCATTAACAGCGTGAGCGTTTGTAACCAGGTATAGGGCGTTGCCCCTGTTTTGATGGTATCGCCTAAATTGGGTAACGAAATCGCACCGCGGCCAATCATCACACTGTCACAACCTGTGACATCCATGCAACGTTGAGCATCTGCGGCATTCCAGATTTCGCCATTGGCGATAACTGGGATAGGTAATCGTTTGCGCACTTCTGTGATGTATTCCCAGTAAGCCGGAGGTTTATAACCGTCTGTTTTGCTGCGGGCATGAATTGCTAACTCAGATGCACCAGCTTCATATACCGCTAAGGCGTTTTCCATAAACAATGATTTATCTTCGTAGCCTAAGCGTATTTTAGCGGTGACGGGTTGCTCGCTTGGCACTGCGTCGCGCATCGCCTTAACAATTTTGTAGATGTTTTCTGGGTATTGCAGTAATACAGCGCCACCTTTACTTTTATTAACCGTTTTAGCCGGGCAACCAAAGTTAGCGTCAACGCCATTAGATCCTAATTCAATTGCCCTAATGGCATTTTCGGCCATCCACTCAGGCTCTTGTCCTAACAATTGCACACGCACCGGGGTGCCAGAGGGCGTTAATCCGTGATTGAGTAATTCAGGGCACAATTTGTAAAAGACTTTCTCTGGCAATAGCTGGTTTACCACTCGTACAAACTCAGTGACTACTAAATCAAATGGGTTAATGGTAGATAAAATATCACGCATATGGTCATCAACCACGCCTTCCATCGGAGCTAAAATAACGCGCACAATACACCTTGCTGAATAAAAAAGTGCGCTATTTTACCGTGTTTATCTGTTGATAACAGCATTAAGCACCACTTTAAGCACTCCGGTTTATCAGTAAGTCCATTTTTTTACTATTTATCATAAAGATAGTCGACGATCTTGCTGGTGTTAAACTATGTTTCCTCTTCTTGTGGTGTTAATTTTGTGTTAAGTTAACATCGTCCTAGCCTGGTTTTTTATTACTTAATGTGAATTTTTTCACATTTTTTTGTTTATTTTGAAATAAAAATAACAGAAGGCAGGTCTCTTTATGCAAGCCGGCAATGATGTTGGTCACCATTACATAATCAAGACACGAGGAAGACAAAAATTATGAACTCAATCAAACAAACTACTGTAGCTGTAGCGTTAGGTGCTGTTGTGATGACTGCTGGTTTTGCTGCTGAAGTACAAGCTAACCCTTTTGGATTTGAACAATTAACTGCTGGCTACCAATTAGATGGTGGTGAAGGTAAGTGCGGCGAAGGCAAGTGCGGCGGCGACATGAAAAAGTCTGCTGAAAAAGCGGCTGAAGGAAAATGCGGTGAAGGCAAGTGCGGCGGCGACATGAAAAAGTCTGCTGAAAAAGCCGTTGAAGGTAAATGTGGCGAAGGCAAATGCGGCGGCGACATGAAAAAGTCTGCTGAAAAAGCCGTTGAAGGTAAATGTGGCGAAGGCAAATGCGGCGGCGACATGAAAAAGTCAGCTGAAAAAGCCGTTGAAGGTAAATGTGGCGAAGGCAAATGCGGTGGCGACATGAAAAAGTCGGCTGAAAAAGCCGTTGAAGGTAAATGTGGCGAAGGCAAGTGCGGCGGCGACATGAAAAAATCTGCTGAAAAAGCGGTAGACGGTGCTGTTAGCAAAGAAATGAAAAAAGTAGTTGAAGTGGTTAAGTAATAACCCAAAAGCAGTCAACATCATTGACGGCAATTATTAGATAATCCTTTGGCTTATCTGAGACAATTAAGGCCTGAGATTCAGGCCTTAATTTTATCTGTTTTTTATCGTTAAAGGACACACACTCTATTATGCATAGCAATACTCATCGCCAAGATCGTGTTGGGTTAGGGCTTCGCCGCGAAATGTTAGCGGAGTTTTGTCAGCATGTTCCTTCAGCAATAGATTTTTTCGAAGTCGCGCCTGAAAACTGGATGACATTAGGTGGTAAATTTGGCCGTCAATTTAAACAATTGACCGAACAACATGCCTTTTTCTGCCATGGTTTGTCGCTATCAATTGGCAGTCCTGCGCCATTAGACACTCAATTCGTCCAAAATATAAAACGTTTTTTAGACAGTCACAGCATTAACGTATATTCAGAACATTTAAGTTATTGCTCGGGAACCGGCCACATGTACGACTTGATGCCGATACCGTTTACCGATGAAGCCGTGATCCACACGGCAAAACGTATCAAGCAAGTAGAAGATATTCTTGAACGTCCTTTTATTCTTGAAAATGTGTCGTTTTATGCCGCGCCTGGGGCGCAAATGAGCGAACAAGCCTTTGTGAATGCGGTATTACAAGAAGCTGACTGCAAATTATTACTCGATGTAAACAACATTTATGTTAATGCAATTAATCATCAATATGATGCCAATGAATTTCTTGCCGCGATGCCAACAGAGCGTATCGCCTATTTGCATATTGCTGGCCATTATGACGAAGACGTTGATTTAAAAGTCGATACCCACGGTGCCGATGTGATTGACCCAGTATGGACATTACTACAACAATGTTATCAATTGCACGGTGTTCACCCGACGTTGCTCGAACGAGATTTTAATATTCCTAAAACCGAGGTTTTACTCAACGAGATAAACCAAATTCATCATTATCAACAAGATGCTCTATTACATAAGTAAAGTCGTTGAGTTAAATCGTGGTTATCGCTGTGATTATTGAGGAAACTGAAATGGGATTTATTGACGTACAGCAACAGTTTATGGATTACATTCGTGATCCCAGCTTACCGTTGCCTGACGGCATTGAAGCACGTCGAATGACAATATACCGAGAGCTGTTTTTTAATAATATTTCAGGCTTTGTCTCCAGTGCCTTTCCGGTATTAAAAAGCTTATATACTGCCGAGCAATGGCAAATGTTAGTGCAACAGTTTTTTGTGAAGCATGATTGTAAAACTCCGATATTCGTAGAAATAGCCGCTGAGTTTCTCGCATTTTTACAACACCAATATACTCCGTCTGAACATGACCCCATCTTTATGCTGCAACTTGCGCATTATGAATGGTTAGAGCTGTGCGCCGCCGTAGCACCTGACACAGCAGAATCGCAATTATTAGACAGTGATAATGTGCAGCACCCATTTTTAAGCTTAGCTGCCAGTGCTAAGGTTGCTCAATATGCCTTTGATGTTCAACATATCAGTGTCGATTACCAGCCTATAGCGCCAACCGCTCAAGCTCACTTTTTTTGCGTTTACCGCGACAGTGAAGATGAAGTGGCATTCTTACAACTTACGCCGTTAAGTGCGCAAGTGTTAGCTTATATTGAAGAAATGGGTCGGGTGCAACAAGCGGTTAATCTTGACCATATTATCAGTTGGCTCAGTGGGCATTATCCGCAAATGTCGACGGATGCTTTATTATCTGGTTGCTTACCTTTATTGCAGCAACTCGCACAGAAGGGAATTGTGGTTGCGGCCAATTAGCTAAGTAGACTTAGTAATTTTAAGGTTTTTATTTTGTGAAGATGCGTCTAAAATAAGCCACTTTTTGTGATCGGCTTCACGTCAACATTGAGCTAATTAACTCACTTGTTAATGGCATTATTAAATGATTGAAGTAAGACATTGCAGTAAAAATATCACTTTAATCTAGGAATTATCATGAGTCAGCCGTTTAAAGACCCGTTTAACATTGTTTATTTTATTGGTTTTATTTTGGTTTTATTAATTCCAACATTGCCAGCAAGTCTTTCATGGTTAAAAGTGTCTGGATTAATTTAACGCTTATTTCAGAATAATCTGTCATGATATTGCCTTACTAAACCACTCTGATAGAGTGGTTTTTTGTTTATGGCGAGGGTGGTTATGGCGCTAAAACGCGGCTTTTTTTTGATTATTGGTTTATGCAGCCTAGTATTAGGCCTAATGGGCATTTTGTTACCATTACTGCCAACCGTGCCCTTTATTTTATTATCGGCATTTTGCTTTGCTCGTTCAAATGACCGTTTACACCATTGGTTAATCACACACCCTTGGTTTGCCGAAGGGATCCATCAATGGCAATCAAAAAAGGCGTTGAGTCGACCATTAAAGCGTAAAGCCATGATATTGAGCAGCCTAAGCTTTTGTATTAGCATCGTAATTGTGCCACTCGTGTGGGTTAAAATGATGTTGTTTAGTATGATGCTCGTGTTGTTGTTTTTTTTGTGGCGGATCCCAGAGTTAGAATAATAAATCGTCAGTTAATGCATGACAGTTGCAACTGAGATTAAACGGGCATAAGATCACTTAAGTATTTTTACCAGAGTCCACCAATCACGTGGACTTTTTTATTGCGTAATCACTTTTAAACTAGAGTTAACTAATTATGATGAACCAAGACAGTTTAGCGCTTATCAAGAACAGCATTAAAACCATTCCTGATTATCCAAAGCCAGGCATTATGTTCCGTGATGTCACCAGCTTGTTAGAAAGCGCTGAAGCGTACAAAGCAACGATTGCCATTTTAGTTGCTCACTACCAATCAAAAGGTTTTACTAAAGTGGTTGGCACAGAAGCGCGTGGCTTTTTATTTGGTGCACCTTTAGCACTTGAACTTGGCGTTGGATTTGTGCCTGTGCGTAAGCCTGGTAAATTACCGCGCGAAACCATAAGCCAAACTTATGAATTAGAATACGGTAAAGACACTTTAGAAATTCATACCGATGCGATTAACGCAAACGATAAAGTGCTAGTGATTGATGATTTATTAGCCACCGGCGGCACAATCGAAGCAACGGTTAAGCTTATTCGTGAACTGGGTGGTGAAGTTTCCCATGCTGCATTTGTTATTTCATTGCCTGAAATTGGTGGCGAAAAGCGCCTACAAGGTTTAGGGATTGAAGTATTAAGCTTGTGTGAGTTTGACGGCGAATAATAAGTTTAAAATAACTGCTAATTTATTAAGCAGTTAACTGCATTAACGTCCATCAAATGCCCGCTCAACAATAGCATGCCAGCCCTTGGCATGTTATTGTTATCCCCTTTAATGGGATTGACTCCCGATAGCTCTCTGTGGGGAATTTCATGTCTTATCAAGTGCTCGCCCGCAAATGGCGTCCAGCAAAATTTGAACAAATGGTTGGTCAGTCCCATGTGCTCATGGCACTCACTAATGCATTAAGTCTGCAACGTCTTCATCACGCTTATTTGTTTACCGGAACCCGTGGGGTCGGTAAAACCAGCTTGGCACGACTTTTTGCCAAAGGGTTAAACTGTGAAACCGGCGTCACCGCTAATCCTTGCGGTGAATGTTCAAGTTGTATTGAAATTGCTCAAGGCCGTTTTGTCGATTTAATTGAGGTCGATGCAGCGTCGCGCACCAAAGTGGATGATACCCGCGAATTACTCGACAATGTGCAATATCGTCCATCTCGTGGCCGGTTTAAAGTCTACCTCATAGACGAAGTCCACATGCTGTCGCGCAGCAGTTTTAATGCCTTGTTAAAAACCTTAGAAGAACCCCCTGAACATGTAAAATTTTTGCTGGCGACCACTGATCCACATAAATTACCGGTAACGGTATTGTCTCGTTGTCTGCAATTTAATTTAAAGAGTCTGTCGCAACAAGAGATTTGCAAGCAACTCGAGTACGTGATTACTCAAGAGCAATTGCCTTTTGAACCTCAAGCATTAAATGTATTGGCTAAGGCGGCTAATGGCAGTATGCGAGATGCATTGAGTTTAACCGACCAGGCCATTGCATTTGGTAGCGGGCAGGTGATGCTTGAGCAAGTACAAACCATGTTAGGTAGTATTGATGAGCAGCATGTCATTGCGCTATTAAAAACCTTATGTGATGCCGATGTGGCGCCTTTGATGCAAATGGTGGCAAAAGTATTAGCGTTTGGCGCTGATGCTGAAGAAGTGTTGCGAAGTCTACTCGAGTTACTGCATCAAATTACCTTGACTCAGTTTGCTCCTGCAGCGGCTCAACAGTCTCTGTTCAGTGAGCAAATTCTAGCGTTTGCCCAGCAATTATCGCCAGAGCAAGTGCAATTGTATTATCAAATGTTACTGAATGGCCGTAAAGATTTAGCGTTTGCGCCAGATCCAAAATCAGGGCTGGAAATGGCCTTACTGCGTGCGGTGGCTTTCACGCCTGAAAAGCAAGTCAAACGTTGGGTAACAACTACGCCAGCGGTAATTGATTTAGCACAAACGCACGAGGTCACAGATACAAGCCCAAAGCCTAAAGATTCAGTATCCGTTAGCCAGGCAACGCAAAGTGAAGCTCCAGCATCAATGCCATCGGATGTGACACAAGCCAATGTAAGCCAAGTCTTGGCAACCCCACTGGATACTGAATTAACCTCGGCAGAATCGAACGATGCTGCTTCGCCTGATGATGACACAACGCAAAGTGAGTTAAGCGATGATGAACTCGATAATGTGCTTAGCGATGTCGATGAGGCACTCACTGATGCTGCATTAATAGCAGAACAACATGTGCTGTTGAGTCAAGCTGAGAGCTTTGGCTTTAATGATAAATCACCCACTAAAACGATGCCACAACCCCCGGCTCTAGATACGAAAGAGCCTGAGCCCGTTACGACAGATATTGAGCGCAATGACCTTGCTGCTGATGGTCATCAAGATTCAAATGTTCAATCTACACATCAAGACGGTTTGGATTCCATCAGTGACACCACAGAGCTTAGCGACGTTTTAGGCGTTTCTGTTGATAACGCAGCCAATGATTCACTTGATAGCACTTCAAATATCTCATCAGACGATTCTTTTGATGGCTATTCGTTTAGTGATTACGATCAAGACAGTGATTATCAACCTGCTGACCAAGACGATTATATGACATTTTCTGCTCAGTCTGAGTCTTCGTTCCAGTCAGAGTCCCTGTATCAATCTCAGCCCTTGCATGAGTCATTTGAACAAACGAATACACTGAGTGTATCTGCAGAAGCGCCATCTGCAGATACTTCATCGCCTGAAACACCGATAGAAGCTGAGTTAAAATCAGAGGTTGAAACAGCTGCAAACCAAGAAGATGCGTTAGATTTTCTTAATGTGGTACTGGCCAGCCGCGATTCGTTAATTGCTGATGTCGGCGCGCTGCAACAAAAAGAAGCGGAAGCTGCCAAAGTGCCCGTTGCCGGTAAGTTAGCTAGCATAAGTAAAGTACCTACTGCACCGAAACGCTTTGCGACAACAGCTGAATCATCTCTTGAACCTTCGACAGACTCATCACTTGAGTCATCACTTGATATGTCGGTAAAGGATGCGCCGATTGAGCCGCATAACGCAAGCCAGGTAGAGGCCAATCCAGAGTCTGCCTCTGAGCCTGCCTCAGAGTCAGCCACTATCTCTGTAAAAACGCCTGATGATGTGCCAAGTGGTCAACATGCTATAAATAAAAGTGCAAATGCCGATACTCAATACGATAGGCCGCCGTGGGTAGAGCCAGCAGTTGATGAGTCATTTAATACGTTTGCCGATTTTGCTCAGCAAAAGACAACACAATCTGCCCAAGCAGGCTCTGCAGCAAAAGAGCCAACCTCGAGTGCGCTAACGGCATCAAAGTCGACTATTACCGCTGAGTCATTAGCTAAATCTGACGCACTCCAAGCGTCAACCGCAATGGTGCCTTTTGCCCCACACAGTATTGAGGGTAATGAGCTTGATTTGCATTGGTATAAAGTGATGACTAATGTGTCTGTAGGCGGTCGAGTAAGGCAGTTGGGCGTAAACTCAGTGTGTCAGGCACAAACTAATCCACTGGTGTTGGTATTAAAACCAGATCAAAAACACCTTTCTGCACCCATTGCGATAGATCAATTGCAAGTTGCGTTAACGGATTATTTGCAGCAACCAACCGAAGTTCAAATTCAAATTGGTATTGTCCCCAAACGGGAAACACCGTTAGAATTACGTAAACGATTTCATCGCGAATTGATTGCTCAAGCTGAGCAGTCAATTTTGCAAGATGATAATACTCAGTGGATGATCCAACGATTATCTGCGCAATTAGACAGTGATAGTATTGAGTATCCGCCTGAGCAATTGGCGCAAATTGCCCATGATATTGCTCAAATAACGGCTCAATCATGATCAATAACGGGTAATTTAGGTTGAATGAACATATCTTCATCTCAAAAATGCTCAGCCTAGATTGCCAATCGATTTTATTTCAGTAAGATTAGCGTCATTATGGCGACGTGCTAACAATCCTAATTAGAGAGAGACAAACTATGTTTGGTGGAAAAGGCGGTATGGGCAATTTAATGAAACAAGCCCAAATGATGCAAGACAAAATGGCAAAAGTGCAAGAAGAGATCGCACGCACAGAAATGACGGGTGAAGCGGGTGCTGGCTTGGTTAAAGTAACCATGACAGGTAACCACAGCGTGCGTAAAGTTGAAATCGACCCAAGCTTAATGGAAGATGACAAAGAAATGCTCGAAGACTTGATTGCTGCGGCATGTAATGATGCAGCACGTCGTTTAGAAGAAAATCAAAAAACTAAAATGGCCGAAGTGACTGGTGGCATGCAATTGCCTCCTGGAATGAAAATGCCGTTTTAATCGTTGTTGTTAACAACAAACAAAAAAAGCTCAAGCATTATGCTTGAGCTTTTTTGTTTGCGCGTCAGAGTCAGCTTTACCAATTACCAATTACCAATCACCAATGCGTATTGCTAACACATTATCACGACGATTAAACCGCATTCGCATGTTTCACCTTTGGTTTATCAAAGTTAACTCCAAGTATAAAATATTTGACATATAGTTGTGATGTATTACGCTATGTTAAGTTAAATATTTTATACATTAAGTTCGTTGAGGTTAACATGGGTAATAAGCAGAAGTTGATTCAATGGTTACAAGAGACCAGTTTTAGAGAAGTGACGTTATCGGTCGATTTTTTAGTGACAGCGTACATTAGTTACTTTTACCTAAGTCAGTTGCTTAATGCCACACCAGAGCAACTCGCCTCCATAGAATGGCTCTCTACTGTGCTACTTGAGGTGATTGTTTACTCCATTGTTTTGATGGTCGTCAGTTATATCGTATTGGCGTTCATCAGCGACGATGAATTATCTCGGCCGATGGATGTGAGAGAAAAGCAGATTAATTTGGTGGGCTACAAATACAGCGCCATCATTTTACAAGTCGGGGTGGTTTTAGCCTTATTTCAATATAATATCGCCGCCCAAGATTTCGAGTTTATGCAATCAAGCGTGCCGCATTTACCGTTACACATTTTAGTTGGATCTTTCTTAGTGGCGGAATTAGCACATTATGGTGTGCAGTTGTACAAGGGCCGTTCTGGAGATATTTATGAGTAAGCCTGATGACAATAAAATCGGGATTTCGAACTCAATTCGCACCCTACGGTTTTTAAATAATGAAATGACTCAAAAGCAATTAGCGGAACACATTGGTGTTACTCGGCAAACAGTGATGGCAATTGAATCGAATAAATACTCGCCGACACTTGAGGTGGCGTTTAAAATCGCAGAAGTGTTCAACTTACCGTTAGATAAAGTATTTAGTTACCGTTCGGGTAAATAACTCGATGATCAAATATGCTCCTTAAAGGATTAACCTTTGCATTCACGCTCAGCTCAGACAATAATCGCACAGCATTGTCGTTCAGTGAATGTGTTTTGGGCAGTGTCGATGGTATTACAATTAGATCAGTCATTAAGGTATTCACAATTTTATGAAGTTTAGTCCCTTGCTCGATGAGTTAATTCAATCTTTACGTGGTTTGCCAGGCGTAGGCCCTAAATCTGCGCAGCGTATGGCATTTCAGTTGTTAGAACGTGAACGTAAAGTGGGGTTGAAATTAGCCGAGTCATTACAAAAAGCCATGTCTGAAGTAGGGCATTGTCAAAGTTGTCGAACCTTTACTGAGCAAGATCTATGTCCTATTTGTGCAAGTCACCGCCGTGTCAATGCCGGTATCATTTGTGTGGTTGAAACACCTGCAGATGTGCTCGCCATTGAAGCCGGTGGTCATTTTACAGGGCGTTACTTTGTGTTACTAGGGCATTTATCGCCACTTGATGGTGTCGGCCCAGAAGAGCTAGGCCTGGCACTGTTAGAACGTCATTTAGCGTCAGACGATGTCAGCGAACTTATTTTAGCCACCAATCCCACGGTAGAAGGGGATGCGACAGCCCACTTTATTGCTGACATGGCAAGACGTCACAAAGTGATTATTAGCCGTATCGCACACGGTGTACCGGTAGGCGGCGAACTTGAGTATGTCGACAGCACCACGCTAGCCTTGTCATTTAATGGCCGTATTCCGCTTTAATCGCTCATATCTGTGTAACGGTTCATAAAATCCTATGTTTGCCTGCCAATCACTGATTGGCAGGAATTTCCCGTCAATATTGTCTCTCCAGCGAACAGACTGTAATCAATTTTTATTCACAAAATGTTTTTAGAGTCGATAAACATGGATTGTTGCGGAAATATTGAGCAATAAAATCCAACAGCCCTTGAAAACAGTTTAAAGCCCCCCATTTCTTGGTTAACGAAGATTTTTACACGAGTGCATCGTTCGACTCGTTTTGTATTAACGTAACACCAAGGGAAATTATTCATGTCTCAACAAGAAACTCATGGCTTTCAAACCGAAGTAAAACAACTATTGCATTTGATGATCCACTCTTTGTATTCCAATAAAGAGATTTTCTTACGTGAATTAGTCTCAAATGCAGCCGATGCAGCAGACAAATTACGCTACCTTGCACTCACCGACGATGCGTTATACGAAGGTGATGGCGAATTACGCGTACGAGTGAGTACGGATAAAGAAAAAGGCACGGTTACTATTTCTGATAACGGTATCGGTATGACCCGCGACGGCGTTATCGAGCATTTAGGTACCATTGCTAAATCAGGCACAAAAGACTTTTTTAACAACTTGTCTGGTGAAGCATCAAAAGACTCACAGTTAATTGGCCAATTTGGTGTCGGTTTCTACTCTGCATTTATCGTGGCGAAAAAAGTCGTTGTGCGCACTCGTGCTGCCGGCCATGCGGTAAACGAAGCCGTATTGTGGGAATCAGAAGGTGAAGGTTCATTTAACGTTGAAACCGTCACTAAAAACACTCGAGGCACCGAAATCACGTTACATCTTCGTGATGAAGAAACTGAGTTTGCAGATGAATTCCGTTTACGCTCAATTATTTCTAAATACTCAGACCATATCTCTATTCCGGTAGAAATGTTTGAAGCGGGCCAACCAGAGTCAGAAGGTGAAGACGGCGAAAAAATTGCTGCCACTGAAGGCACTTGGAAGCCAATGAACAAAGCCACTGCGCTTTGGACACGTAATAAAGCTGATATTACTGATGAAGAATATCAAGAATTTTATAAGCATATTTCACACGATTATGCCGATGCCCTTAAATGGTCTCACAACCGTGTTGAAGGTAAGCAAGAATACACCAGCTTAGTTTACATTCCAGCTAAAGCACCGTGGGACATGTTTAACCGTGACCATAAACACGGCTTAAAACTGTTTGTGCAACGAGTGTTTGTGATGGATGATGCTGAGCAGTTCATGCCAACGTATTTACGTTTTGTAAAAGGCTTAATTGACTCAAAAGATTTACCGCTAAACGTATCGCGTGAAATCTTGCAAGACAACCAAGTGACCAAAAATTTACGTCAAGCGTTAACCAAACGTGTACTTGGTATGCTTGAAAAGCTAGCTGAAAATGATGCCGAGAAATACCAATCATTTTGGGCTGAATTTGGCCAAGTATTAAAAGAAGGCCCTGCAGAAGATTTTGCTAACAAAGAACGTATTGCTGGCTTACTGCGTTTTGCTTCTACTCACGACAATTCAGCAGCGACTACCGTATCGTTAGACGCCTACATCGAGCGCATGAAAGAAGGCCAAGATAAAATCTATTTTATCGTTGCCGACAGCCATGACGCCGCAGTAAATAGCCCGCACTTAGAATTGTTACGCAAAAAAGGCATTGAAGTGCTACTGATGTCAGAGCGTATTGACGAGTGGTTAATTAATCACTTAACTGAGTTTAAAGGTAAAAAACTTCATTCGGTTACCAAAGGCGATCTTGAATTAGGTTCACTAGAAGATGAAGCTGATAAAGAAGCTCAAGATAAAGTGGCAGAAGAAGCTAAAGGGTTAGTTGAACGTATTAAAGCGGCATTAGCAGACAAAGTGTCTGATGTGAAAGTAACCTCACGTTTAACTGACACCCCAGCGTGTGTAGTGACTGGTGACGGTGAGATGTCGACTCAAATGATTAAATTGATGCAAGCTGCAGGGCAACCTGTACCAGAGTCAAAACCGACATTTGAAATTAACCCAAGCCATCCATTGGTTGAGCGTTTAAATAACGAAGCCGACGAACAGTTATTTGCTGATTGGTCTAACTTGTTATTACAACAAGCGTTACTGTCAGAGAAGGGCAGCTTGTCCGACCCGTCTGCGTTTATTAAGCTCACAAACCAGATGTTAATGGCCAGCTTTAAATAAGCAAACCTAAAGCAGTAAAAGCGGACAGTAGTCCGCTTTTGTTTTTGGATGATACCGGGGGCTCCATGGACTACCTGATTAATTTAACCAAAGAAAACATCCAGCAAGTTGTCGATACCTCAATGGAAAAAATGGTGGTATTAGCATTTTGGGCGCAACCTCAGCCTGAAAGTGTACAGATGCTGCAAACGTTAGAGCAGATAGCACAAGCTCAGGCGGGTCGATTTATTTTGGCTAAAGTCGATTGTGAAGCTGAAATCGAAATTGCGAATTATTTCCAAATTCAAAACTTACCGACCACATTGGTGCTAGACAAAGGTCGCCCAATCGATGGTTTTGCCGGCGTACAAACTGAGCAACAGGTGAATGATTTACTCGACAAACATTTGCCACCGTTATGGGTTCAGGAGTTTGATGCGATTAAGCAACTGTTAGCAGAGGGAGAACTGACGCCAGAAGAGTTGACTCAACTCGCTATAAAGCTTAAATCCGTGTATGCCAATGCGCAGCAAGCTGCTGAAGTGGGCTTAGTAATGGCAGACGTTGCCTTACAGCAGGGGTTGTTAGCCGATGCAAAAGCGTTATTAGCTCACATTGGTTTAGCGGATCAAGACAGTTATTATCAGAATCTAATGGCCAAATTAGCCTTAGCTGAAGATGCGGCTGATACTCCCGAGATCCGCCAGTTACAACAAAGTGTGACAGAACAACCTGATAATTTAGACGCGGTTGTTTCGTTGGCAAAAGCATTAAATATAGCGCATCGAAATGAAGAAGCGCTTGAGCTGCTGTTTGCTATTTTGCAAAAAGACTTAGGCGCATTAGACGGTAAAGTTAAACAAGCCTTTATGGATATACTCACTGCGATAGGACAGGGCAATGCGTTAGCCAATCAATATCGCCGTAAATTGTATACCTTACTGTATTAAACATGCCTTAGCGTTTTTGTTACAAACCTTATTAGATTTAGGTCTAATGTCATAACAAAAGCGCTATTAAAAGTGCGGTATATGTGCGAAAATCGCCGCCCTAAAAAGAACATAAACTTAAAAGAGGACTTTTGAGATGCGCATTATTTTATTGGGTGCCCCAGGTGCCGGTAAAGGTACCCAAGCTCAGTTCATTATGGAACAGTATGGTATCCCACAAATCTCAACCGGTGACATGTTGCGTGCAGCCGTTAAAGCTGGCACTCCATTAGGTTTAGAAGCCAAGAAAGTCATGGATTCAGGTCAATTAGTGTCTGACGACCTTATTATTGGTCTTGTGAAAGAGCGTATTGCTCAAGATGATTGTGTAAAAGGTTTCCTACTTGACGGTTTCCCTCGCACAATTCCTCAAGCAGATGCAATGGCTGAAAATGGCATTGAGATTGACCACGTGATTGAAATTGACGTGCCTGACGAAGAAATCGTTAAGCGCATGAGTGGTCGTCGTGTTCACTCTGGTTCTGGCCGTGTTTATCATGTTGTGTTTAATCCACCTAAAGTGGAAGGCAAAGATGATGTAACGGGTGAAGAGCTTGCTATTCGTCCAGACGACGAAGAAAGCACAGTTCGTAAGCGTTTAGGCATTTACCACGAGCAAACTAAACCATTAGTAGATTACTATGGCAAAGTGGCTGCAGAAGGTCGCACTCAGTACAACAAGTTTGACGGTACTCAGTCAGTGACTAAAGTGAGTGAGCAGTTAGCCAACGTATTAAAGTAAATACGATGTTAATGCGTAATAAAAACCTGCTGATGCAGGTTTTTTTATGTCTAAAAATTGTTCCACTAATGTCTCCCTATTCTGCGTAAGGTCAAACTGTGAGAAACAAGCGCAACAATTACTGCGCTTTAAGTTAAAATTAATATAATGTTATCGTTGATATATGGTAAAATCTGCCGCCATTTTCGCAGAGGGCGACTTTTCAACGTTGAACGTCGTCATAGGCAATTAACATCACACTGGCATGGATGCTAAGCTATGAGAGCCCAATATGAAGTTTCCCGGTCAACGTAAGTCAAAGCACTATTTTCCCGTAAACAGTCGTGATCCTTTATTGGCTCAACTTACCCAGCAACCACAGCCATTTTCGACTTACATTTGTGGCATTGATCAGACACTTGTCGATATTGAAGCCAAAGTCGAAGACGAATTACTTGAGCGCTATGGTTTACCTAAAGGTAACTCTACCCTCATTAACGACGAACAAGCGCATAATCTGTATCACGAGCTTAAATCAAATGAGATGATCAGTGACGAGTTTGCTGGTGGTACCATCGGAAACACAGTACATAACTATTCTATTTTAGCCGACGACCGTTCAGTTTTATTTGGCGTAATGAGCCAAAAAGTCATGGTTGGCAGTTATGCATATCGTTACTTATGTAACACGTCATCGAAAGTCGATTTAAACTATTTACAGCCTGTTGATGGTCCTATTGGTCGTTGTTTTACCTTGATTTCTGATTGTGGTGAACGCACATTTGCTATCAGCAAAGGCTCAATGGATAAACTGACGCCTGAGTTTATTAACAAAGACGTTATCCAAGGCAGTTCGGCATTAGTTTTAACCGCTTATTTGATGCGTGCCAGTGACGGTGATGGCATCACAGATGCTGCGATGACAGCCATTGAATATGCAAAAGAAGCGGAAGTGCCTGTCGTGCTAACCTTAGGCACACGCTTCTTAATTCAAGAAGATCCTAAATGGTGGCAAGACTTTATTAACGATCATGTGACCATTTTGGCCATGAACGAAGATGAAGGTGAGGCGCTAACCGGCTTTAAAGACCCGCTATTGGCCAGTGAAGCTGCGCTTGAGTGGTGTGACTTGGTATTAACTACCGCAGGGCCGATTGGTCTTTATACCGCTGGATACGCAGAAGACAGTGCTAAACGTGAAACCAGTCATTTACTGTTACCGGGCGCAATCCCTGAATTTAACCGCTATGAGTTCTCTCGGCCTATGCTGAAAGAAGATTGTGAAACACCGATTAAGGTGTACGCGCACATTTCTCCTTACATGGGCGGCCCAGAGCTTATTCGTAATACCAATGGCGCGGGTGATGGTGCGTTGTCGGCTTTACTTCATGACTTGTCTGCCAATACCTTCCATAAAACCAACGTACCAGGGTCAAGCAAGCACAAACGTGATGGCTTATGTTATTCGTCATTTTCACAAGTGTGCAAGTACGCTAACCGTGTTGCATATGAGGTGTTAGCACAGCATAGCCCGCGTTTATCGCGTGGTTTGCCTGAGCGTGAAGACAGTTTAGAAGAGTCATACTGGGAGCGTTAATTTCGCTTTAGTTAAAAAAAACGATAATGCATCATCATTATCGTTTTTTTTTGCTTGGAATTTAATAGAATAACCTCAGTTCAGGTACAATCTAAACTTACCCGTTCATTAACAGCAATTAGCATCAGCTAGTAAAGTAAGCAATCAGGAGCGTCACGTGAAAGGACAAATCTTAAGAGAGATGCATGTACTTAAGGCTATTGAGCCTGAGTTTGAAGTTCAGCGCCGAGTTGCATTTATCAAAGCAAAACTTAAAGAGTCGCATAGCCATAATGTGGTGTTAGGCATTAGTGGTGGGGTTGATTCTTCATTAGCGGGTCGTTTATGTCAGTTAGCTGTTGATAGCTTAAACACAGAGCAGAGTGATATTGTCTACCAATTTATTGCAGTGCGATTGCCTTATCAAATTCAAAAAGATGAAGATGAAGCGCAGTTAGCCTGTCAGTTTATTCAGCCTTCAAAGCAAGTCACTGTGAACATTGCTGACGGAGTATTAGGCGTTCACCATGCCACACTCGCGGGGTTAGTTGAGGCTGGTATGACATTACCAGAAGAAAACAAAGTCGATTTTGCTAAAGGTAATGTCAAAGCCAGAATGCGAATGGTTGCTCAGTATAATATTGCCGGTTTAGTGAGTGGTTTGGTGGTTGGCACCGATCATAGCGCAGAAAATATTACCGGTTTTTATACTAAATTTGGTGATGGTGCATGTGATTTAGCGCCACTTTTTGGCTTAAATAAACGCCAAGTGCGCAAGCTTGCTGCATTTTTAGGTGCTCCTGCGTTATTAGTTAACAAAGCACCCACAGCAGATTTAGAAGACAATAAACCACAGTTAGAAGATGAAGTGGCACTGGGATTAACCTACGATCAAATTGATGACTTTTTGGAAGGCAAAGATGTGCCTAAGTCAGTAGAAGATAAATTAGTTGGAATTTACAAACGCACGCAGCATAAACGCCAACCAATTCCAACGATTTACGATTAATCAGCTGTTTATCGCAAGTTGCATTCTTGTGTGCTCAATTAAGGCATTAGAATATTGTCGGTAATCTAAATATGGCGTCAGTAAACATGTGTGCTGACGCTGTATTTTATTATCCTCATCAATGGCTTGCCAAAGGTTAGTTTCTTCTGTATTCGCATTTGACTCAGTATCTGTAATGCTTAGCCCTAGCCGTTGTTGAGTCTCTTTGCCACATACAATATGCCAGCAGTCTTTTGTGAAGTGCTCTGGTACTGACTGCGCTAGTAATAAGAGCTCTGGAACGGTATTTGGCATCACAATGCGTAATTGGCAAGTTAAGCGGGGAAGCGACTGCGGACTCGTTTGTGTCGTTATCTGTATGAATTTGTCATCATGAAATAAGTTATCTCTGATGCATTTCCATGCCGTACCTTTGTTTGCGGTGATATCCACTTGTAAGCAGCATATCTTAGCCATAATGGTAACAATTTTTCGCCAATGATTTCCATTTAGGGCAATTAATTGTGCAATAGCATCGGGTTGTGTTGCCTGCCAATCGGCTGGCAATATTGGCGGAGTCGGTAGATAAAAAATGATGTCAGCTATTTGCGGGCCTAGCATCATTGTTGCTTGGTTACTCTGCATGAAATGTCTACAACCTCCGGCTTCTCGTTATTTAAAAAAGTCTGTAGTTATTTAAAAAAGTCTATAGCGATATAAATGCGTAATGGTCAACCATTTGCTGTAAAAACAACCTTGAAAGTTAAACGAGCCTAGCGTTTATCGCGTTTGTCATACGCGCTGTACTGAGTTTAATGATAAAATCTATAATAAGCTTAATCAGCAATGTATCAGAATATTGATTGACGATACATCAGCATGTTACTGAGCTCATCGTATTAATGGTTTGGTATTTAACGCGTGTGGCGGGCTTATCAAATGAATTGTTTGCTAGCACATCATCGCAGATTGGATATTCATTTATTCACTTGTTAATCTCATTAGGTTAACGAATTTTATGACTTAAGGTAGAGAATGCGCGCCATTGTAATAGGCTCGACCAAACACCTGTTATTTGCTGCTTTTTATGGTGCAATCGGGATTAGTGTTGCCATTCTGTTCACCGCTGTATGGCTGTTAAACGATCGGCCCAATTTATCAATATGGCATACCACGCATCTCACATCAGAATATCATCAACAGTCAGGCCTAGCTGATTTTAATCAATATCTTAAATTAGAAGATAAGCTGTTTGCTGAGGTTGAGCGCAAAATATATCGTCAATACCAACCACAGTTAGCCTCACCACTGAATCGTTATGAGCGCCACAGTTTGTCTGATCCCGCCTTGTGGAAACAAAACTGGAACCGCTCTTTTGAGTGGCAAAACCCCCAAGCTGAATTTGGTTTATTGCTGATCCACGGTATGTCAGATTCACCTTATGTGATGTCGCATATCGCGCAACATTATCAACACCAAGCGCATATTGTGGGATTAAGATTGCCTGGTCATGGCACCGTACCTTCAGGACTCACAGACATTACCTGGCCAGATTTAGCGGGCGCGGTATCTCTTGCCGCAACACATTTGGCTGCCCAATTACCCGGTAAACCCATTTATGTTGCCGGTTTTTCTACTGGCGCAGCTTTAGCATTAAACCATGAGCTTGAAAATATTAACCTTAATAAGCCGACAGACTTTGCGGGAATGATATTTCTCTCTCCCGCAATTGGTTTGGCGCCTATTGCAGCAGGGGCATATTGGCAAGCTAAATTGGGACGAGTATTAGGCCAAGATAAACTGTACTGGAATAGTATTCAAACTGAGTACGATCCATTTCGATATCAATCTTTTGCCGTCAATGCGGGGGACGTGGTCTACCGATTAACATTACGCAATCAAACGTTACTGGCTGGGTTAACGGATAAGCAATACAAGGCCATAGCACCGATATTAACGTTTCAGTCAGTGGTCGATGATACCGTGTCGTCTTTATCTGTGGTTGAAAAACTTTATCAACACTTGCCAGCATCTAAAGGGCATGAATTAGTGCTATTCGATGTCAATCGCAAACACAGCCATAATCAATTATTAATGCATGACCCTTTAGCACCGTTTGCGCCTTTTTGGCTTACGACGCCATTACCTTATCGTTTGAGTTTGCTTGAAAATGATATGCAACACGATAATCATGTACAAGTGCGAGAACTGGCAAAGAACACGAATTCAACGGATGTACAGGCACTGACATTAACCTGGCCTAAAGAAGTGTATTCATTGTCTCATGTGGCATTAACCTTTCCCATAGAAGACACTTTGTATGGCCCATTAGCCAGTGAAGAGTCAGATAAAATACAAATAGGTCGGGGAATATACCAGGGCGAGAGGGGAATTTTTAGTGTCACCGCTGCAGATATGTTACGTCAAAAATGGAATCCATTTTACCCGTATATGATGAATAGAATGGACGGGTTTATTCAACCCCGTCCATAACGTTATATCAGTTTATTCAGTGATAATATCGATGACGGTCTTATTGCGTCCATCTTGTTTTGCTTGATAGAGATTGTCGTCTGCAATTTTTATCCACTTGTCTAACTCATCTGCGTAGTCGGGATTGGCTGTAATGGCTCCTATACTTACCGTGATATGAAAAGATCGTTTGTCCTCTGGCGATATCATCTCAAACTCAGCTAAAGCCTCCCTAAAGCTGTTTAAATGATGTTGTATGTGCAGGGCGTTGGTGAGTGGTAAAATGAGTAAAAATTCTTCACCGCCATATCGAGAAACAATATCAATGTCGCGTTTAAAGTATTTTTGCAGTAACTGGGCAAAAATACGTAAACACTCATCACCGGCTAAATGGCCGTAGTTGTCATTAACCTGTTTAAACAGATCCAAATCCAATACTGCCACGGTAATGGCTTGTTCACTTCGTATACAAAATTCCAATAATTCGGTAAATTTACGTTCAGCGTAACGGCGGTTGTATAAACCCGTTAGTGGATCTCGGTCAACGAGCTCTTTGAGCTTACGGTTAGCCGTCTCTAGCTCTTCCGTACGCCTTGCCACGGTCTCTTCTAGTTCCACTTGATGGTCGATTAATTGCTGCTTACTGGCGGCTAATCGTTGATATAAACTGAATACTTCTTTTGGCGAATTCTCATCAATGCTTTGAACCTTATTGATGCCTAATGTCGATGGACTAAATTGGCTGGCAACGGCTTCTAAAGGCACTGTGAGTAGTGCACTGAGTTTTCTTGATATGTAAAAAGTCCCCATTAACGATATCAGTAGCATGATAAAACTACTGAACATTTGCTCTTCAGCCAGTTTTAGCAAAGGAGAGAATTCTTTTAAGATATATACAGTCCAGCCGTTATCCAGTGTTTGGTGGGCATAGATATATTCTGGCACTATCGATTTAGGACGCTCAATATTGAGTAGCTCTAGACTCGTACGATATACCCCATCATTTATCACAAAATTAAATTTCGATAACGATGTTAACCCGAGTTTTTCAGAAGCATAAATAATTTGGTTTTGTTCATCCACCATAACTACTGATTCATCGTCGGCATACTCACTCGTTTGATCTACATGTGAAAAGTGATTTAAATCTAAAGATCCTTCAACAATTCCAGCAGTAGTGGTGTGCTGTTCATTGGTATAAAAAGGCGCGCTCATAGCAATGATTGAATCATTACCAAAACCTCGTCCCAGAAATACCGATGAAACAAATAAGCGATGGTTGTAAAACGATTCGATAAAATAGTCGCGGTCTTTAATGGTAATTTTTTGCGTGTTACTTTGAGCTAATAAACGAGACACTGGGCTTGCCGCAACGATTTCAGCTTGAGGATTGGCAATCAACATGCTAATAAAACCCGGATAACTATTGTGTAAATTAGATAAAACCGGTTGCCAGTGCAACGGATCGTCAGCGGCAATCGTTAATTGGTTTGCAGCGTTGGCAATAACCGTTTTGTGGTTGTTGATGTAATTTTGAGCGGATGTTGCTAAGTGAGACACTGCATCATTGATGTTTTCTTTTAACATCGCTTGTTGACGCTCTAAGAAGTAAAAATTAAAAATTAGCGCAGAGAACAGTAAGGTGAGGGTGACCATGAGGGTGAAAAAGTAAGTGAGCTGTGCACTTAATAAGCGGCGATGACGATCTTTTACCTTGTCTTTAAAGAACCACAGTTTAGGTATGGCTAAAATAAGTAACGAGGCAATGCTGGTATAAACCAAGCCATTAACACCTTGCTTCGCAATAATAAAACCTAAATGCGATGACGGTATGTCCATAATAAAGGTGACATACAAATACACTAAAGGTGCACCGATAATTAACCAATAAGCTGCGTCTGCATACAAAGCATAAATATCACGTCGTCTGGCGTAACCTAAAAATAATGCCTCAAGTCCAAAGAATAAATACACATGAGGACTGTCCCAGATAATCATTAACCCTGTCGATGCGAGCATCGCTGTCACAAATGCATACCAAGGCCCTAGTAAGACAGCGGCTATTACGGTGACAGTGTTACCTAATACAAATTGCACATTGGCAAAAAACTGAATTGGATAACAATTAATTAACAAACCTACGATACCTAAGGCAATAGAAAAAAGCAGATGTTGTTGGTTAATCTTGGGAAGCTTCAAAAAGAGGTCCTTATTGATTTTATTATAAAAAGCGTCTTGCTATTCAACACTTATCTCAAGAAACCGTTGAGATTTCAATGTAAAACCAGATTTTTTATCATCAAATTGTATTTTAAATGTTTTTAAAATATTGATTTATGTTGTTTTTTAAAGCCAATTTTGTTCGACCTTGGTCTAACTCAGTTTAATTGGTTTGTTATTTTTTTACAAAAAATATTTCATTAACTTTCTGATAAATAGTGTTTTTATGTCTAACTCGTTCCTTAAGGATATTCGAATACGACTAAGGTCTTGATTGTGGTGTTGCTCTGAGTTGCTAAATTAACAATGACTTTACAAAAACTAACACAGGGGAGTCGCAATGAGTTTTGAAAATAACGAAAAGGCAGCGGGATACTGGCGCGAAAATTTACGCTTAGTACTTAGCTTGCTTGCAATTTGGGCTGCAGTGTCATTTGGCTGCGGTATTTTATTAGTTGATATATTAAACGAATTCACCTTCATGGGATTCAAACTGGGGTTCTGGTTTGCGCAGCAGGGTGCAATGTATGTATTCGTGGCGCTGATTTTTGTTTATGTAGCGAAAGCTAATGCATTAGACAAAAAATACAATGTTCAGGAAGACTAAGGGGCACTACGATGGATGTTCAAACACTCACATATTTAATTGTCGGCGCAACTTTCGCGTTGTACATCGGGATCGCCATTTGGTCTCGTGCAGGTTCTACTAAAGAGTTTTATGTTGCTGGTGGCGGTGTTCACCCTGTGATGAACGGCATGGCAACGGCGGCAGACTGGATGTCTGCGGCATCATTTATTTCACTGGCAGGTATTGTGTCGTTTGTTGGTTATGACGGTTCAGTATATTTAATGGGCTGGACAGGCGGTTACGTACTATTAGCATTATGTATGGCACCTTATTTACGTAAATTTGGTAAGTTTACGGTTCCAGACTTTATTGGTGACCGTTATTACTCGCAAACCGCGCGTACGGTTGCAGTAATATGTGCCATCTTTATCTGTTTTACTTATATCGCAGGTCAAATGCGAGGCGTAGGTGTGGTGTTCTCCCGCTTCTTAGAAGTTGAGGTGGAAACCGGCGTATATATAGGTATGGCAGTGGTGTTCTTTTATGCTGTATTAGGCGGCATGAAAGGGATTACTTACACTCAGGTTGCGCAGTATTGTGTGTTAATTTTTGCCTTCATGGTGCCAGCAATCTTTATTTCGGTGATGATGACAGGTCATATTTTACCGCAAATAGGCTTTGGCGCTGAGTTAGTCGACGCAGCGGGTAATGGCACTGGGGTGTACTTACTCGATAAACTTGACGGCTTATCAGCAGAACTTGGTTTCTCCCAATACACCGAAGGTTCTAAAGACATGATCGATGTGTTCTTTATTACAGGTGCATTAATGTTTGGTACTGCTGGTTTACCACACGTTATCGTGCGCTTCTTTACTGTACCTCGAGTAAAGGATGCACGAATCTCTGCGGGTTGGGCATTAGTGTTTATCGCAATTATGTATACGACTGTGCCTGCTTTATCTGCATTCTCACGAGTGAATATGATTGAGACCATTAATGGTCCAGATTCAACAGGTGTACCTTATGAGACAGCACCTTCTTGGATTAAAAACTGGGAAAAAACCGGTCTTATTACCTGGGAAGATAAAAACAACGATGGCAAGATTTTTTACACCAATGGTGATAAAAATGAAATGAACATCGACCGTGATATTATCGTACTTGCCACGCCTGAAATTGCATCGCTTCCAGCATGGGTTATTGCCCTTGTTGCAGCGGGTGGTTTAGCGGCGGCATTATCGACTTCAGCGGGTCTGTTGCTTGTAATCTCTACTTCGGTATCGCATGATTTACTTAAGAAAAATTTGATGCCAGATATTTCTGACCAAAAAGAATTGATGTACGCTCGTATTGCCGCGGCATTAGGTGTGGTAATGGCCGGATACTTTGGTATTAATCCCCCAGGCTTTGTGGCTGCGGTGGTGGCGATTGCATTTGGTCTTGCTGCAGCATCGTTATTCCCAGCTATTATCATGGGGATCTTCTCTAAGACTATGAATAGAGAAGGCGCGATTGCCGGTATGGTCATTGGCTTACTGTCTACTGCGGCTTACATTGCTTACTTTAAGTTTATTAATCCTGCTGCCAATACATCTGAAAATTGGTTCTTCGGTATTTCACCTGAAGGTTTTGGTATGGTGGGTATGATTATTAACTTTGGTGTGGCATTTGCGGTCAGTAAAGTGACAGCTAAGATACCTGATGAGATTGTAGAAATGGTTGAGTCTATCCGTTTCCCTAAAGGATCGGGTGAAGCACACGATCACTAATCATCAATCCTGATAATTAAGTTAATTTAAAGGGCGCTTCGGCGCTCTTTTTGTTGGGCTTAAGTCCTATAGCAGCAATTCCACTGCCTTTGCTATAGTGTTTGTATGGTGTGTTCAATATGGAAAAAATATGGATGCAAGCGAGTTACAACCCGTCGAGCAGTTTTTAGCTGCACACTCTCCATTTGATTCATTACCCGCAGAGGTGATTAGCCGTTGCGCAAAAAACATCACGGTTGGGTATTACAGTAAAGTCTCTGCCTTTGTCGAGTTTGATACGCAAAACCCTAAATTGTATATCGTCCGCAGTGGCGCATTTGAAGTGCGCGATCCTGAAGGCATACTGGTAGACCGGGTTGCAGAAGGCGAGTGCTTCGGTTTTTCGACATTATTATCGGGTGAGAAAGTCGTTAATAAAGTAGCCATTTTAGAAGATGGTTTGGTGTACCATTTGCCTCAAGCCATTTTTGCGCAATTACGTGCAGAACAGCGCAGTTTCGATCAGTTCTTTGCTCGAGCGTTTGCCAAGCGTTTGCGTAATGAAGGACGTTTTAAAGCTAAAGATCTGACCACTACCAGTCGTATTACCTCAATTATGTGTGCAAAACCCATTATTGTTCAGGCTCATGCCAGTGTCATCGATGCGGCTAAAATCATGCGTGATCACCGAGTGTCGTCAGTCCTGGTGATTGATAATGACAAGCTTGTGGGTATTTTAACTGACCGTGATTTACGAAACCGTGTTATTGCGGAAGGGTTAGATGTTAATACCCTGGTGAGTCAAGCCATGACGGTTAGCCCTATCACTACTCATGCCAATGCACTAGTTTTTGAAACCATGCTCACCATGAGCGAGCATAATATTCACCACTTGCCGGTTGTTGATGGCAGCAAAGCCATTGGTATGATCACCAGCACCGATATTTTACGTGCGCAGCGTTCGCAACCATTATTGCTCATAGGTGAAATTGGCCGCCAGGCCAATATCGACAGCTTAATCCAAGTCAGTAAACAAATTCCGTTGTTACTGCAAAACCTCATCAGTGCCGACGCCAGGGCTGAAGAAATTGGCCGAGTATTAACGTCGGTGACTGACGCGTTAACGCGCCGCTTAATTGAGTTAAACCAGCAAATTTTAGGTAAGGCACCAATGGCTTTTTGTTGGTTAGCCTTTGGCTCGCAAGGCCGCCAAGACCAAGTGGCGTGTTCTGATCAAGACAATGGTTTATTGCTGGCGCACGAACCTGATGAATTTGCAGCTGCTTATTTTGAAACATTAACTCAAGCGGTGTGCAAAGGGCTTGATCAGTGTGGTTATGTTTATTGCCCTGGCGATATTATGGCGCAAAACCCTAAGTGGCGTTTACCGTTAAACCAATGGAAATCGTTATTTAAGCATTGGGTGTTAACGCCTGATCCTAAAGCATTAATGCATGCCAGCATCTTTTTTGATATGCGTGCGGTATTTGGGCCAATAAGCTTATTCAGTGAATTACAAGATGACGTGTTAGCGTCGACTAAAGATAACGATATATTTCTAGCGGGTATGGCTGGAAACTCGTTAACCGAATCACCGCCGTTGGGGTTTTTTAGAAAATTTGTGCTTGAACGTGATGGCAGTGAAGTCAAAGGCATGGACTTAAAGCATAAGGGCAGTGCATTGATTAATGATATCGCCAGAGTGTATGCGTTAAGTGCAGGCATAAAGGAAGTAAACACCGCCAAAAGGATCAGGGCCTTGATGGATGCCAATATTATTAATCGTAAAGATGCGCTTAATCTTGCTGATGCACATGAATTTATTGCCCATATGCGCCTTGCTAACCAGGGCTATCAAGCGACTAATAATTTGCCAATCAATAACTTTTTAAAACCGCAGCATTTATCATCTTTATTACGCCATCAACTGCGTGACGCATTTAAAGTGGTGCACGATGCTCAGGCTGGAATTAAATTGAAGTTTTTGAGGAGTTTTTAGTGGCGACGCTTTGGTGGTTCAAACTGTTATTTTGGCGCAAAAAAATGACCGGTTTACCAGAGCCATTAAACCAGTATTTGCAGGCGATAACGCCAGCACTTGATTGCTCTTTTCTTGATGCGCCGTTAATGGCAATTGATCTTGAAATGACAGGGTTAGACCCTAAGAATGACCAAGTGATTAGTATCGGCTTAGTGCCGATAGTGAAAGGCGAGATCCCATTAGCAAAAGCGCAACATCTCATGATTGCCATTAGCGGCAGTGTCGGACACAGCGCCACTGTTCATGGCATTGTTGATCATCAACTGCACACCGCATTAACTTTGCCAGAAGCGATGGCATGGTTTTTATCGCAAACCGAAGGTCATATTCTAATTGCACATCATGCACCACTAGACATCCAGTTTATTCAACAGCAACTGGTACGCTGTTTTGGTCACTCAATCCCGTTGGTGTTTATTGATACTTTAGCGATTGAAAAAAAACGCAGGTTGCAACAACAAGATATTTTACAGCAAGGATCGTTAAGGTTAGGTGCAAGCCGAGCGCGTTATCATTTACCTGTATATTCGGCTCATAATGCTCTGGTTGATGCGTTATCGTGTGCAGAACTCTTGCTCGCGCAAGTGGCGGCGATGGGGGATGTTAAAAAGTTAACAGTAAAGAAATTGATTGATGTTATTGGGTAAGTTGTTAAATCGCGGTTTGTAATTAAAGACAAGAAAGCCAGATTAAGACTGACTTTCTTGTATCAATAAAGGCGTTATTCTGCAGCTTTAGCTTTACTGAAAAAATAATCAACAGCCGGTTTGATTAATTCCAATGCAGTTTTATCACACGGTGGTAATGCGGCGTCACTAACATTAATTGGCGTAGTGCGCTCGCCCCACTTGAATAGCATTGCTGCTGATGTTAATCCTGCACCAAAAGCACATGATAAAATGGTTTGGCCAGGCACGATTTTACCTTGTGATAACGCATCGCAAATCGCGATAGGAATAGTTGCTGCAGATGTGTTGCCATAGTCGGCAATATTCACAAAAGCTTTTTCTTTAGGAATTTTCATCCGGCTAACGAGGGTGTCGATAATACGCTCGTTTGCTTGATGGGGAATGACAAAATCAACATCGTTAATGTCGGTATTGCATTTCTCAAGCACTTTAGCGCTTAAATTACCCATGCCATGGATTGCACGCTTAAATACATCTTGACCGTTGATGTGGATATAAAAATCCAGAGACTCAGTATCAAATCGGTCCATTTGGGTGCCAAAGTTAGATTGTAAAATATCGCGCCCTTCAGGATCGTTATTTAACTCATAACCTAATATGCCGCCTGGACTGTCACTGGCTTCTAGTACAATTGCACCAGCGCCATCGCCAAACAATACTGCAGTTTCACGGCGAGACCAATCTAAGTAAAAAGATAACCGCTCAGCACCAATGATAAGAATTTTCTTATTTTGGCCGCTTTTAATCATTGAGCTTGCTAAGCCTACGCCATACAAAAAGCCGCTGCATGCCGCGTTTATATCAAAAGCACCACATGTAGCGCCAATATTGGCCTGAACAGTAGAGGCAATATTAGGAATTAACGTATCCGGGCTGGCGGTGGCTAAAATGATTAAATCTAACTCACTGCCATCTATACCTGCTGCTGCAAGTGCGTGCTTTGCCGCAACCGATGCCATTTCAGAGGTATTAACATGGCTTATATTACGTTTACTGATCCCTGTACGCGTTTTAATCCACTCATCGGTAGTTTCCATGAATGTGGCTAAGTCGTCATTAGTCAGTGTTGCGGTCGGTACTGATTTTCCCCAACCGGTAATGTGTGCATACTGCATAGCAATTCTCTCAATATAGGTTAACAGTCATCTGTTTAACATCAATAAGCTGACACAGATGTGTATGTGTTACTAAGACTATCTTGATGTCATGACTGTTGTTATGACTTAATTTTTTGTTCTACTAATTTGGTAATCGAATCTGCTGCATGCAAAATATGTAGGCGCAGTAAATCGGTTGCTTTTTGGACATCACGATCTTTACACAGTTCAAGTAAAATTCGGTGTTCACGCTCAGCCGTTGGAATGCCACCCGTAAATAACAGCTGCAAACGAATATAACGATCGCAATTGGTATTTAAGCCGTGAACCACATCGAGAGTATGGGGACGGTTTGCCGCCTCGTACAAACGAGTATGAAAACGGGTGTTAAGTTCACTCCAACTGGCCACAGACTCTTTGAGCTTAAATGCCAATTCCAGTTGGATAAGCACGGCTTCTGCTGCTTCGATGTCTTGCTCGGTCAAATTGGGAATGGCTTTTGCCAATAAATCTGACTCAATCATGGCGCGAAGTTCAAATAACTCAGTCACTTGTTCAACTGACAGTTTAGTGGCCGTAGCCCCTTTATGCGGTTCAAAATTGACTAGACCTTCTGCCTCTAATTGCACTAAGGCTTCACGAACCGGAATTCGGCTAACATTTAACTGTGCCGCAATTGCGGACTGTCTTAGCGGTTCGCCACCTGCTATATCACCAGAAAGGATCTGTTCTCTGAGCGCTTCCACAACAAGTTGTGTTCGTGTTTTGTGAATAATAGGAGGTATATTGCTCATGTATTTTTGTGTTCATCACTAATTTCTTCGAGCAAGGGTAACGCTTAGCAGCTGCATTATAAAGTGAAACATATGCATAAATGCAGATAAACATCATAAAAATGGACTAAATGATTAAATACGCAAAATTAAACAGTTTGTCTGGCACCAAATTGATGTCAGTGGGATAATCCATTTAGTATTGAGTTTGAGGAGTGACTAGGTTGAAGAAGGCTGTATTTTTAGATCGCGATGGCGTTATTAATAAAGACACTGGTTATGTGCATAATGTTGATGACTTCGAATATATCGATGGCGTGTTTGAAGCATGTTTAGCATTAAAAGAGATGGGCTATCTACTTGTTGTTGTCACTAACCAATCAGGTATTGCCCGTGGCCTGTACAGCGAAGATGACTTTCATCATTTAACCGAGTGGATGGATTGGAACTTTACTGATAAAGGTGTCGACCTTGACGGTATTTATTATTGTCCACATCATCCTGAAAAAGGCTTAGGTGAATATAAGCAAGATTGCGATTGTAGAAAACCTAAACCGGGTATGCTCAATTCTGCGGCCCAATTTCTCAAAATTGATTTAAGCCAATCAGTTATGGTCGGCGATAAAGCCGATGACATGAGAGCGGCAAAAGCGGCTGGTATTAATAGCGCGATATTAGTGCGTTCAGGTAAAGTCGTCGATAAAGAGGGTATTGAGCTTGCTACAGCAGTAGTCGACAGTATTGCTGACGTGCCGAACTTACTTCGCCAGTCTTTATAAAATAGATACGGTTTCTTATAGAGGTAGCGTTAGTGTTAAGAGTCTCGCTACCTTTATATAGAGATACATGTAATGCAGTTCAATTTAGTAACAGTAGTAATAGTAGTAGTAACAGTAGTAGCAGTAATAGAAGTAGGCTTAGCTTGTTTATCTCATCGTTGTTTCTTTAATCACTCACTTCTCACTCACGTCTCACTGAGCCTTTATCTTTTATATCGTCATTAACTCGCAATAACCCGCAGTGGGGGGAAACCATAAGTGGTAACCGAGATAACGATAGCAGCATTATCATCTTAAGTTCTGTTAACCCGCACCATATCGATAAAGTAATACATTTGGTCCTTCGCTTCCAATTAACATCACATTAACTTCATTTCAGCCATATTTAAGTCTCTATAAGCTAATTTAAGCACTTATTCTCTGTAGAGTGCCATTTTCCGCCCTAATCGACCGAGGAAATAATAATTATGTAAAGTAGCAGTGGGCCTTATTTGTATATAAAATCAGCTAAAACAGTTGAAAATATTGGTTTGAGTTTAAAAACTGCGCAGTTAGGCGTTAATATCAATAAAATTTGATAAAAGCCCTTGCGCAATAAATTGAGTTCCCTATAATGCGCACCACTGACACGGAACGCAGCGTCTAACGCGAGTTACCAAGTTCGCTCTTTAACAATTTATCAAGTAATCTGTGTGGACATTCACAGGTATTGAGTTATTCGAAATTGTCTTCTTGTTCTTCGGAATGTAGGCAATCAAAAAATTTAAACTCAATGATGAGAATGTTCATAGTAATATGAAACTACAGCAATGTAGTGAGTAATTTGTGAGCTCTTTGAGCAAAGCGAATTATGACAGTAGAATTCATTGAGCCGTTCGACGTAGTCGAACAAAAAAACTTTAATTGAAGAGTTTGATCATGGCTCAGATTGAACGCTGGCGGCAGGCCTAACACATGCAAGTCGAGCGGTAACAGGAAGTAAGCTTGCTTACTTTGCTGACGAGCGGCGGACGGGTGAGTAATGCCTAGGGATCTGCCCAGTCGAGGGGGATAACAGTTGGAAACGACTGCTAATACCGCATACGCCCTACGGGGGAAAGGAG
>NZ_JCAYNT010000009.1:0-176198 GCF_059758095.1 Shewanella sp. MF05913
GAGACTACTACGTTGATAGGCAAGGTGTGTAAGCGTTGTGAGGCGTTGAGCTAACTTGTACTAATGACCCGTGAGGCTTAACCATACAACCCAGATGGGTTTTACTGATACGACTTAGTATTAGAATGGGGCACTTAAGCGGTGTGAGAACTCAAACTCAGATAGAAACAATCAGCTTTCCGAATTATTATTTAATGCATCAAGATTAATGCATTAGATAAACAAAATTTGTCTGGAAACCATAGAGCTGTGGCACCACCTGATCCCATTCCGAACTCAGAAGTGAAACACAGTATCGCCGATGGTAGTGTGGGGTCTCCCCATGCGAGAGTAGGTCATTTCCAGGCGCCTAATTTCTCTGAAAAGAGAGGCTCGTAAGAGCAAGTCTCCTAGTAATGACACACTAGCGACTTAAAAAGCATTTAGCATCCTGCGTAAGCAACTTGCTAAAGGAGCGGTAGTTCAGTTGGTTAGAATACCGGCCTGTCACGCCGGGGGTCGCGGGTTCGAGTCCCGTCCGCTCCGCCAATTACATCGAAGCCTCGTCTAACGACGAGGCTTTTTTGTATCTGTAATTTAAAGCGATTACTGAAGTTGGAGCGGTAGCTCAGCTAGGACGCAATGTTCACGAGGCTGAAATTCCCGAGATTGTTTGGTATTCACCCTATTTATTCGGGTGGTAGAGTTCTATAAGTTATAGGCGCTTGTTAAACTGATGTCGCGGGTTCATTTTTATCACAAATCAGTCTCCGCTAATGACATCGAAGCCTCATCTAATGACGAGGCTTTTTTGTATTTGAAATTTAAAACTAATACTGAAGTTGGGAGGTAGCTCTGTTAGATAAGAATGTTATCGTGATCTCTTAGTCATTCCATCGGCATTGTTTGTAGATTCTCTGTCATGGTCAAGCAAAATGGCTGTGATGATTAATTTAATTGATCTCGGTAAGGAATACTGCTTTGGGCGCCATGATGAGTCACTGCAATTGACGATGCTTTATTGGCGAAGATAACCGCATCTATAAGCTTATGTCCCTCATCTAATGCCACCATCAATGCTCCATTAAATGTATCCCCAGCTGCTACCGTATCAACCGCATTGACTATGGGTGCTGGTATGATTTGTCCAGAACCTTGCTCGCTAATATATGCGCCTTTACTGCCAAGGGTAATAATGACCTTGTTAACACCCTGTTTATGAAGATAATTAGCTGCTTTAGCTGCGCTGCTTTGATCAACAACTTTTATCCCAGTCAGTGTGAACGCTTCGGTTTCATTGGGTGTAATGATATCTACCAAGCTCAGTATGTCATCAGGTAATTTTGTAGCAGGTGCTGGATTGAGTATTGTTGTGCATTGATGCCTTCTCGCCAACAATAAAGCCTCATGAACACTCTCGATAGAGGTTTCTAGTTGGATAAGCATATATTTTGCCTGGATAAATGATGCTTGCTGTTGTTGTATGTGCTGAGTTGATAAGTATGCATTTGCTCCTGGGACTACCCCGATACTATTTTCACCCAGCTGATTAACAAAAATCATCGCTGTTCCTGTACTTTGACCTGGTATTTGATAGCACCCCGTTAGATCGATTCCATCAGAGGCCCATGCATCGCGCATGGCTTTGGCATTAGCGTCGTCACCTAGAGCAGAGATAAAGCTCACCGTTTGTTGTGAACTACATAAGCGTGCAGCTGCGACAGCTTGATTTGCTCCCTTACCACCTAATTCTAAGCGGTATTGTTGACATATTAAGGTTTCACCAGCGTGAGGAAGCTTATCAAATGTCAGAACGTGATCGGCATTAGCACTGCCGACGACTAATAAAGTGCTCATGAATATCCTTTATTGTCATGCAGACAACATCTGCATGACATTGATGGTTTAGTAATCGTTTAGACGCTCAACAATAAAGTCGACAAATCCTTTACGGTCGATATTAAACAATACTTTTGTATTGTGTGGCTTGCCTGTTAATTGATAACGATCGACCACAGTCATACCTTGAGTGTGTTCGCCTTTGGTTTCAACGCCAACCCAACAATCTACAGCTGTAAATAATGACGGATTTAAAAGCCAGGCTATGGTGCATGGATCATGAAGCGGCGCACCGGTAAAGCCCCATTTAGGATCTCGATGATAAATCATAAAGAAGTCGAGTAACTCTGCAACGCATTGTGCAATTGGGTTGTTAATGACTCTTATACGCTCGATATCTTCATCCATAATTTGCGCTTCATGAGTAACATCTAAGCCACACATAACGATTGGAATACCCGATTTAAACACCATATCAGCTGCTTCAGGGTCGACAAAAATATTAAATTCAGCAGCGGGTGTCCAATTGCCTACTCCTGCTGCGCCACCCATAAGTACAATACTGTCGACATTATGATGTAGTTCTGGGTGAGCGGATAAAAATAGCGCAATATTAGTCAGCGGACCGGTAGGAACGAGCGTCACCGGTTGTTTGCTGTTTTTGACTTTTTCTGCAATCAGCTCAATTGCTGTTTGGTTGACAGGTGCAAATGCGGGATCGGGTAACTTAGGGCCATCAAGACCACTTTCGCCATGCACATTGTCTGCAATAATCAATTCTCGCGCTAAAGGTTTAGGTGCTCCTGCTGCCACAGGTATATCATGTCTGCCAAGTAAGGTGAGCACACGTAAAGCATTATTGAGGGTTTTATCTGGCGTTTGATTACCGGCGCTGGTCGTCACTGCAAGGACGTCTAATTTGTCTGAGCTTAGTGCTAGAATTAATGAGATGGCATCGTCATGGCCTGGGTCGCAATCGAGAATAACTGGACGTTTCATTGGTAATTTCCTTATTTCTGAAGAGAGTCTACTGTACCACTATGATTGTTGTCGGTTTAATGCTTAAAAACTAAAATGTGATCTAATATACGCCGATATAGTGGTCATGAAAAAGTATCACAGATAACTTGCCTCAGCTTACCTGTTGTTTCAATTATTGTGTGTCCGAATAATGTAATTAAACATGTCTATATGGCATTGTTTTTAAATAAAATCTGTCGTTATAATCAGTAGGAATACTTATGAATTGCCGTTTGGGTTGTGGTGCTTGCTGCATTGCACCTTCAATTACCAGCCCCATTCCGGGGATGCCAAATGGTAAACCAGCTGGTGTGCGTTGTATTCAATTGAATGACGACAATCTGTGTATGATTTTCGGTCAACCAGAGCGCCCCGATGTCTGCGGAGCGTTTTCTGCAAGTATTGACGTTTGTGGTACGACAAATGAGCAAGCTTTATGGTTGATCACTGATTTAGAATCTTCGACATGCTAACCTTCGATTATTATTTACTTTGGATAATTTAAATCATGCAATTGACTCGATATACGGACTTTGGTATTCGGATTTTAATGTATCTCGCGGTGCAACCAGAGCGAGAAACTTTGTTTCGAATTGCAGAAGTCACCAGCGTATTTGATTTATCGTCGAACCACGTGGCTAAAATTATTCATCAGTTAGGAAAGTTGGGCTATTTGCAGACTATTCGCGGTAAAAGTGGTGGGTTTAAGCTTGCTAAAACTGCTGATCAGCTCCATCTAGGCCAATTGGTCCGTGATTTAGAGCATTCGCTCGCACCAATTGATTGTGAATCGCCTTATTGCCGTTTTACGCCTATTTGTAAGCTCAAAGGCGTGTTAGGTAAAGCTGTAGCCGCATATCTGGCTGTGCTCGACCAATATACTTTGGCTGATATTGTTGATAATCGGTCTGATATTTTGGCAACGTTACCTGACTTGTCTATTTCAGTGTTGCAGTTGGATTAGCTTGATTTGAGGTGGCAAGGTCAATGTCATCAAATAACTGCGAGGTTTTCACCAACACAATACCATTGGCTTCTAAACGGGCGAGATTAGCACGTAAAAAGCAAATGGTTTCAGGATAAGGATGTGCAATGGCAACGAGCTTACCTTGCTGCTTTGTTCTTTGGATCATTATCTTAAACTGCTTTTCAAGTCCGCGTGGACTGACATCATTATCTAAAAATACATGCCTTCTTAGTAATGGCACTCCAAGTTGATTCGCCGTATCACTCGCCTTAGTGTATTTAGTCGTCACGCTGTCGACAAAAAACAGTTGCTGTTGCTTGAGGCTTTGCATCACCCATAACATAGGATCGTCCATTTGGGTTAATAAGCTACCCATATGATTATTAGCCCCTTTGGCAAAAGGAATGCTATTAAATGCGGATTGTAGCTGCTGTTTTATTTGTGCTTCACTCATGTCGTTAGTTAACCCACCTGGACCTAATGCTTTACCGTTTAAGGCCTGCATAGGCAGATGCAACATGATCTCGTGGCCCTTTTTGTGACCATCGTTAGCCAGTTTTTGGCCCAAAGGTGTATGAGGTAATACTGATAAGGTAATGTTTTGCGGTAGCGTTAATGCGGCTTCGTCAGTTAGCCGATAACCAATATCATCAATGATAATGGCTAACTTAGCAGCGCTTGCAGGGAATATACTGCACAAGCAAAGTAAAATAATGAATTGAATTCGCACGTTAACTTATCTTTTTATGGGTTATGGTTATCTGATTATTCATTCGGTCGATTTATAGTTACAATTCACAGCCTAAAACGGCCTGTTAGTTAGCAGTGTAATTGTTTATTAACATAAGGCATCACGAAAACCTTAGCGGCAGTAATAAGCCGGGTCGACCGCCTTACCCTTATTACGTATTTCAAAGTATAACCCTGGTTCGCTTTGTCCGCCCGAGCTACCAACAAGGGCAATAGAGTCCCCGCTTTTAACCATGTCACCAGGTTGTCTTAACAGTGTTTGTGCATGGCCATATAAGCTCATGTAGCCTTTGCCGTGGTCAATAACTAACACCATACCAAATCCGCGTAACCAATCGGCGTAAATGACTTTACCTGATGCGACAGCATAAATATTTTGCCCTTCAGGTGCGGCCAATACACTACCTTTCCAAACAATTTGCCCTGAACGACTGCTGCCAAAGCGTTTGCTCATTCGGCCTTTAGTCGGCCATTTTAACTTGCCACGTTGATTGGCTAAACCGTCCATAGTGGGGTTAGCCTTAGCGGTAACCATGGCTTGCTGAACTATTCGTTTTAAACTGGCTTCTTCTATTTGCAATTGTTCCAGTTCAGCACCTTTGCTCGACAAGGTTCGCTGAAGCTGGGTTAGCGTTTGTTTACGCTGCCCTTGTTCTTTCGATAATTGCTGGGCCTGCTTTTTTTGCTCAATCACCAATGCATTGAGTTTTTGTTGTGAAGTGACTTGCTGTTGCTTCACTTTATCTAAATCAATGCTGGTTTGTTTTAGCTGTTTAATCGCTTTAATTCGGGCATTATTTAAAAATTGGTAATAAGCGAGCATGCGCTCAACGGTTGCCGGGTTCTGCTGATTCAACATCATTTTTGTGTAATCATGATTACCCGCAAGATATGCGCTAGATAATTGTTTTGATAAGGTTTCTTGTTGACTACTTTTTACGGTGGCGAGCTCGACTTGTTGTTTGTCTAATTCGCGTAATTTGGTATTAACGGCGGCCAATGAGGTTTGTGATTGATTAACTTTTTGCGCCGCTTTAGCAATGGCTTGTTCATCGCTTTTTAATAAAGCGATCAGCTTTTCGCGTTGTTTACTGGTATCTTTTAGCGAGTTTTGCTGTTGGTTTATTTGTGCTTGAATAGACTTTAACGCCGATTGACGAGAGGTCAGGTCAGCACTATTTGCCGTACATGAAAGGATTAGAAAGCCAGCAACAATGCTGGCTTTAATAAATAAACGAGTTATCACGAGTTAATGTTTACTCTTTAAGGTCAATGATACAGCGTCCACTCATTTCTTTCGGGATGCTTTGGCCCATCAAGGTTAACATAGTTGGCGCAATATCGCTCAAACGTCCACCATCTTTTATTACGGCATCACGACCGACATAAACGAACGGCACCAAGTTACTTGTGTGAGCTGTAAATGCTTGTCCGTTAGAAGGATCTTTCATTTTTTCGGCATTACCATGATCGGCAGTAATCAAGCATTCGCCATCAACTTTAGCTAATGCTTCAACAACACGACCAATGCAGGCATCAACCGCCTCACAAGCTTTAACTGCGGCATCAAAGTTACCGCTATGGCCGACCATATCACCATTGGGATAGTTACAAATGATCACATCATATTTTGTCGATTCTATCGCCGCGACCAATTTATCGGTTAATTCAGTCGAGCTCATTTCAGGCTGCAGATCATACGTAGCAACCTTAGGCGACTGAATCAAAATACGATCTTCTCCTTTGAATGGCTCTTCTTTGCCGCCATTGAAAAAGAAAGTCACATGAGCATATTTTTCAGTTTCCGAAATACGCAGCTGGGTTTTACCCAAGTTTTGTAGGGTTTCACCCAAGGTATTCACTAAATCACTTGATGGATAGGCTACCGGAGCATTAATGTCTGCCGCGTAGTCTGTTAACATCACAAAGTTGATTTTTGGTGTTTTATTACGTTTAAAACCATCAAAATCAGGGTTCACGAAAGTGCGAGTGATTTGGCGAGCACGATCGGCGCGGAAATTCATAAATATCAATGCATCGTTGTCGTTTAACTCTGCCGCTTGGCCTCGAGCATCAACAATGGCAGATGCAGCAACAAACTCATCATTTTCATCACGCGCATAAGCCGCTTCAAGTGCTTCTGGTGCGCTTGTGTAGCTAAACTTACCTTTGCCTTCAGTAATTAATTCGTAGGCTTGCGAGACACGATCCCAACGATTATCACGGTCCATTGCAAAATAACGACCAATAATCGATGCAGTACGGCCATGACCTAATGAAGCAAATAGCTCATCAAAATGAACTAAACTATTTTTAGCGCTACGGGGTGGCGTATCACGGCCATCTAAAAAGGCATGTAAGTAGACTTTTGTTGCACCGCGCTCAACAGCCATACGACACATCGCTTCAATGTGCTCTTCATGGCTGTGTACACCACCGGCAGACAACAGTCCCATGAGGTGCACCGCACCATTTGCAGCAATAGCTTTGTCTACAGCGTCGCAAAGAGCAGCATTTTTTTCAAACTCATGATCGGCAATGGCTTTACTGATACGAGTGAGTTCTTGATACACAATTCGACCAGAGCCAATATTAATATGACCCACTTCAGAGTTGCCCATCTGGCCATCGGGTAATCCAACATCAATTCCAGAACCTGAAATAAGACTGTGAGGGTATTGGGCATTGAGCTTATCTAAGACAGGAGTATTGGCATGAAAAACCGCATTATCTTGCGTATCTTCACTGTAGCCCCAGCCATCAAGGATAAGTAGTGCTAAAGGACGTTTCTTAGTCATTTGCAAGTACCTTTTAAGTTAAAAATGGAAGTGTTATAAAATTTCAATTGTATGAATATTACTACTTATCGATAGCGTGCAAAAGCCATATAGGTTTGAAGATATAACTAAAGCATTCATTAAAGTGGCGCCGGTCACGAATAAACACGTTATTTAGGCGTTTCACTAATGAAAACTAACAAGCAAAACGATATACTCGGTGGCATCTCATCTTAGTCATCGTCAGAGAAATCAGTAATTATGCAAGAGTACATGGAATTTTTTAAAGCTAATCCAATGTTAAGTTTAGCGTGGGTCGGTTTGTTTGTGGCGCTAGTAGTGAGTGTCATTAAATCTGGTACATCAAAAGTGAAAAACGTCAGTCATCAAGAGCTAACCATCATGGTTAACAAGCAAGATGCCAAAGTTGTTGATGTACGCGGTAAAGAAGAATTTAAGAAAGGCCACATTGTTGATGCACTAAACGTGACCTTGTCTGAAATTAAAAATAATCAAGTATCAAACCTTGAAAAGTACAAAACTAGCCCCATTATAATAGTATGTAACTCAGGTATGACATCGTCACAAGCAGCTCAACTCCTTATTAAACAAGGTTTTGAAAACGTGTTCAACCTTAAAGGTGGCATGGGCGAATGGCAGGGTGCAAATTTACCCGTAGTTAAAAGCAAGCGTTAATACGCCGCTTAATATATGCAGTGTTAACAAATTGGGAATGCGCTAGCACTGCTTATAAACAAGGTTTTGTTGAAAGCTTTTCAGCAAAATCAACTTTACGGGACAGCACTAACGATAAGTCAATCGATTGATTATTAGTTGCGAAAGCCCAACACAATTAGCTTCACAGAAAAGCTAAATAACACATATATAGGTAGGACATTATGGCTGAAGTCGCAAACAACGAAGCACAAGCACCACAATTTAACATTCAGCGTATTTATACAAAGGATTTGTCTTTTGAAACGCCAAACAGCCCAGCTGTATTCCAGAAAGAATGGAACCCAGAAGTAAAATTAGACTTAGACACTCGCAGCAACAAATTGTCTGATGACACATTCGAAGTGATTTTATCGCTTACTGTTACCGCAAAAAATGGCGACGAAACAGCATTCCTATGTGAAGTACAGCAAGCGGGTATCTTCTCTATCTCTGGTTTAACAGAGCCGCAACTTGCTCATTCTTTAGGTGCATACTGCCCTAACGTGTTGTTCCCATACGCACGTGAATTAGTCGGTAACTTAGTTGGCCGTGGTACATTCCCACAACTAAACCTAGCGCCAGTTAACTTTGACGCACTATTTGCTCAGTATGTTCAACAGCGTCAGGCTGCTGCAACTGAAGAAGCAACAGCATAATTTATGAGTAACACTGCCGAAATTACGGTATTAGGGGCGGGGTCTTATGGCACCGCCCTTGCTATTTCTTTGGCAAGCAACGGCCATAAGACTTTGCTTTGGGGTCACGATCCTAAAAGCATGCAAGTATTAGCAGACAGCCGCAGCAATGAACGGTTTTTGCCTGGCATTCAGTTTCCTGATTGTTTAGCAATCGAACCTGACTTAGGTAAAGCCTTAGCCGCTAGCAAGAATATTTTGGTTGTTGTACCAAGCCATGTATTTGGTGATGTACTTAAACAAGCTAAGCCATTATTGCGCGAAGATGCACGTATTGTATGGGCTACCAAGGGTTTAGAGCCTGAAACTGGCCGTTTATTACAAGACGTTGCACGTGAGCAGTTAGGAGAACAGTATCCATTAGCGGTATTGTCAGGCCCAACGTTTGCGAAAGAACTCGCCGCAGGCTTACCTACTGCCATTTCGGTTGCAGGTACTTGCCCTCAGTTCACCCACGACTTAGTTGAACTACTCCACAGCCCAAAACGTTTACGTGTTTATGCTAACGACGACTTTACTGGTATCCAATTAGGCGGCGCGGTTAAAAACGTTATTGCCATTGGTGCAGGTATGTCAGACGGTATTGGCTTTGGTGCTAATGCACGTACTGCATTAATTACCCGTGGATTAGTTGAGCTGACTCGTTTAGGTGAAGCGCTTGGCGCCGATGCATCTACCTTTATGGGGATGGCAGGTTTAGGTGACTTAGTGCTGACATGTACCGACAATCAGTCGCGTAATCGTCGCTTTGGTTTGGCGCTAGGCCAAGGTAAAGATGTGATGACCGCACAAGATGAAATTGGTCAAGTCGTTGAAGGTTACCGTAACACCAAAGAAGTGTTTACTTTAGCCAAACGCCTAGGGGTAGAAATGCCCATCACTGAGCAAATCTATCAAGTGCTATACCAAGGTAAAGCGCCAGTAGAAGCAGCAAAAGAGTTACTTAGCCGAGACAAAAAATCTGAAACACTCAAAAAATAGTGCAACAGAGCAGCTAAGTTAACCGTGAGTAGATATCAAAAAGGATGCTAAAATAGCATCCTTTTTTGCATTTTAAAGTGCAACTCTTAATACAAATAACCAATTTGAACAGTGTGGAGTCAAACGTGAAACATCATGACGTAATCATTATCGGTGCAGGCGCAGCAGGGTTAATGTGTGCTGCAACAGCGGGCTATCGAGGTCGTGATGTGTTGGTGCTCGACAATGCCAAACAAGCTGGTCGTAAAATTTTGATTAGTGGCGGTGGCCGCTGTAATTTCACTAATCAAAAGGTTGAGCCACATCAGTTTATTTGTGGCAATCCACACTTTGTTAAATCGGCTCTAGCGCGTTATCGCTCAAGTGATTTTATTGAGTTGGTTGAACGCCATGGTATTGAATATCACGAGCGCGATCACGGTCAGTTATTTTGCAACGATTCAGCCAAAGACATCGTCACCATGTTAATGACTGAATGCGAATGGGCTGGGGCGAAAGTAACACTTCGCACTGAGATTTTATCGGTTAACAAAACTGATACCGGCTTTCATTTAAGCACCTCAAGCGGTGATTTAAGTTGTGAGTCGTTAGTGATAGCGACGGGTGGCTTATCAATGCCAAAACTTGGCGCAACACCTTACGGTTATAAGCTTGCTGAGCAATTTGGCTTAAAAGTATTAACGACCAACGCTGGCTTAGTGCCTTTTACTTGGCATGCAGATCAAAAAATCCGCTTTGAGCCGTTATCGGGTATTGCTGTGCCAACAACCATTACCGCCCAAGATGGTACTCAATTTAGCGAAGCGTTATTGTTTACTCATCGAGGCCTATCTGGCCCAGCAGTACTGCAAATTTCTAATTACTGGCAGCCAGGTGAAGCAATTTCTATCAATTTATTACCGGGTGAAAACGCGTTAGATAAAATTGAATTTGCACTGAAACATCATCCAAAACAAAGCCTACGCAATACCTTAAGCCAGTGGTTACCTAAGCGTTTGGTTGAAACACTATTTGACGAGTCTCAACTGGATAAAGCATTAAACCAACTCGGCCACGGCGAGCGTGAACAACTTGCTCAAAGCTTAAATGACTGGTCAATTGTTATGAATGGCACTGAAGGTTATCGCACCGCAGAAGTCACTTTAGGTGGTGTTGACACCAATGAGTTATCTTCAAAAACCATGCAAGCTAATAACGTCCCAGGATTATACTTTATAGGTGAGGTAATGGACGTAAGTGGTTGGTTAGGCGGGTTTAATTTTCAATGGGCCTGGTCATCTGGCGTTGCAGCAGGATTGGCAGTTTAATTGAAATGATGAAATTAAAACGAAGACTGTTTGAATTCAACGAAGACAATCTTTTTGTGCAAATTGCTTTAAAATAATCTATATGATTGATTGTTAAGCTTAAAAGATTGTCTTCGTTTTTAATGAAATTCTTAAGGTAATTCTGGTTGGGTGTTCTGACCCCCAGAGATAAATTACTATCCAACTATCATGGATAGATAAAGTTCCATTTTTCCGCCCATCACAATTTGTTCAACGAGTTATATCCAGAGTTCAAATAAACGTTATTTGTGTTCAATATAGTAATTACTTTTAATGTATCCCTGATTTTTCCAATACAGAAAAATAGTTCTGACCAGAACTTGGCTTTTTACAACACAAAGAAGTTGAAAAAATTGTGAACTGCAACATTGAAGTTTAGAAAGAGTTAAAGATCGTAAATCATAGAATAAAGCTTGTATGTTCAAAATTTTAGTCGATAGTTGTAAATTGCTAAAAATTCTACTTATTTAGCTTTAATTAAAATGATATGTTTAGTATGTAGTTCTTATTGGATTCGAGGTTTTTATGGATAAAGCGATTATTGTCTTTAGTGGTGGTCAAGATTCCACAACATGCTTAGTTCAAGCATTAACCCTTTATAAAGAGGTTCATGCCATAACGTTTAATTATGGACAAAGACATAGTGAAGAAATTGAAGTGGCCAAAAATTTAGCTAAAAAGCTAAATGTAGCCAGTCATAAAGTACTAGATGTGACAATGCTTAATGAGTTAGCGGTATCGGCTTTGACAAGAGATAATATCCTTGTTTCACATGAGCTTATGGAAAATGGATTGCCAAATACATTTGTTCCTGGCCGCAATATTTTATTTTTAACTCTTGCTGGGATTTATGCATATCAAGTTGGTGCCGATGTCGTTATCACGGGGGTATGTGAGACTGACTTTTCTGGCTATCCAGATTGTCGAGATGAATTTGTTAAATCTATGCAAGAGGCTTTGTGTAAAGGGATGGATAGGGATATTACTATCTCTACTCCGCTTATGTGGTTAAATAAGGCTGAAACATGGGCTCTTGCTGATAAATACCAAAGTTTAGATCTAATCCGTAATGAAACGTTAACCTGTTACAACGGAGTTATAGGTGATGGATGTGGTGATTGTCCATCTTGCTTATTGAGGAAACGCGGTTTAGATGAGTACTTGAACAGCACAGGTACAACTTCGAAATGATAAGTCGGATTTAGTTCTCTGAGATAAGCTTTTTTGATACGGACTTCATTTTAAGTGATTGATATTATGTCAGAAATATTTGTTGGTGCTTTAGTTGTTACTTCCAACGTTTTCAAAGGAATAGGCAAGGTTAAGTCTATCGATTCAAACTCGATGACTGCATCTGTAGGTTTTTTTTGTTCTCCCTTGACTCCTTATGCAAATGTTATTGACGTGGCTTTATGCGATCTTAAGGTTGTTACATCTTTGGGGGTTAGAGAAGAAGTATTCGTTCAGTTTCCCAATTCGAAAACCTGGAAAATTGGTCACTATGATGGTGAAAGGCCAGGCAATCAGGCGTTAGTCACCTTCTCCAGTAGTCTGCGCGATGTTTTTGACTTTACTGAGTTGTTTGTCCCAAATGCTAATCCAGAAAACGAATACAATCCATATGCATATCTAAAAGGACAAGCAACGTCACCTCCTTATATTTGCGGTGCTTTATCAGCATTCTATCAAGCCTATTATGAACAAAGACGATCTTGTCGTTCCATCTCTTCGCTGATTTCAAGTTCCGTTGAGTTAGAAAAGCACCAACTTGCCGTTGTCTACGAAATACTCAAAGACACAGAAAAAAAATACTTGTTATGTGATGAGGTAGGCTTAGGAAAAACAATCGAAGCCGGTTTTATCATTCGTCAACATGTCCTTGAGCGTGGGCATGATAGTCGAGTGTTGATTTTGGTCCCCCCTCCCTTGGTTGGACAATGGCAAACAGAATTATCAACACGATTTCATCTTGGCGATCTGCTAAATACGAATCCTGGCAACATAGAACCTAAGATCCATATTTGTTCTTTTACTGAAGCACTTATGTACTCAGATGTTCCTTCGATGGTTGTTGTGGATGAAGCGCACCAGATTTCAAGCTTCCCTTTTCGCGGCAGGTTTAAGGAAACGACGCAGTATGGTGCAATTGCCGAACTTTCGCATAAAGCGGAGATCACCTTGCTATTGACTGGAACGCCAATGACTGGTCATAAATCAGCCTATTTTGCTCTTTTGCATCTACTCAATAAACAGTATTTTCCGCTTAACGACCAAGCAATAGAAACATTTAATCAGACTTTACCTCAGCAGGGACGACTCAGAGAGATTTACCGTCTATTCAAGCCTGAAAACGATGATGGTTTGATAGATAGTGCGCTGGATGATCTCGAAAGCTTTGATTTACGAGACGATGATTTGTATCAACTTAGCGCTGCATTAAAACCGTTGGTGGATATGTTCGCTGAGGAAGTAGACTCAGTTGCTCGTGACCTAGCGATCAAAGCACTTGCGGATCATCTGGGAAGAAAATATCTCTATGATTACAAAATGTTGCGAAACTCACGTGCAACGGGCTTCGAAACGGCCCAACACAGTGAAATAGAGGCTCTCTTCCCTGGGTTAAATCCTACTGAGTTGATTCATTGGTGCGCGCCGGAAGAGGGAGCTTATCTAGATGAACTTTTTGAGCAGTACCGTAGTGAAGCCATTTTTGATCTCGGGTCATTTCTCACACTATCCGTCTCTGACTTTAAACAATGGTCAGAGTCCTTGCTAACAAGCCCATTGTGCTTCGCGGGCAAAATTAGGGCGTATCTGGCAACAAATGAGTTATCAGAGACTGAAGTTGAACATTGGCAGCACATGTTGGCACAGGCCGATGATGAGCAAAGCCAAAAAAATATGGCGCTGAGCGAGGCATTAGATGAATGGTTAGCAGCGAATGAAAACGGCAAAGCTGTTATTTTCTGTGGCGAAAAACAAACAGCGGACAACGTATTCGAGTATTTATCCGCGCAACTAAATGTGGGTATTGAACGGCATGGTTCCAAAGAGGCTATCGAGTTCAATTCAGATGATGAAATACGCATCTTAGTGTGTGATGAAAAAGGGGAAGATGGGTTAAACCTGCAAGGTAAAAGGCGTCTTTCAGTTCATTACAGCATGCCTATTTTGCTTAGCCGACTAGAACAACGAAATGGTCGCTTGAATCGATATAGTGCTTTATCAAAAGGTGTTAGCCCTATTGATACATTTATTTTGGCGCCCGCACGAGACACTTTTTACACTAAGTGGATTGAGGTTCTGAAAGAAGGTGTTGGTTGTTTCGAATACTATCGTGCCAATATTCAAGATGAGATCGACCAAAAACTAGATCAACTCGTCTGGCCAAATATTCGTGATAATGGCTACTCCGCTTTAGACTCCGCGATTTATGACTTGCAAATATGCACAAAAGAGATCTATCGAAGTCGAGAGATTATTGCGAAATTGGCGACGGTTGATCTCGATGCCGAAAAAGCGGAAAAGATCTTAACCCAACTGCGCCAATCGGATGAAATTTTTGAAGAGTCCAGCGCACTAAGTCAATGGATTACGGCGGGAATTCTCTTTGACAGAAAAAAAGAAGGTGAAGACCTTTATCGTTTTCGTTTCCAGTCAGGAAGAACCAAGTTGAGTTCATCCATCCTGTTAAGTAAATGTATTGTAGGTATAGACTTTGAATCTTCATCTTACGACGCACCCGTAACTCGCGCACTGTCGTTTTCGAGAAGGAGTTGTGTTGAAAATGGCAGTTACCCGCTAAGGTATGGTCAACCATTCGTAGATGCTATTGCGGATGTTTCTAAATCCTCTCCTTTTGGCAATAGCAGTGCGATAATCCGTCAGATAGTTGGAAATATTGAGCCGAAATTGTTTTTCATCCCTCAATGGTTAGTTGAAGCAGACTTTTTATCTAAATCTGAGCAAATTGCGTTGGACTCTGTGGCTCCTCCTATCGTGATTTCTACTGTTTATACAGAAAAGGGTCAACAGGAGTCAACAGCGATCATCAATACACTGATTACCGCGCCATATAGCAATGGCGGCACTCGCGTGTTCCATGGTGATCAACCGATTAATTATAAAGACACCAATATTACAATTTCGGGCGAACAGGAATTAGTTGATATTTGGGCGTTAGTCGAACAGCAGATAGATAAAACACGCTTTGATTCTGCGTTAGATGAGGCCTATAGAGCAAGTAAAGATGATGCTGTTAAAGCGTTTTACGAAGGCGCAGAATTTGCTGACGATATTACAGCAAAAGCTACGCTTTTAACTATCAAGTATGTGCTCCTCCTTGGAGGGCTTTCGTAATGCACTTTTGGGACATTTATCCATTAAACAAGAAGACGGAACTTCTTCGCAATATTGAAGTGTTCAATGAAACGCAATTTAAGAGTCGGTTAATAAGCGCTTTAGACTCTCCTAATTTCAGTCTCAATGAGTTTTGGTATTTAGTTAAAGATTTGCTCGCTGGGGATAACAAGGGTAACCAATCTAGCCTTTTCCTTGGGATCAGACCGACCCCAAAGCAGTTTAATATTGCTCTGAAATGTGGGTTGAAGTTTGATGCAACGTTAATGTCAGTAGTTCTGGATCTCGGTGCTTTGTCAAAATATATAAAGCCTGTTTATGCGCTGATTAAAAAGCGCTACTCCGTAGAACCTGCACATGACCCGATCCTGAAAAAGTTAAACTTACCTTATTCGACTTATACCAGTCATGTTCAACAGGAAGCGGTGAGAACGGCGCTTTCATCAAAGACTGACGCTACGGTTATCGTCAATCTGCCTACAGGGTGTGGAAAAACCCTTGTGACAGAGGCGCTGATGGCATTTTCAAAAACGGATGAGTTAAACATCGTTGTTGTCCCCACCACTGCATTGGCGCTAGATCAGGCTCGGAGAATGAAAACCTTTATCCAAAACATGGGTTTTGCCGTGGCGTCAGAATACGCCTGGCGGGGCGATTTGAGACTGGAAGTAAAGGCGCGGATAAAGACGGATATTTTGTCGGGTCAGCAACGGGTATTGTTTGTCTCTCCAGAATCTATGGTAGGAAGCCTTCTACCAACGCTGTTTAAAATAACAAAGTCGCAAAAACTGAAGAATGTGATTTTTGATGAGGCCCACCTTATTGATACGTGGGGAGAGTCGTTTCGCCCTGAGTTTCAAAAAGTTGGCGCCTTTTTGAATTCATTAAGACAGATGGGCGGAGTATTTAGAACTGTTTTCCTTTCAGCGACATTCTCCGAACAAACATTAACTACCATCAATACACTCTTTGGTCAGCCAGAGAAACATCCAGTTTTAGTTAATGGTGCATTTCTACGCCCTGAGTTGATTCCACGAAAGACAAAAGTAACTGAGGATACCTATTTTGACGATATTATCGACAAGGTATTATCTAGCCCTAAACCTCTGATCGTGTATGGTGCGACAAAAGCTGATTGTACTGACCTTTATAATCGTTTAACTGCACTGGAGATTGCGCGATTTCGCCTATTTACCGGTGACACTAATGACGACGAAAGAAATCGTGTCATTCGTGATTGGAGTGAAAATGATGTCGATATTATCGTTGCGACTTCTGCTTTTGGTGTTGGAATGGATAAAAGTGATGTGCGAACAGTTATCCATGCGGGTATCAGCGAAAATATTGATGCGTTTTATCAAGAAATCGGTCGTAGTGGGCGTGATGGTAAAGCTGCGTATTGTGAAGTTATTTACCATGAAAAGCAGTTAAACCGCCGAAGTCAAAATAAAAAAATTAGCACAGAAATTGGTTATGCACGTTGGCAGTCTATGTGGAAGCACAGAACTGAAATATCGGATGGTATCTATCTGGTTCGTGTTAGTACTCAGGCGAATCATATTGAGCGGAACACTGATGCCAATGAAATATGGAACTGGAAAACTCTCTTATTGATGCAGCGTGCTGGCTTAATTCGCCTCTCCTATCCAGATGTATCACCTGTGTCGAGTGATAAAGAAGATCAGCGTGCTTTTTGGGAAGATTTTTCAAACAAAATTTTAGTTGAAACATTGCAAGATCGACATGTAATTAAAGAAACATGGGAAAGCATTGTCACTCCTCACCGAAATCATGAAATTATCACTGCAAATCAGCGAGTTAGTTACTTATTGCGTTGGGTGAATGGCCAAGCCAAACTTTGTGAAATTTTACAAAACAGTTATCAACTAGACGGATACATGCCTATCAATGCATGTGGAACCTGTGATGTTACCAATAATACCCCAGAGCGACTTTCTCTCGTGGGTGAGAGTGTTCGCGTAACAAAACCAACAGAAGATTACCCTGAAAATAGATTGTACTATTTTGAATCTTCGACTCAGGCAGTAGAGGATATTATTAAAGCATTCAGACGATCACTGCTTGATGGTAACGTAGATATGCTTGTGTGCTCTGAACAATTCCTTAAAGGTGCGGAGCCCTATTTAAACGATCTGAAGTTCCTTGTTTGGTTCTATGCTCCACTTTCAGACTATTTAAACGACAAATCCGCGCTTAACGATTATCCGAAGTTTATTATCCAAGACGATGTTAGCGACTTTAAAGCGTTAAAATTACCGGATGATTGGCTAGAAAAACATTCGAATATTTTTGTAGCTAACGCTCATCTTAACGACCCTGTTCATCCTTATCGTAAATGGTGGGAGTCGGATAACTCTATACAACCATTGACATCTATAGTGAATTCATAATTATGGCAATTATAAATAACGCAAACCGAGGCAGTCATATCCCGACGCTGCTACTTATCGATGAGTTGCTGACGAAATATCGCACCAAAAACCTAGGTAAATACTTTCCGCGTTCACAATTATTAGGGGCTGCAATGCCAGAATCCCTTTATTTGAAAAATGAGAAAGATGAGTCTGGAAAGTACAGTGTAAATACCAACGCAAAAGATAAAATGACAGAGACGTTGGACTTTTGGTCTGAATACGGCCTGTGGGATTCGCTAGTTGAGAATAGCGAAAAAGGTTACAAATGTAGTGATCTTACGGCCACACATCGGAATTTGCCTAAACGTATTTTGGATGTGATCTCTCAGCATTATTACCCTGATGGTGACCTACGTATTACGCTGGAAGAGTTTAGAAATAACGCTGAGCTTTCACGAGATTTCAGTACGTTTGTTTTTGTTATGTGCTTTTTCCTGTATCAGGAAGAATCTAACTTGCAAAACCAGAATTTTCTTACCCAAGGTAAAGCCCGAGAAATGATGTCTGGTGTAGTCCAAAGTGGCGATGTCAGAATTACTTTTAATAAGTCAGAAGAATCTGGTGTTATGGACTACGGTCACTTTCTCGGTTTTTTTGAGGTTGTTGGAAAAGATACCTATATTGTTGACCCTACACGATTTGTGATGTGGTATTTAAGCGACATTTTTGAGAGCCAGTCTACCTTGTCAATCCAGGAGTTTTTGGACAAGTTAAATCGCATTCTCCCAATTTTTGATTTCGGGCCATATCAAGAAGATCTTCCTAACTATCTGAATGAAAAACGACCTTCTATGAGTTTTAACCATGGTAACTTGCTAATGTCGTCTGCATTAAGCCTTGCTTTGTTCCGATTGGAAAAGATGAAACTGATCCGACTGGAAGCACGCTCAGATAGCACTGTACGTTTTGATTTAAGTTTGCCGACTTCTAAGGTTACGCAAGTGACACACATTCATTTTGTTGGTGAGGTAGTGTAATGAGTATTCAAGCGTACTGGCCGATTGACGTCAATGTCCACGACTGCATTCTTAGTGAAGCGGAACGACTGAGCGATAAACTTCTCGTTGCCGTTCACCACCCGACAAAATTAATTTCAACTGACTATGGCACCCAAACACCAGAGGTCAAAACCCAGCAAGATTTGCTAGAGAGACTGCTCAATACAAACGACATCATTCCACTATTAGGGGAATCAGGAAGTGGTAAGTCGCACTTGATTCGTTGGCTTCATGCTGTTGCGAATACTCATCCGAAGGCAATAGCAGAAAGCTGGCATATTATTCGAATTCCTAAAAATGCCAGTCTTTCACAAGTACTGGGTATCATGCTTAAAGGGCTAGATGGCGAGATTTTCGAGCAAGCTCGTGAACGTATTGGCCAAGTGAGTAACTCGCTAAGTGAGGAAACTACCCGAGACTTACTATTTACGCACATCAATGAAGCGTTAAAAAATCTGCCTGAACAACTGGGAAATGAAGGACGATCTCTTCAGGCTGAAGGGAAGTTAACGTCTGAAAAGAGAACCCAAATTCGAGATAAAATTAATTTTTCCACGCAACTAAATCACTTTTTCGCTGACCCACACATTAAGGCAAAATTCTCAGGGGCAAAGTCGGTTATCAATAACCGAGTGTCGAGATTAATCGAAAGTAAGAGTTATGCTGATCTACTTGACGAACATTTTGATTTGTCTGAAAGCGATTTTTTGTTTTCTTCCAGTGAAGAAGTCTCTGTTCATCTTGGCAGTCAGGCAAAAACTGCATACAGGAACTTACAGTTAGAGTCTGATGAGTCTAAACGTAAAATGGCATCTGTAGTTACTAATCAAGCGATAGCGCGGGCATGTAAGCTCATGTTTAACCGATTGTTCCAGTTTAGCACCGGTAACTTCCAGGACTTATTTAAAGAAATACGTAAGCACCTATTGGCGGAAAATAAGACCTTAGTTGTGCTAGTGGAAGACCTTGCTGCGATTTCCGCAATTGATGACGTTTTGATTGAAAGTTTGTTAGAACAAGATCAAAACGACGGTGTACAGGTTTTGTGCCGAATGAAGTCTGTCATCGCCGCAACGGATGGTCTAGAAAGCTACCAAAGCCATAGAAGTACCATATGGACACGCGGTACCTATGAATGGCGCTTACCGTCTGATAATGACATTCGACAATTTCCGCAACTTACTTTTACCGGTGATGAGGTTCTGGATTTTTGCGCACGATATATCAACGCAGCCCGCCATGGCTTAGAAGGTATTAAGCAATTTTCGGATGAAACAAAAGTTAGTGAAGGTATTCCTATTTGGAATCAAGACCTGAGCGATGCGGATAGCAAAATCCTTAAAGAGTTTGGTTATTCCCCAAATGGTATTCCGCTGTTTCCTTACAATAAACAAGCTATTTTAAAATTAGCTCAAAAACATGTGTTTAGTGGTGGTCGCCCTCGCTTCAATCCTCGCGTAGCAATTCAACAGGTGTTACTGGCCATACTTCGAGATCACAATAAGAACTTCCAAAATGGACAGTATCCGAGTGCATGGTTTGAAGGGCAGTTAAATGAGTTTCGTCATGACGAAACAGCGCAGAAAATCTTACATAAAGTTTCTAATGCTGAGATGGCAAAGCGACTTGTTGGCTTTATGTCTTTGTACAGCGATGCTGAATCTGCTGAGAATAACTTTGCGCAGATTAGTGCGGGGCAAGCCCATGTGTTTGGCCTTGATGCATCAATTTTTGAAGAAGATGCTACCATGGCGTCAACCGGGAAAATTACGTTTGTAGAACCACCTCTAAAACCAGAACCATCCATTGAGATGCCCCAAAAAAAGCTAGAACCCAGCAAAGAGAGTCCTGCTCAAAATGCGTTAAAGATAAAGGTGAATGATTGGTTTGCAGGTATAGCGCAATTAGATCAGGGATTAAGTAATCAATTACGTCAAGGCCTATATCAAATGCTGGAACAGCACAAAGGTTTCTCTGACTACTCCGTTGAGAAGTCGAGTAAATGGGGGCCACAAGAAAATAAAAGTTTGCTTGATTACGTCCTAAAAGAGCGCTCGATTATCAATATTGGTGTTCCGGGATCGGCGACCAACAATTCCAACAAGAAGGTAGTGCATGCTTTTGCTGAAGGTGAACTATCTGGCTCACTAGAGTCAATGGATTTGAAAAGACAAATGTTGGCCATTTTGCGTTTTACTGAAAATAACCCAACTGAAAAATCAAAAGCAGATCAAGCAAAAGGATGGTACTACCCGGAAGGCTTTGAGGATTACATTTATTACCAAGAATTTGCGCGTAAATGGGTTCCGTCTGCGATGAAAACTTGCCTGAAAGTTGCTAAAAAATCGGGTGTCAGGCCTTTAGAGCAACAAATTGCGCTAGCAAATAATCTAGGCGTTGATATATCGGTTAAGTCTCAGAGACTCAGTAACCTTGTGCTTAACTCTGAGCATATTAAGGACAAATTAGCTGATCCGATTAACGACCGTCACAAAGAAGTGCTAGACAGATGGCTTGAAGGATGGGATAGCAACCGTGCTAAGTGGTTGCGTACCGTTTCAGTGGGGACAAATAATGCGATCCACCCTATTGATTTCCAAAGCGTCTATAAGATGATTAATGAAGTATCTAGTAGCAGTTCCGAATTGTTGCCTATCATTCGTGAGCTTAATACTGAGGCACAACTGTTTGCAGAGTATCTCGATGGAACGGAGACTAAAGTACAACTAATGGAACTTCTGGAGTCGCTTGATCTGATTTACAAACAGATCCCCGACGAGATGATACCCAAGTACCATGTTCAAATAGCAACAGTGCGTAGCAGGGTTAAGGGGTTACAAAAAATCGTAACCTCGGAGACGCCTAAATCTGTTTTGGGGCTTAAAGGCAGTAATGACCCCTTGAGGTTACTACACAAGATAAGTGGACAAGAACTGAAAAAGTGGAAAGAGGTACTCGAAGACTGGAAAGCTATCTTCCCTCAAACTATCAGAATTATTCAGAAGTTTAATCACGAAAATGGTTCAACCAAGGTTGAACACTATAAGCAAGCGATCAACGACCGCTTGACGGTACTGGAAGCAAGCCTAGTGGCAATAGGAGGTCAGGATGAGTCTTAAAGACCAACTTGCACAACTGCAGCAAGAGATTGTTTATTATAGAGATGCAGCCAGTCTGGAAGAAATAAAAAATTCGATGAAGACAATTTCAGAGCGAATAGATGGCGCAACCAGAGGGATAGAAAGCGAAGCAAGAAAGCATGAGTGCCTGAAAAAAATCGAAGACGTTGAGGTGTTTGTTGAAGGAGGGGGGGATGCTTTGCTGCATACGACAGAGAATCTACAAGCTTTTAAATCACTCTGGTTGGAAGTCGAACACGAAAGTATATCGGATGAAAAAAATACACTCTACTCATTAACTGAGGCGCTGAAGCAAACTGCGAAATTGTATTCGGATACTCACCACCAGGTATGGCGTAGCTGGTCCGAAGATAAAAAAAGTCTTGCACAAGTGGATGAGTTCATATTGGAACAACAGAAAAAAGTGCATGGTAACGTAGATATCTACAATCGATATGTCAGGGCAAAAAAAGACTTCGATGAACAAGTTGAAGTTTTTAATTTCGATTCCGTTAGTTTGCTGCGTATTCAACAACTCGCACAAAAGTGCGCAGAATTAAAAGGCGAAATGAATACTGAAAATCTCCCCGAAGGTGTGAAGAAACTATTCGATGAGTTGAACCGCATCGGTGGTGTTGCGCTTGTTTCGATGTTGACTCCAGACGTCATGCAATGGTTAGCGGATAATAATAAATTAAATAGCTTAGTTATTAAGCAGCGTTAGTGAGTAAGCCAATGGATACACAAAAGCTAATTGAAATACTCGATAGGATCGAGAATAAGGAATCTGAACTTTTATCTTGGGGGGATATCGAAGTATCTTCGACTGAATCTGAAATTCGGGAAAGTATCCGAGAGTCTGGCGTCAACGATATTTTTATCGATGAGTATTTTGATGCTTTGAAAAGTCGTTGCTTTATATTTGAAGTCGACTCTAGGAAATATCGCTCAAGAATGGCTGAAACCGTTCGACTCCAGGTGCTTTCACGTCAGTGGTTTAGAAATAAAGATGTGGAAGATACCAAACCTCTGATTTCTGACTTTCGTTTTTTAAAACGGGCACGTCAATACCCGAAGCGAAATCAGCATGCTAAAACGCTGATTGATAATTGGGAAAAAAATAGACTTCTTAAATCGGAAGATGAGAAAGTCATACTCAGCAATCTTCTTAATAATGGCGATGACTGGTTTCAGTTGTCAGGTTTCCAGGTGCGCTCGACAGAGCGTATTTTAGAAAAGTTTGATAAGCATAAATACAAGAACACATTGGATGCCAGTGCGACAATCGTTTGTGCGGGAACGGGTAGCGGTAAAACGCTGTCTTTCTATCTCCCAGCTATAACCAAGTTGGCGGCAAACTTGCTCCAAGATGATCAGCATCGAGTTCGAATTCTGGCGATTTATCCTCGCAAGGAACTGCTCAAAGATCAGTTTGCAGAAACCTATAAAGAAGCACGTAAACTGGATGACTACCTGCGTTCAAAAGGTAGGCGAAAAATATCCATAGGCACCTTCTATGGCGATACCTTTTATGAAAGTTACACCAAAGATGGTGCTATTTTTGAAGCAATGGTCTGCCCGCAAAAAACAAATGGAATACATTGTGGTGGCACACTTAGTTTCCGTAAAACCTCTAAACAGGTTGTTTGTCTCTCCTGTAATTCAGTGTTGCCTGAAGACGAAATTCTGGTGACAAGAGAGCGCGTGAAACAATCGCCGCCAGATATCCTCTTTACGACCACGGAGATGCTGAATCAGCGCCTTAGTGACGGTTACTTCAATCATCTTTTCGGTGTAACTCGAGATCAAAAATCAATTCCATTGGTATTGTTAGATGAGGTGCATACCTATGAAGGGAGTACTGGCGCACAAACATCGTATCTTCTGAAGCGCTGGATGAAGTTCAGTGGAATCAAACCGCATTTTGTTGGTTTATCTGCTACTTTGGCAGACGCGAAGAATTTTTTTGCAGATCTGACCGGCACTAAATCCCACTTGACCGAATTGGTTGAGTCTTTCGATCATGAATTAGAGGAAGAAGGCGCTGAATATATGTTGGCCCTGCGCGGCGATCCAGCTTCACAAACGGGTTTATTATCTGCCACGATTCAGGCAACCATGCTGGGAAGTCGCCTGCTGGATAGACACCAAGGGACGGAGAAGAATATATCGCAAGGTCTCTTTGGGCAGAAGGCGTTTGTCTTTACTGATGATCTTGATGTGATTAACCGTCTTTACAATGACTATCTAGATGCGGAAGGTAACAAAGACTTCTACGGTGAAATAAGACCCAGAGAGGGAGACGATTCAACACTCGCTTGGTTGCGTTCACCATACAACCCAAACTATAACCAAGAGGTTCAAAAGGCGTTAGGATTGGATTGGTCTTCTGCTGAGAAAATTGGCCACAACTTATCAGACTCTACACAGGTAGAAAGAACATCCAGCCAAGACAGTGGAATTAGTCAAACAGCGAATGTGGTGGTCGCAACGGCCTCACTGGAAGTGGGGTATAACGACCCTGATGTAGGCCTTGTCATTCAGCATAAAGCACCACGTAATGTTGCTTCTTATTTGCAACGTAAGGGGCGTGCTGGTCGACGGCGTGGCATGCGTCCGTGGATGTATACCATCTTGTCAGACTTCGGTAGGGATCGAATTGCGTTTCAGCAATACGAACAATTAATTGATCCAAAGGTTAAAACGACAAAGTTGCCAATTGAAAACTCTCACATACATAAAATGCATGCTGCGCTCGCTACACTAGAGTGGTTAGTGAAAGAATACCGGTTGGATCGGGTAAATGTTTGGGCTGTGCTAAGGGATCCAAATCGAACTAACAAATTCGGAAAACTTGCTAATGAGAAAAGCCTGCTGCAACTTAAGAATGCCGTTACTGATGCAATTACATCGCAGGCAAAAATACGCCTGTTGACTGACTATGTCCAAAGTACGCTTGCCTTGAGTGATGAGCAGGTTAAAGTGGTGATGTGGGCGCCGCCTCGTTCGATAATGATGTCCTTTCTGCCTGAACTGCGACAGAACTTGCAGTTCAAATGGGGGGCCAAAGGAAAACGTTGGGATAGTTTGGTCGAACAGCAGTCTGGCCCAATGCCTAAGTATATTTCTTCACAATTGTTTTCTGCACTAGATACACAAGCGCTGACTATTGCATTGGATCGTTCAACCAAAAATGAACCCCGGACAAACAGCGAGTTAATGGCCTTCTTCCAAGCATTAAAAGAGTTTGCGCCAGGCCGAATGTCTAAGCGCTATACAGTGAAATCTTTGAATGTACCAGACTGGCTAGTACCTGCAGACTTTAATCCATTACCAGATACTACGTTGGATGTTGAATTCAATATCGAAGAGGCATTTGGCAGTATCAATAAACAGATTCACCAGGAAGACATTCTGTTTGATGGTGAGATTATTCAGGTATACCAACCGAGGTTTATTCGAACTCAGCGCTCAACTAATCCGGCACTCGGCAACAAAAGCAGTAGCGTTTCACAATGGAATTTTGATATCTCAGAACCTAAATCGCTTAGTCGCATTGGGGTACCTGAGAATACTGAGTGGTACAATGTGCTGCACGGTATCGAGTTTTTTACTCACGACAGTTCTACTCCTGTGGAGTTAGTGCGCTTTTGCTCTGGCGCAAAGGCAAGCATTCCATTTTCTAGCGGTGATAACGCTAATGTCAATTTCAAATGGACGCTTGAAGGTAAGCCTGTGGCTATCGGTACCAAGTTATGGGTAGATAGCGCCAAATTTTCGTTCTGGTTTTCTGAAGCAGATATAAAGGGCCTTCTTCTTCACCAGCAAAATAAAAAAGCCTTGTATTACCAATATCTTCAGTATGAGTTCGTTAATTCAGACACTTACAAAGATAACTATTTCTTTGCAAACTGGGTATTCGAATGCCTGATATGTTCGTTGCTTGTTTTAAGTGAACAGAATGGGCAACTATTACATAGGTCCTTTGAGTACCTTTATTCAAAGGATGGAAAGCAAGTTGTCTACGGGGTTATTAACGGGCTTTTTCAGAGACGAGAAACCGCGGATGGTAACGATGAAGAGCAAGATCTTCACAAGCGCCTAACTGAGTACTTTGCCGAAGAAAACAATTTGCATGAGATGAAAGAGGCGTTAAGGCTTGAGACAGATTATGCAGATAACCCTGCTTATTACCTCTGGGCTAAAGACTTACTGGGACAAACCTTGTGCGGGGGCATTAATGCCATGTTCCTGAAGTTAGTCTCAGACGTATCGGAGCAATCCTTTAGCATGGATCATCGCTGGGACGGAGAACAACTCAACGTATGGGTAAATGAAAATGAAGTTGGTGGAATTGGTTATATCACTAAGTTTAAAGAGACGTTTAAGGAAGACCCACTTCGCACACTTGGGCACTTGACTCATGCGTTTGAAATCGGGGAGTACGAACAGGTGAATTTCGACCTGCAGTATTTTCTAAATGAGTTGAAAGGTAACATAATACTTCGTGACACCCTTAATCAGGTACGTAGCGCGCGATCACTGACTGAACGTTCAGAAAATACAAAAAGATTAAAACAGCAGATTGCTAAACTCGGCATATTACCCACTCATACTTGGGAGAGCGTTTTATATTCGAGAGTATTAAAAAGCGGTGCTAATGAAAAGTCAGATCTGCGACTAGCTGAACTCCTGAAGCAATGGACGGACTATGAAGAACGGGGGGATCTTGAACTCCCTCTACATATAGCATCTTACATGCTTGCGGCCAAGTTGGGTGGGACTTATAGCGATGTTTACCGAGAGAAAAATCGTATTCAGGCTCGTATGTGGCAGAGAGGGGCAATGATCCGCGAGCAAGAGTTAGCCTTTTATAACCCGTTTAGTGCCACCAAAAATAAAACTGAACGGCTATTGCTATCGAAAGTCATTACAAATACAGAAACATTGGTGGACTACGATGAAAGTGGTGAATGGGAACTGACATTGTCAAATTCTTTGCAAACCACAGGAAAAGGCATCTTGGTGTTTACAGATTATCAAAGAACCTCTGTGAAGGCTGTGATTAGTCAATTAAATGTCAGCATGTTGGAGTACAATAAAATGCTGTTCTATCCACGTATAACTAAGTTGCAAACCCAATTCTCTTCGATACATGTGACCGTAGAAGTGAGAGACATTTTACAATGATTGTACAAGATGAGCGCTCTATCGAAACTAAAGAGGCTATTGGACGAGCACATATAAAGGATCTGCTTTCGTCTTTGCTGGTGGCGGAATCATTAAACCCCGGTGTGATATATATATTAAGCCCCTGGATTTCTGATTTTCCGGTTCTAGATAACACAACAGGAAACTTCGACGCCGTTAACCCGAGATGGGGACATCGTCAGGTATATTTCTTTGAACTTCTTCAAAACTGTGTAGAGGTTGGAGCTACGCTGAAATTAGCGATTAGGGAGAACAGAGAGAAAATGCATCAACTAGAGCAAAATCTCTGCAATTATCCTTCCCGGTTTAAAGTGGTTGAACTGAAAGATCTCCACGAAAAAGGACTATTGACCGACTGCGCGCTGATCCGTGGTTCAATGAACTTCACCTATTTTGGGGCAACGGTAAATTATGAGTGTATTACTTATACTACTAATCCAGCCCAAATAGCAGAAAAAAGAAATACCTATGAAGATCTGTACTTTAAAGACGTGCAGGCTAAAGAAGAATGTACGGAGGACGATGATGACTGGTATTGAGTCTATTTTGCTTAGTTTTTTTGAAGGTGATAACAAGATTACGCTTGAAAGCAAATATAGTAATAAAGTCGAACTAGCAAAATCAGTCCTTCTAAGGCCCGGTAAGATTAAATATCTGGTTGGTTACCCACAAAATTGTGACCCTACCTTCTATGTTTTATGCGAAACAGAGGAGTTAATGGAGCACACCAAAGATTGGCTTAACTGTGCCTTACCAAGGTTTTGTTGCAAGTATGCACGGAAATGCAAAGAGGCAGAGTATCAGTTCGAGTCAGTGTTACTTGAGCAATGGCCACATGGCTTCTTAAAGGTTTCAATATGGAGTCAACAACACACTCAATTTGACAAAGATAATTACCGAAAATTTATTCCGTATGCTTTTGAACAAATGCAATCAGCACTAGAGGAAATGATCTCTCGTTTCGAGAGTTCTCCAGTCATTAAACAAGACTCTAATAAGTCTATAGGAATGTTGATAAAAGGATTTATCCAAGCTTACAAAGATAATGATCTCGATCTGATGGAGTTACACTATCGTGAAATTATATCCAGAGAGGAACTTGAACGGCGTAACAAAGATACGTTGAAGTTCATGTTTCTTGAAAAAGAACGGAAGTGGTCAACCATAGTTCGCTTTGCTCATGAGCGGAACGTGATGTCCCAAGTGATTTCCAGCGGTGTGGTGACGGCCATTATGAATGCCTTGGTTTATCAGTCGTGCGAGGATGAAAAGGCCCTAAAAAACTTTGAGGTCGATTGGCCTTCTCTTTATGTCAGTGCACAAGATTTTTGTCCTTTACTAACAATTACACCTTCTTTTGATACTGAGTCAGACTGGTATCTATGGGCTATTTTGGCATACACCTTAAATATAGAAGGCTTTGCGGAAAAGGTCGGTAGTTATGTTGACAAGGCTTGGTTACGTCAACTTCTTGAGCGAGACATTAGTATGAATGCACAAAAAGTGATGTTAGTAGAAGTTTTAGATGTCGTCAATTTAACTTACGAAGAACAGACCGTTAGTCAAGTGCTGAATTATGCTCAAAACTGCCATGAGTCCGAGTTGATGAGTTTGTATGAATGGCTTGAGGCGGCACCTGTCAAAATTAAGCTTTCGATAAAAGCACAAGTGCCGTTGCGAAGACTCTGGCAACAGGTAGAGTCAAATGTAGCTAGTTGTTTGGAAACAAGCACTGTTTAGACCTTTACATCCGAGGATAATTGCCATGTCTGGACTTAAAAATAGTAATACCACATCAATAGAATAGAGGCTTCGCTTCTTAATAGTACCTAAAACAGTCTGTATCAGGGCGTGTTTGATTCGAATTTATCGATTGGGTTTTTAACCGGTTTGTGGTTTTACCGTTCTTACGATTAGCATCTTCAGTGCTCTCCAAGTAGACATCTAGTTCCGCCAACGCAGATTTAGTAGGTTGCTTAATCAAAGTGCTTAAAATGCTATCCTTGCCCGTAAGGCTTTACTTTTAAGCAGACCTTGAATTGCAACATTAATACCAAAAGTGGGTGTTGTCATATATCATCTCTTCTGGATATAAGTTAAAGAAATGATACAGAAATTTGTATACTACCCACATTGCGATGGCGAGGACTCAAATCGCAGATATTAATTAGCTCCAAACTTCAGTTCTATATTTTCTAAGTAAATAGTTAGTCAATATTTGAATGTCTTTACTAATATTCTGTAACTCATTCCATTTTACTTTTTGGTCTGTACCAAAATCCCAATAACCGTTAGTCCATTTGCAGAATTCTGAAAGTTCTATCAAGTCTGCTTTAAAGTGAGTATATGAGGTTATCTCTTCTCGTTCTTCTGTATGATATCTCTCAGAAATAGCATCCATTAGATGACCTAATGCCGTTATGCCGGCGCCATGCATTAGACGAGATTTTTTGGGATTTACTCCCCAAGCATCGGGGAATACTTCTGCAACTGCTTCCCAGAAATTACATAACAAATTAACCATTTTATCGGCATCGCCTAACCCAGTACTTGGATCTCTAAAGCGATAAAGAGCGCCTTCGCTTAAACTACTTTCGATTAGTTTGAGTATTGAGTTATCTTTGATCATACCATCAGGATTTGTTGCTGTTTTTATCATTCCTTTCATCGGCGAATCTTCGCCATGATTCAACTTGTCTAATAATTTAGCTGGAAATCTTTTCTTTTGAAGAGTTAGTGACAACTTTGTTTCGGTATAAGGAAGTAACTCATATATTAACCCTTTAGGTAGAGGTTTCGTTGAGTTAACTAAAATGAATTGTTCACGTTGTTCCTGTGCATCGTTAGTTATAAAAGCACTTACAGGCATTTGAAAGTCACCAATTTCTGCGTCTCTAAGTGCAGCTGCACGTTGCTGTCCATCAACAACCCAACCAGGTTTGTCTTCATCGTCATTGGCGATCGGTATTATTAAATAGCCAAATTCTGTATTTTCTGGGCTAGCTAACTCAAATTTTACTCTATCATCAAATGCAATAACTAAAGCATTAGGTATCATGGGATTATCAGATTCAAGGTATCTTTTGATTTCTCTTATATGGTTAGAAACCTCAGGTCTTTGATAACCGACTAACTCATTTTCATGCCTCTTAACTCTTGATATTGCAGCTATCGATTCAATGTCTTTCCCTTTTACAGAAAAGCTGAATAATTCTCTATCTGGCCCTTGCTTAATTTTCAGCGCCGGTACTCTTAACTCTTTCATGGAATATTCCTATTTGATTAAGGAAAGCTCTTTTTGAAGCTTTTGATATGCGATATATAAGTTGTGAAATCCTCTTCTTCTATTGCGAGAGGCACCTCTTTTCATCATCACATGTATGCCAATATCTTGGCATACATCACAGTTGCAGCTTTTCCAAGGTTGTTCTGTTAATGCTGTTTCTATCGCATCTCGTCGTGATTTTTTTGGATTATATAATTTTTCATATTCACATAATCGATCTAAGACTATTTTTTTGTCTTCTAACCCCTTATCAAACTTGATAAGTGCCTGCAAACAAGATTTTTCTAGTCTTTTTGCTTCATCATGGTCAACTGTTCCTGAGGCTACTAGTTTGCGCATAGAGTTATTTGCTTCAACTTGAGGAACAGATATAGAAGTATAGTTATCACCATGAGTGTGATAGTTGAACTTATCATCTTTAAGTCCTTGCATTAATGGAGCTGTAGAATCAAAACTACTAACTCCAGCAGATGCGAACTCTTTGATATGATTTAATCTATTGATGCCTAGTAAATGGAATTGAGTATCAGATAGTCTGACTTCTTTTACTTTCTCTAGGACTGAGAGGATATCTTTGGTTTTTAGGGGGATCATGCCTCCCAAGGCAATCCTTGTGTAGCCCATAGATTGCAGTTTATTTACCGAATCAGTATATGATTCAGGATCCCAACCGTGCGCAACGCCATATGGTTTATAAGATTGGGATAAACTTTCTTTAAAAAATAGATTAGCTAACTCTAGAGTTATTTCTTTTCTTCTCTTGCACTCGATGAGTTGTTCAGAACTAAATTTTGTGCTCGATTCTTTTTGGGATTTTGCAAATTCAAAAATAATATGATCGAGTGAAATACCGTATGTAAATCCTGAGTTTACATAGAATTCGATTACGTCATGTATCGAATATGGAGGAACTTCATGGTTCGCATAGCTAAATGCACCGCAATCCCCTATCGTAGAGTATGATTTAGGTAATCTAAAAAATTTGTAAATTCCTTCACGAAAAAATCGTTGTCTTTGAGCTACAGAATATCGACCCTTTACTCCACTAAGGCCATCTACAATTGCCTTGGATACAAGTATTCCATCATATACAGGTTGTGAAAAAATTTCGTGAGCATATTTATCATCTCTTTGGATCACTCTATGTTCATTACTTGTTTCTTTTTCAAAGTCAAAAGTTGGATCTACATAATCATGACTGTCAGGGAAATAAAACTTAACTTTGTTCACTTATGATTCTCTTGTATGCGTTTGAAAATTTTCCCAAACCTTTTTTGTTCACAGGCAAAACCATCACTTCTAAAAGCATTCAATAGTGCGGTTGAAGATGCATTTTGAAAGTCGATTTTTAACATTCCACCTATGTAATCAGCAACTTGATCGTCGCTTAATTTGATTCTATCAAATTTTTTTGCTGGTTTAGATAACTTCTGTAGTTGAAAGTATTTTTTATTTACCTGACTTATAAAATCATCAGCTAAATTTAAGTCTTTCAACAAATATCTAGCCAATCGAATATTTAATGAAATCCTGCTTCCTTGTAGTAGTTCACAAAAGTCTTCGGTTGCTATTCGCATCAGTGGTTGTAGGCTTGGTGGCAGTTCAACTCTACTCGTAATGATAATTGTATTCTTTTCTGTAACATAACCTGACTTTTGTAACTTTAAAAGTTCAGGAAAAATGACTTTCAAATATTGAGGTGAAGCCGATATACAAAAATTGTCGTTCTGATGGCTTTTAACCATTGAACTTATATCGTGTTGGTATGTTTGGGTCCGGTTTAAGTGTAACTGTTCCCACCAAGTGATATTGTCTTGATTGCTGTCATTTGTATTTGAGAACAAACTAACCGAATTTTCGTTACTACTACTAAATGTTGCATCATAGGAACAAATCTTATCTTGTCCGGAAATAAAGCCAAAACCAGCCGATAGAATCCAAAGTGGTATTCCATTTGAATTTATGTCTTTAGCTACCTTCCAGTGATCCCCGGCATATGTGTTTATTGCCAAATCTCTACTTTTGTTGCTGGAAATTGCATCAACCCAATCTTTAATATTTGGCATATCCCTATTCAAAATATCAGCAAAAGATACCTTATTTTGGAGGTGTTTTCGCTTCCCATTCGTGCAGTTCGTTATCAAATGAACTTTCAAGAACATTTTCCTCTGTAAATAACACCAGATGTACATGTTTCCATCAATTCGACAGCACTTAATTGAGGTAAACGTTGAATAAGTTTCTGCCAAATCCATACAGCTATAACCTCGGCAGTAGGATTTTCAAGGCCTTCTATGTCATTGAGATATCTATGGTCTAGCTGATCATATACAGGTTTAAATATTTCTTTAAGGTCCCCAAAATCAACAAACCAGCCCAGTAGTGGGTCAGGTTCGCCAGTTAGATGAAGTCTTACTTTATATGAATGACCATGTAACCTTCCACACTTATGATTTGCAGGCACATTTGGAAGTTTATGTGCAGATTCAAAAGTAAATTCTTTATAAATTTCAATGGTCATAATGCTCAACAAGCCTTTAGCAGGTTAGGTTATAGTATTGTATGCTACGATTATACACTAGAAGTTAGGCACTAGCTACTGCCTCTATCCGTATGTAACCTGCGTTTTTATTGGTAAACTCGAAGGATTTATTTTATGATTTTTCATTGTGAGTTCTAGTCGAAGAACTGAAAGTGAAGAGTCTCAATTATTAACAAATAGCATGTGTATTTAGGAGATTAATTGTTTATGAGTCCGGAAATGAAAGAAGCGTTTGTAAAAATTATAGTGACTTTAGAGAATGATCACCATGGGTGTAAAGAAGAGGCTATAAATATTGCTAAAACTGCGTTAGGGATAAAGATAGAACATAATACTATTCGGGAAATGATTAACAGTCTTGATGATAAGTATATCCAAGATTTTATGACCAAAATCCTTTAAATCTTTTTAATCCTTATCTATCAAATTAACATACATTTTATCCTCCTTGGTATATAGGGGGATTTTTATTACCGACTAAGTTCTACTTTCTATATGTATGTACTCTTATTTTAAAGGCCATCCTAAATACGTGTTGCTCAGATAAGAGTTTTTATTCGTTAACAGGTGTCCACCATAGTCTTTTGGAAAATATTTTATCCTGTTGTGCCCAGGGCAACCACATGAGTGTGTGTTTTTTGCTCACAATGAATGTTTTCAGTATAGAATCAATTCCAATCATTCTTGAGGTGATAACATTCCGAACAAACGTAGTTTGATAAATACACTCAATTTGTTCATAAAACGTTCGCGATCTGCAGTGATATCAAGCTCTTGTAATTAGGCTTTTGTGTTAATACATATTAATCATCGTCATCTTGCGTTTCTTGTTCGCTTTGACACGATTGACATATTTCTCCCGTGACACCCGATGCCCCATTTTCCCCAGTGAAATAGAGTGTGCAGTAACAATTGGCACATTGAATTTGATTTGTCATTTCCCTTTCCTTAACGATGACTAATAAATATATTCTGCTGTAGATATTAGTGCACCTTCCTTAGCGAGAAGGTGTCTAATTTCATAAGGATTTTGTCTTATACCGCAGCAGTCGTAGATGGTAATTAACTCGTCAATTATTTTTGATTTATCGATTTCTCCAATTAAAAACGTATGTTGTAAATTGGCTGATAAAGATCTTCCTCTACAAGATGGAAGGTACAAGTTAACGAGTAAAAAATATCGATTAGAGTCGGTTATCAGTAACTCAATATCGAGAGTACATGGCTCGATATTGAGACGGTGACTTTCTATGGTTTGACGATCCCAGGTTTCATTTAATAATGAGTTAATTAGTTGGTTACTGTGTAGATCAAATTGACCGTTTTCTTTGCATACTGTTCGGCCGCTAATGATTATTTCATTTGTGCTAATTTTACTGCGTTCGTCATGTGTTTTAGCGAGTAAATCTGTAATATTTACACCTTGATCTTTGAGATAGCAGAGCAGGTACATCCGAGTCCAAAATTGGCTATCGTATTCATGATGACTCCCTTCGAAGTAATCTTTGCATAAATTGAACATGCACCTGTGAAGATCGCTACTTCCTTGTTGTTCATCAATAAATTTAGGAGGTACATCTAAATCATGTTCTGCCGAATAATTAATGCAGATGGGTGGGCACTTTGTTGCTCGTAGGTCTTCATCAATATCTGCAGCTTTTGTGCCTAACAATTTTGATAACGGATCTTTATGCGGAACTCTAGACGTTACTTGAGACATAATGTTCTGCTGTTGACTGCAGATATAAGCAAACCAGTCTTTTGCGGTAGAGTGTTCGAGCAATGCGTCGATATTGATATCTGTTAAAAACTCTTTGAATTGTTCACTAGCGAAATACTCTTCTGTTTTAAGAAATAAATCATATACTTTGATGTTTGATAGCATTGATTCAAAACTTTTAGCTCGCTGTACAAGTATGTATCTCCCCTTGTGAAGTTGCTCAAAGCCAAATTCGTTAATCAATTTATCTTTTTGTTCTTGAGATAATCTCCACTTTCCTTTTTTCCCTTCAGATATTCTTGATTCAGCAACGCCAGCTATCTTAGCAACTGCTTTATTTGTTTTTTCCTCTGTACAACGCTTAAGTAAGGAAATTGTTTCTTCAGAAGAGACTGCACCACGTTGTGACTTTTCCATGATTTTATCCAATGACTATTTAGTTAACCAAAGAATACCTGGATATAAATTACAGTAAACTGTAATTTGACTGTAATTAATTACAAAATCAACTTGGTTTTGTATCGAGAAATACCGTGTCATAATTAAAAAGGGAACATTAGTAATATATAAGGCTCATCTAATTGAGTCTAAATACGGCTATGTCCTCTCTTGTTGATGCTCAATAAGAATTGAATAAACTTACCCATATATTTTGTTTAAACTTCAGTATTTTTGTTGTTATTGGGTGCTTAATTGCTCAATAGAATGCTTTTAACATTAATTTTTGTTCATCTTTGTCCACTCATAACGTGCTTATTTCCTGAATTATGAAGATTATTTATGGCGATATTTTTAGCACTTTTCTAGACATTTTCCGATTATTGATTTTTCAGGTGTACATTTTCCGAACAATATTCTTTTCAATTACAAATCGTTTATCCCCATGATAAATGCAGAAAAAACGTAGTTTTTATTAGGGGATAAATTGCTTTCGACGTCATTTTTAACCAAGAGTTTGAAAGCACTTATTTTTAAAAATTAAAGTATAAATTATTTCTTTTTTAAAAATAAATACAATGACTTATATCAAATAAAGAGTGCGTTGACCTTTTTGTTTTTTACATCTAAATTGCGATCAAATCAATTTTTAGTGAGGGTCTTATGTCTAGTAGTGATCTTAGTGTTATGTATTCTTGTGTAACTCCAATTTCTCCTGTTTTGGAGTGAGCGGGTTATGAAACGCACAGGTAAAATGACAATTGAAAGACAGCAGAAGTGGTTCGATGTTCATCGTCGCAGTATTGAACTAGACGAGGTAATTTACGAACCGTTTTGGCGCGTTGAAGACGTCCGAAGTTCTGGTGTCAAAACTAAAATAGCCCATTTTTCAACGCCCAATCGTGTCATGCACCTTCTGTCACAAAACGAACTCTGGATGTATCTATCGCTTGTGAAAATGCGCTATGTTGTTGAGATTTATGAGCAATATGCTATTCCTCTCGAGTTCTCCATTCCAATTGCCAGACAACTGGGCGTGAAACATCCTGTTTACATAGGTTCCCAAGGTGTACCAATTGTCCAAACCATTGATTTTGTTTCAACATTAATTGATGGCTCACGTGTGGCTCACCCCGTTAAACAGGAATCCGATGCGTTGCGTGAGCGCACGATGGAAAAATTAGCGATTCAAAAAGCATATTGTGAGCTAGAACATATTGATTATCAGATGGTTACGAGTACAGAACTGCGCACTGTTAAAAGCGAGAATCTTGAAGCCCTTTTTCGTCACCGTCAGATACAACCCTTTTTGCACTCCCTATTTGAAAAATGGTTGAGCAATTTTATTGGCTGTTTATCTGATGACCGACATTGTCGAACCAGCGACATTATCGATATTTCCTCCGGTATTAGTGGAATCAATTTTTCACAGGCAGTCTCATTTTTTTACCATGCTTTGTGGTGCGAACGTTTAAGCATGAATTGGACTCAGCGTTTAAAGCTCGAATTAGCAGCGTCAGATTTAGGTATATATCCATGCAATTGACTCATAGTCCTGATACCAACCAAATATTGAAAATAAACCTTGGTTTTGGTCCCAGTGAAGACGCCGATCAAGAGTGTTTTATTGGTGATAAAATAATCAAAGAGGATTACCTGGTGGTCAATATTGATATCCCGCTAAATGTTGCATTTGCTATCAATCTCGACTCTGTCGCTAAATTTCCTATTCAACTGGAATACAGTGAATTACTGAATAAAATCAATGATGAATCGTTAGTGCTATTTGAAATGGACTGGCCTATCGATGCATTAATGGATCTCGATAGTTTACCAGAACACAAGAGAAAGAAGGCGCTTGAGCGGTATCAAGTTATAGAGCCTTTACTGAAAGACCTCGACAATGTGCTGCGCAACGATTATGGGCAAAACTGTATTGCACATGTCATCGAGCAAACCGGGCGTAGCAAACAGTATGTATACGACTGTCTATATTCGTATTTCAGGCTCGGTCAGCGCCGATCTGGATTATATTTACCCATGGGTAAAAATACGAACCATCTTCCTAAAAAACGAGAGTTACGCGTAAAACCAGGGCGTCCGAATACGGATATCGCTAGAGGCAAGATTCTCGACGAGTATGATTATAAAAATTTTAAAGCAGCTAAACGTCTTTATGCAAAACGTAATGGACCGTTTATTTCTGCTGTTTTTATGCTAATGACAAGAAAGCATTACTTTTCATCAAGAATTAAGAATGATTTTCATACCGCACAAAAAACTAAACGTCGTTTTAAAGTTGAGTTAGTAGCACCAGATAAAAGACCAACTTATAACCAGTTTTACTATTGGTTGTGTAAAGAGTTTGGCGGTAATTTACCTGCCAGAGATAAAAGTCGTCAGAATGTTATTGAAAATAAAAAAGACAATGCCGGCAGAAAAGGTGACGCATATGCGCATGTTATTGCACCTGGGCAAGTTTTTGAAATCGATGAGACCCCATTTACTGAAGAACTTGTGTCAGTTTTCGACCCCACTCGCTCGACTAAAATTGGCAAAGCCACCCTATATTTCATCATAGATGTATTCAGTAAAGCTATTGTGGGTCTGTACATCACAACAGAAAACCCTTCATACAATACGGTTCGTCAGGCCATTTTTAATAGTGCGCGTGATAAACAGGTCTGGTTTGATGAAATGGGACTCAATTTTGACGCCACTTACTGGCCAGAATCTGGCGTTGCGACAACTTATTTTGTTGATAAAGCTGAGTTTCATAACAAAATTTCGGAGGGACCGATCTCTGATTTACCAGTAAGCGTTAAATTTTCTCGCTCGGGTCGCGGTGATGATAAGCCCAATGTTGAGCAGCTTTTTCATATTTTTCAAGGTTATTTCAAAGGTATTAGTAAAGGTAATCAAACCCGGTCTCAACAAGATATCGCGCGTCAATTAGCGCGAAAACATGCTTGTCTGACCATTCACGAGCTTTATCAAATTGCCATCGTTTACGTGTTTTATCATAACAATAATCGCGTAATTCCAGATTACCCTAAAGAAAAAATCATGGTATGCGACACCATTCCTAGTATTCCAGCGCAATTGTGGGCCTGGGGAGAGAGAAATCGCCCCGGTTATTTGCTCAATCTACCGGATGATGAACTTTATTTTAAATTGCTGACCAAAGGCGAGATCACGGTTCATCGTGATCACTTATATCTCAAAGAAAAAGGCCTTCGATATAACTGTGAGTGGATTTTAGAGAGCGGCCTTCAAGAGCGCAAGCTCCCCAATCAGCGCAGTCTGATTTTACCATGCAGATATAACATTGAAATTGTTGATGTTATTTTGATTTGCACATCAGACGGGTTAAAAGTAGCGACGTTAGATCATAAACATAATTGTTTTGCAGGACTGTCTTTTGAACAAGTTAAGCAACACAAAGCACAAGAACTTGAAGAGAATGCGCTTGCCATTGAAGACCAACTGCAATATTTGCTGGGCGTCGAAATGTTTATTGAACACAAACTGACTCAAGCTGAAAAAGAAAAAGTTGCGGGCACGATGCCCAGTCTTGCAAAAATTAAAGACAGTAGAAAGTTTGAAGCGCTCGTTAATCGTCAAAGCGATTTAAATCGCTATCTGCAAACACTGCATTCACAAAGTATTCTCGGATTCACTCAACAAAATGATGCTGTAGATGAAAATGAAAATGAAGATGAACACAAAACGTATTCAGCATTCTATCAAGAAGAGAATAAATAATGAAAAAAACGTTACCCATTTCAATCGCATCCGCCCAATATCGACATTCAAATGTCTCGTCATATCAAGGGAATCCGCTCATTCTGGCTTTGCCTAAACGTCTAGAGCCTGAGCGATTTATAACAGTTATGTCTCGCATTATTCAAGCCGAGATTAATGATGTCGACATGCCTGATGATGATCGAATCGCACAGTTAAGGAACATTCGTCAGATGTTGATTATGACGCCACAACATCTTGATTTGTACAATGAATTATACGACCTGATTTGTAATGGCTATGTCGACAGAAATCCGACTCGTGTTGAAGTCATCGCGTGGAGTTATGATATCGCGGATAGTCATATCAATATTAAAAATATAGAACGTCCACTCCTAGAAATGGCGGGGACTGCTACCACTGCTGATGCGATGTTTATAACGGGCATATCTGGAAACGGTAAGTCACGAGCGATTGAGTCTATTCTGACGAATCTATTTCCTACAGTCATTGAGCATCAAACTGATTCGTTAAGTGAACCACAGATCACTTATATCAAAGTCGATATGCCGCATAACGCCAGTCGCCCAGGACTTATCCACCAGATTCTCTGTGAAGTTGATAACGCGCTTGCGGCGAGTCGTTGCGCTAAAACGGGTTACGCCCAATCTGTGAAGAAAACGAGTGGCAAATATTTAGATATTTCCAGCATGATGGCGGTACTTCGTAGTGTATTAATCAGACATCATGTGGGGCTACTCATCATTGATGAATTTCAAAATTTGCAGGTTGCCTCGAAACGTTATAGCGAAGAAATGATACAGTTTTTTGATGAGCTGACTAATACATTGTCCATTCCCAATGTGAAAATTGGTACACCCGATACGCTATTTATTTTTGATAAAAAAGGCCGTCATAAGCGCCGTATTGGTGTCACTTTTGAGTTGTCACGATTCACTCAGCAGCATGACTGTGATCGCATGACGAAAGCGCTATTTGCATACCAGCCGATCAAAAAGCCTGTTGAAATGAAAGATGATATGGTGGCGTTGTTATTTGATCTCTCAGCTGGTGTCCCATCCATTCTAATTACGCTGTGGGAAGCTTGTCTCATTGAGGCCATTCGCAGTGGCAAAGAAACACTTTCGCTGAAATTGATTCAGCAAACGTTTAAAAAACGCTTTCCGCTCATGCGCATGGTTACACGTAATATTAATCAAGGTAAAAAAGGGCGACATTCCGATTTACTGACTGTACAGCAATACCTCGACTCAGGAAATAACACGCTAGCAATCAAACACCTACAGAGTTTCATGTCATCAACGGAATTAACCTCTGATAGCGCTAAAGCCGTTAAAACTGATATTGATAATTTGATAACATCGAATGAATTCTCTGAAGCGGATTTACAAAAATTAGCAAAAATTAAAACGGATTTAGATAGCAAACGCGGACCCAAACGTCCACCTCAAACTTTGGATCATGACGAATGATCCGTGTTGCATTGTTGCCAGGTGAACATGTGTATAGCGCATTCGTTCGAGAGCGTATGTTATCGGGGCAAATGCACATTAATACCAAGCGATTTTTTGAGATAAATGACATTGCGTATCATCAAATGCATTCGCAGCTGTCGTTAAATAAAGATCTCCTGAGTATTATTCGAAAAATGGATTTGTCTCCGGAGAAAATCATAAATACTCAACTGGAGCACACGCCCGTATCGCTCTGGTTATTGAGTGCACCTCTTTGTGGGGCGGAATATACTGTACCTAACAATATGGCGTTTACTGCGTTAAATATTGACCGGCGTTGGCGCTTCTGCCCGCAATGCGTGGCCGTAGATAAAGCGCAGCATGGTGTGTCGTACTGGCATAGTACCCATCATCTCTGTGGTGCCAAGGTATGCCATATTCATGATCAGGTTTTATACTCTCATGATGAGTTAAGAGTGTTGACCTTTACACTTCCCCATCATTGGTCAGATACCGCTGATGCAATGACAGTTCAACCTTGGGAAGTCGAATGGCAACCGTTTATCTACCATGTTGATAAAACGATAAAAGCAGATCCTCTTTGGCCCAATCGAGTAAAGGCACAAATTCGCCGATATTTGAATTGTGAGTCTCAATTGCCCCTGAAGCAGAGCGAGCATAAACGCTTCGATGTGTTAGCGAAGCAAATGACGGCTGAATTAGGTCAAGAATGTATGGCTGGATTATTTTCGTCGAGTCGACCTGACAGAAGATTGAAAACCAACATACTTTGGGCGACGTTATCTGGCCAAAATCAAGAGGCAAAAGTACGACATCCATTATTCTGGTTAGTGATTATTTTCTGGCTGCGCAATGAATTGTCAGAGTGCCAGCATTTGGTATGAAAAACCTCACGCCTTATGCTAACGAATCAATTTTCAGTTGGGTGGTGCGATACCACCTAATGTGCAGCGTGGGACATGAAAAAAATACTTATCAAACCCTATTTGAACAACCCAAAATTCGCCTGCATCCCTATCTACCTCACTCAATAGGCTATCTAACCGGTCTCGGTGGACTCACCGCACAGCAGTGGTTAGTTCAACATACGTTATATCCGCTATTTCAGTTTTTTGGTCATGATGCAGAGCAAAAGCTGTTGTCTGTCATGCTTCATGGCACGGGTAATCCGGTCATTACCGCCAATATTCCTCATTCAAGGTTCAACTTCTCTGCTGGCCATCGGGTGTGCCCATTGTGTTTGTCTGAACACCGACAGATCACGGGTACTCCGATGTTTGATATACGTCATCAAATTCCTGGGCTCATTGTTTGCCCTCTTCATCACTGTTTGCTGGTGGTGTTAGCCAGTGGCGATGCCGGACTAGATCGGCGATTGACGTTTCACCATGCAGCCATGACTCCTCATGTCTATCGTGTTGAACATCAAATGAGCATTGATTTTGCAAAGTTTTGTTGGGACTTCCTCGAACTCATCAAAAACGTACCCTGCGATTTAACGTTGTTGCATACCCACTATCGACAGCAATTAATGCACAAGGGGTTTATGACTCGCTCCGGGCAGATCCGCATGGCCAAGTTAGTGCGTGCTATTTCTGAGTGCTATCAAGATATGGTGTTTGATCTTGATAGGACATTTGAGTTTGGCGAGCGTTTTTTAGGGCCATTAATTCGCGATAAAACCCAGACGTTAAGCCATCCGTTTAAACATCTGATTTTAGGTTTTTGGTTGTTTGATAACGATCCTCTTGGTTTTTTAGGGCAAGAAAGCCCATTTCAACTGATGCCCACCTTTAATGCCCCTGTAGTGGTTAATGATGATCGTGAGCGTATTTTGTCTCTGTTGTCTGAGGATTTGAGTATGTCGCAGATTGAGACGATGACGGGGCGTAGTCGCTGTTATATCCGCCGTATTGCAGAGCTTGCAGGGATAAAGCATTCCAGCAATGCCAATGCGTTTTCGCACAGACAACGTCATTGGGTGCTGTTGCTAGGATATCTTGGGCGACATCGACACGATATTGCGCGATCTGTTGGGGTGGGGGTGGGTTATGTGGAACAGCTTATCTCTAATACACCTGGGTTGGTGCTGTGGCGCCAGCAATTAAGTGCAATGAGGAAGCATCAGGCGTCTGTGATTGAGCTACTTGATGCGCGTCAGTGTCATCCTGACTGGCGTAGAAAAGAGCTTAAAGCCCACCACAGCCGGGCATTTTTTCATCTATATCATCATGACCGTGATTGCTTGGAAGCTATTTTACCTCCTGCGTTGAAACCATTAAAACAAAGTAAGAATTGGGACGCTGAGGATGAACGGTTAGCTTTGGCGATTACCCAGCTTGAGGGCGCAGTGTCGATGTCATTAACGGCGATAGGAGCAAAAGTGCGTGATAAAGGGAATTTGATTAAACGCCTCGATAAGTTGCCATTAACGAAGGCGCTGTTGGTGAAATTGGGGGTGAAGTGAGGATGCGTCCAATGGGAGGTTATGTTAAATCGGTGAGTTTGCTTGTGTTTATGCGGTGTTGGCGAGAATTCAGGGCATAAAGGCGTATTTTGAGTGGTGATGTTGCATTCAATGACGGCTAAATGGGGTGAAAGTTTGTTTCAGATTATGCTGACATTTCGACTTGGTGATGGGCGGTAGGTGGTTGGCATCAAATTGAGGCTGTAAGGGGAGTTTTTACATGTTTTTAAGGAGTGTTGAATGGGACATGAGAATAAAAAACGCGTGTATTGTTTGAAGGCTAAACCGCTTTATGCTGCTGAAAACCAAGGACTCTATCACCAACGAGGTGTTCAACCTTTGTTTTGTCATTGTAATGCGAATGATGAACTTGTGGCGCTGGTGATGGATTTACGGGAACAGTTGATGGCTTTGGATTTATACCAGGTGAGTAAAGTGTATCCAGGTGCTCGGTGGTTTTTTGAGTTAGGTGATCGTTACTACTCTCAGGTGACAAGCTTTATCCATGTGACCCACAAGATGGTTTATTTCAGCGGTCATTTATTACCTTATGATTCGCCACAATTTCAGTCTTGTGCTATCCCCATTGCGGAGTTGTTATTCAATCAAGGCGAATTCAAAAACATAGATCCTGTGGTGCACTATCACCCTCGAGTGAAAGGGTTGATTGATGAGATTGTGTCTAAAGAAGCAGAACTCAGTCGCCGATTCGATCAGGCTTGCGCACTGGAGCGATTAGTTGATGCGATGGGCGAACTTGATGAAGTGACGTCGGTAATCAATACAGATTTAGAGGCTCATCAGCATCGATTGAAAATGGAGGCGAGTGAGTTGAGCTATCAGTATGATCAATTAGAGCGGGATATCGAAGCATTGAGTTTGAAGATGCTTTATCAGTGCTTTCAGGTGCAAGTAGGTGATTGGGTGGCATCCAATGTACTGACAAGAGGAAAAACAATTCAATTAGTGGTGGCATCTGCGAGTTATTCAAATGGATGGTTGTTTATTAATGGCACTAACGTGACTCAAAAAGGGGTGGTGGGAAAACGTGATGAGCGCATAGCACTAAAGGTATTACCTGATGAACATTGAAAGCAAGTTGAAACAGATAAGGACAAGCCGAAAGCGCAGAGTTGTTCTGCCCTTTCATCCAATGCCCATCGGTGGCATCGACATTTCTGATGAGTTGTTTGCAGGGGTCATGATTTTCATTAAAGCATTGTTTAAGCGATTAAAGGTGCAGCAGTTTGATATTCAAGTGACGCATTGGGGGGAAATATTTTTAGTCGAGCCAAGTCGTGGCATGTTTATCCAGTTATCCGTTCATTTGAGGGTGAATGATGTTGATGTTAAACAGGTGAAGCAGGATCTTAAGTCTGATGATTATAAGGCCTATCAAGATGAGTGCTTTGCTCATGAGTCATTGTGTGTATCGTTTCGGGTAAATCGTTCAGGCACGCAGTGGCGGCGTTTTCCACTAGATGTCACATCGGTGTCTTTTGATAACGTAATATCGACGATCATTAAGGCTATGCACTTAAACGTTGCAAATTTAACACCCACCGTAAAGCATGAATCGAGTCGTGATATTCACACCATTGATGTCGATGATGTGGTGGCATTAATCCGTTATGGTGCGGCAAAACTTGGCCCAGATTCTCAATTTGCGAGCATCATCAGTGGCGATCGTGAATTTTTGTATGTGAAAGGCTTTACCCTTGATGGCTCTCAGTTGAGGTTTTCGAGTTTTAATCTTAGACAGTATCAGTATTGTCTGTCACCGCAATCAATGAAGGTCATGAAGATATTGATCCCTGATGCGGGAGACACGGTTGTTGAGTTTGTGAGTTGAGCAAATGATGTAATTGATAAGCTCATCAATACCGGTGGGCATTTTATGGTGAATGGAGGCGTTATGAAGCAGGACATTATCGGTTTTTGTGAATATTTTGCAACTGGTGAAGGGATGACTTATATGCTCATGTCAGGTACTGAAGAAGCGATAAAAGACTTTGCTGGCCCTTATTTCTCAATAGGATTAACCTTTTTTTCATTTGAAGATATGAGAAAAGCACTTATTGCTGGTGGGTCCAACGACATTGATAATCCCATAGTTAAAGCCGCAGAGATGTTAAATGGACACTTACCCACTGTCGCTAAGTTGATACAGAAATACGGTTATTGTGAGTTTACATACAAGTTGCATTACAACCTGGCTTAGTTGTATTTGACTAGGTGGAACAATTTTATGTGCTACCACAAAGTAACTGGACTGATGATAAGTAAATTCTAAATTGGGTATATCTAACATGAGCAAAAAGCCGATATCTATGGATTCTTTAAAAAATAAGATAGCAAAGCAAGACTCTCAAGACTTAAGCGCTTGCAATAGACTAATGTTCGGTAATATTTTTGAAATTATAGATAAGGATAAAGCGATCCTTCTCAAGGAAAGGTCAGATATGTGTATCGTAATCAGGGAAATTTTGACGGCAAATAAGATAGCAAATTCTGCCGAGCATAAGATAGCTTTAAAACGGATTGAACAATTGTGGAATGCTGAACCTGATACAGAGTTGGGAAATGAACTAGATGAATTGGTAAAAATTGTTTGCCAATATGAAGAGAAATTCTTGGGTTAGGCATACGAGCAGAGAGGGCCACTTTAGCAGGCCTTACCATCTGTTTTCAGAAAGCATTCATTAGGTCACGAGCTAAGGTAATACTCCTTAAAATCTAGCTTTTTGCCACATTTATCCAGCTTTTAATGTTAAAAAGAAAATTTAAAGATCATTTTTATTAACTTCTATTTCTGGCTGGTTTTGACGTTCTTCAAATAAAGATGTTAATTCGACATCTTCAAGTTTATCCATCATTGCTTCATATGTATCAGCTGGAACACAGTAAAAGACAGGTTTATTACGATTTAATACTGCAACAGGTAAGCCTTCACCTTGCTCAACAGCCTTCATGGGGTTTCTTTTAAACGCAATTAAATCAATAGTATAATAAGTTAATACGGGTCTAATGGTTTGCATGATAAAACCCTCCTTGTAATGGTCTATGTTTTGATAATTGAGCGTTTTGAAGTGGTCTTGCTTATAACTTACCCCGAAAAGTAGTAAATCCAAATGCCAAAATCGTCTATATCTGGACATTGATATAGCTATAAAACGGCGGTGAGCTTTGGTTGGCCACTACAATAAGCCTACTAAATACTTAGTGAGTTTTAGTTTGACTCTAGAGATGAACGTTATGCCCTACGAACAGGAATAAGTATTATATAGGTTGAATATAAGTCTTTTATAAGTTTTTTTGGTTGAATCTTATGTCAATTGTTTATTTTTTAATATTTGTTGCTTTTATCACTGCTTACTGGCGTTTTTATAGCGATATTATGAAAATTTAAAATTGATGCATAAGTCTTTTTTTTATTTATCACTCTGTTTTAATTCGTTTTAATTTTAAATGTATAAGTTTTTTATAAGTAAAATACTTCTTTATCTCGTTGTTTGCATGTGTAAAACTAATTTCGAATTATTAATTAGGAGCGAGAATTCACATGCAAGAAAAAAATGAAATTCTCTTCCCTGTCGATGCGACTGAAAAGCATCCACATACTAGGGAAGTTATAAAGTTAGCTGAAAATGCTGGGATTAGCTTGACCGAAATAAGCGAGATGCTTAAGTGCTCTCAGCCTTATGTAAGCCAGTTAAAGGCTGGAAAAGGGAAAGCAAAAATTGCTGATTTAGAACCGTTGATTAGTCTTCTTTCACCGAAATTACCAGGCGACAGCTTTTACACTTATACCGTTTTTCGAGAAGCAAAACCTCTACTGCCAGATGATTGGGAACAGCAAGTCTTAATGGAAGGGTTGGCGAAGGCTTCTCTTGAGACCGAGCATGGACGTTATCCTGTGGGAGATGAAGGTTTTGACATTGTAGAAGAGCATCATTTTGACGCTCTCGATCATATTGATGAGAATGGTCACACGTATCGATATAATCATTCTCCTTTAGGTTTCATTCGTGAAATTAAAGATAGGGAAAATGAACTAAGAGAAGCATATGACATCTATCTTTCTGAAATAAAAGCTGAAAATGAGAGTTTGGAACGTGATGATGAAGCACTGAAAAGATGGACTACAGATATTATTCGCAATTTGCCTTTACACAGTGAGTTAACAGATCAAGCCATACAGATTGAAGATACGTTGAATCGGCTTTTAAAGCCAAGGTATGACAATGCAAACCGATCAGCAGTACCGAAGACTTGGAGAAACTCTACTTTAATCGAGGCTTGCAGAGCTGCTGCAAGTCGCTTACAAATTCCTCCATTAATAAAGCCATATATTCAGGAGGTGCCTTTAGATTTTTCTGATTCAGAGTTGGTTCTTGCACCAGATATGCATGCTGCTAGATTACTAAAAAAACTTGAATCGTATCAAAAACAATTTGATACGATGAGACTTAAGAAAAGGAATCTATTTAGATTAAAGGATCTATATCAACAAAGTAAGTTGTCCACAATTTTGAATCAGATAACTCCAGATCCACGCAATATGCCTAATTGGGGAGAATATGGTAAAGAATTATTTGGTAATTACGTTTGTAAAGTATTTCGCTCGGCTAATATTCCGCCCTATGAAATTAATCTAAGTGAAGCTTTTTTACAGTGGTCTAGTTGCATAGAGTACCAAGTTGATGAAGAGCAAGTGCAGATCTGTGGGAAAATGCTGCATTCTGAGACTCTTGATGGAATTCAAATTGTAATTCATGAGCTCAATTCAAAGAAGTTTGTATACCTTTATACCTTTTATTGTGAGGCGCTCAAGTGTGAGGTCACCCTATTGTCAAAACCACTTTCGGCTGTGCAACTTCTGGAACAACTTAAGGCTGAAGATGGGGGGGACACCTGGGCTGGTGAAGTTGGTCCGCTGATTATTAAATTAAAAAATTCTCTAAGTCAAAGTGGCTATAGAGTTCCAGGAATTCGCGCCGTTTATTAGTGGGGTTGCGCCTGCTGAATGCAGGCTTTATTGACAAGGATTGTAATTATGTCAGCTTTAACATTCGCAGTATTAGTCGATGGTGAAAATGCATCACAAGTTCAATATGCATCAATGCTTGAGGAAGTAGAAAAGTACGGCACTGTAGCAATTAAATGGGTTTATGCTGATTGGACTGCTAGAGAGCAAGGTAGCTGGCAAGATATTCTTCATGAGACGGCATCAAGCCCAAAACAACAGTTCCACTACGGTAAAGATGCTGCCGACCATGCTTTAGTCATGGATGCTATTGAGTTGATTAGTAATAATCAACGAATAAATGCTATTTGTATCGTATCAAGTGATGGTGGATTTTATAGTTTAGCGCAACGAATTCGTGAGAAAGGGTTGCATGTGATGGCTATCGGCAAAGAAAACACACCAGAAAGGTTTCGTAAAGCTTGTCATAATTTTGTGTTTACGAAAAACTTATCTGATCCTGTTACTCGTTTAAGTCACCAAGATCTTAATGCTTTGCTTGTTGATTCCTATCTAAGATGTGCAGAAAGTAATGAGCCGGTATATTTAGGGGATATGGGGAATATGCTAAAGATGTTTGATTCATCTTTTGACCCTAGAAATTATGGTTTTTTAAGCTTAAAGAAGCTAATAAAGGATAAAGCAGAACTTTTTGAGATTGTTGATGAAAAAGTTGATCAATGTTTTATTGCTATGCGCACAAGTAACAAAAAAGCGTCAGGAACAACTGTGCAAGGTGTTATACGAAAATTAGACTCAAAAAGAGAGTTTGGTTTCATTTCTTCCAATCAAGGTGATTACCATTTTAGCTTTATTGAAGTACAGGGAAATACTACGCTATTAAAGGAAGGTAAGACCGTTTGGTTTAAAGTTCCTGATATAGATTCGAAGAAGGATTTAGCTAGTGGGCAGTGTCCTTCAGCTAAAAATATTGTATTGAATAAGCAGCAAGTTGCTTAAGCCAATACTTATAAAAAGTTGCTTTATTTTGTAAGTGACTACCATTAATTAGTTCTTATAATTAGAAAGGGATTCCTATGAAAAAGACTTCGATTGATCGATTTTTGAATGCGAGGGAGTTTCAACAGGTTAAGTATTTTGTTTGTAGCAAAGGAGTTGCGTGGCGAGATTGTGGTTCGGATTTTTTAAATATTAAAAGTGCACTTTTTGGCGATAAAGGGGCAAATAGATTGTTAAATGAACCTACTACGCACCTTAGCAATCAAATTTCGCGTTATGGCTTTCCTTATTTTTGTGCAATCTGGCTTGTTAGTGAACCGGATGGTTTAGATTTAGCGCTTTTGGTTGACGAAAATGAAATAGCTTTTGTGCCTGTTTCTTCTGTAGATGGATTCTCTAAGGTCAATGTTTATGCTTGGGAGAGAAAAAACATTACAGATAAAGCTGGTCTTATGCAGGACGCTGAAAAGATGCGAGCCAAGTTACGTTCAATATTTTTACAGTCTTCAGATAAGCTTTCTTTGTCTGAGGCTGCTTTCGATAAATTTGTGGAAGCTAAAGCAGTTCAGATTCAATCTACCGACATCATTGATGATTTAACCGAATTCTTAGGTCTTGGAAAACTGACAGAAACACAATCGCTGGTTAAAAGCCGTGTTGGTCAAGGGCGGTTTAGAAAAGATTTGATCGAGTATTGGGGGCAATGCGCAGTAACAAACTGTAAGACATTATCTTTATTAAGGGCATCGCATATAAAACCTTGGGCTGCTTCAGATAATATAGAACGACTAGATGTATATAATGGGTTATTACTAACCCCAGGTTTGGATGTAGCCTTCGATGCTGGACTTATAACATTTTTACCTACTGGGGAAATGATGGTATCTGAATATCTTCCAATTTCAGATCTTCCTTATTTAGGTATTTTTGAAGCCACACAGAAAATTGAGCACCTGAAAGAAGAACATACGAAATATCTTAATTATCACAGAGAGTATGTGTTTGAGTGTTGGTTGAAAAGCAATACAATGCCGCTAAAGCTAGTTTAAAAAAACTCACACAATCAATACTGGCAAAAGCTTTTCGAGGTGAGTTTGTCGGTTAGCAGTAATATGGAAGTGACATGAGTAAAATTGTTTTAGTAAGACAAAACTCGACAGGCAAAAAAATCAGTGCTCAAGCTATTTTGGATGGAAATGCGCAGAAGTTTTCTTTTGAACGAATGGCAGATGCGCATCATCGCTCTGTTACGGGCGACTCACAATATTCATGTCCAATGTGTAATGAACCGTTGTCTATTAAAACGTCTTACAATAGTAATAGGTTCTTTTCTCATAACCCTAACTCTCCAGATTGCGAATGGAAAACTGATGATGAAAGACCAGACATACCCTCTGAATTAACGGCATCTGAAGGTCGCTTACATAAGTATTATAAAGCGATGATTCAATTAGCGTTAAGCCGAACCGAAGATGTCGAAGAAATTGATTCCGAAGTTTGGGTTTATATTGATGACGCGAAAAAAAAATATCGACAGCCTGATGTGCAATGTAAGTACAAAGGAGTCCCAATAGCGTTTGAGGTTCAAGTTTCCAACTTGGCACCAGACATAATAGTCGCGAGAGAAAAAGACTATGAGAGTATTGGTTGGAAACTCATTTGGCTACTGCCGATGGAAAAACGCTTTATTACACGAGAGGATATTCTTCATAACCCTTATTCAAATGCTTTTGTGTGCTCAATTAACTCAACGTTGGTTGACCTTTGGGAAAAAGAACAAACGATTAGTTTTCAATGCCCCGTCTGGAAACCGTCAATAGGCCATAGCAAGGTAGTTGATGGTAGTGAATACCATACTTTCAACCTTGATGATGTAATTACCTCTTTACCCGAAGATGATGGCTACTTAATGCCTAGCGACTTTAATTTTCCTAAAGGCACAGTGAAATACTTAATAGAGGTTGGCACTGAAAATCTACTCAACATACTTTCATGTCCAGATGATTATCGAAGTCCCAGTAATCGCACACCTCAAGACTTAGCATTGGACGATTTCTTCCTTAGACAACTTGAATTCACTCAAAACCTTAAAAATGCTGTACGACTTATTGGCAGCATTAAAGTTGGTAAAAGCCTCTGGGAAATTGAAGGTGGTCTTGAAAAAGCGCTACTCTTTAAACTCTACCCAAGAATTTTAGATAATGATCAAACGTTGAGTAAAAAGTATGCAACGTTTCTACCAGCAGCACTCGCGGCAGCATTAACTTATAATCCAGATCTTTTAGATACTGAAGTTTTTGGTGCTCTAATAGCTGAACTGCACGAAAATGAGATATTTGGAGATGTAGAAACGCCTTTAGACTCTATAACAGGGCGAGGAGATGATTTTCTCTTAGCAATGTTTCCAAGACTTTCAATGTTTTGGAAACAGGCATTTATTAAAGATTATATAGAGTTATAGGCTCGAAAGTTTAATGGGCGAAATGGATCAAATAATTCCAAATTATAATGTAGTGGCTAATTCAACAGGCACATACATCGCCCTTACTTGCTCTAAATTCAATTTGTAGTGATCAAGATATTTAGAAAGGTTCCTTACCTACAGCAGGTGCATCAAGCCATTCTTGCTCTTCTGGCGATATAGGTGTCGATTTATCACATTTTGCCAGTAATTCCTCCAGAGAATACTCATGCTTTGGGTTAAGTATTAGTCTTCCATTATCGATCGTTAAATGAATAGTTGCTCCTAGTTTTAAATTTAGTTCTTCAAGAATTGTCGGAGGAATTGTTAGCATTACGCAGTCACCTATTTTAAGCAGTTTCGATGTAACCATGACTGTTCTCCTATAGGTTTACATTCAGTAAATATAGTTTCGATTATGGTGTTGTACAAGGATAATAACTTCAATGCGCTAGTGGACTTACATATTAGCCAACGGAGGGGCTGACTGCTTAAATATAATTAAAACAGCATCTTAAGATTGTCTTCGTTTTAATTCCATGAAAGTACTAAACATAGCAACGCTGCATCAGGTGTCACAGCCTTACTTTGTCTTCGTTCTAATTCCACGATTACATAATTGAAATGATGAAATTAAAACGAAGACTATTTGAATTAAACGAAGACAAACTTTTTGTGCAAATTGCTTTTAATTTCAATCAATGGACTCTTTAGAAGGTAAGGTAGTAAAGCGAGACATTCAAGACTTAAATGCTTGCGAGGGACCAGTGTTCGATAATATTTTTGAGTTATAGATGAGGATAAAGCGATTTTTCTCAAAGATAGCTCAGATATGTGTATCGTTATCAGGGAAATTTTGACAGCAAATAAGATATCGCATTCTGCCGAGCATAAGCTAGCTTTGAAACGGATAAAGTAATGCAGAACTTGATACAGAGTTGAGAAATGAGCAAGATGATTCGGGTGGAATTGTTTGCCAGTATGAAGAGCAGTTCTTGAACTTGTTGTGCTTTTAATTCTATTTGAGCTTCCTACAACAATGACTTGATATGTTCATTGAATTCATTTTGTGTTGCTTCAAGCCGTGTAACTATGGTGTCGAATGGATCTGGCGTGGTAAAAAACATGCCACCAGCAACAGCCTCGGCATGATCATGTGCAATACCCGCTAACCTTTTAACTTCTGGGATCAGTTTTAGTTTACCTTGAAGTATCTCTTCGTAGTCAACCCCAGCGCTTGCCCAACGGTGCTTTTTCATTCCAATAACGGCAAACATGGCTTCAGAAGTATTTAGGGGATCGGCAAACTCCATATTTAGAAGGCAATCTACATCGTACCAATGTCGAGCGAGTCTATTTGGGTTGGGGGCTTTTTCTTGGGTTGAAAATTGGTGTAATGCCGTTAATTTTTCCCAGAGAATGAAATCCCTCTGATATGCCATTACGCTAGCTTTTGGTAGTGCTAGTGATGTGAAATCAGGAATGCTGTCCATATAGCAATCAATATCGATGATTTCAGTTGGCTTACCTCTGTTTCTTCCGCCAAACTCCAATAATATATGATCAAGCTGGTAGTCATTATTGCTGTGGGTTACACGTGGAAAATGGATATCAATTTTTTCACCATGCGAGTCAGGTTCAAGCTCGGCAGACAGCCCTTCTATGTTGTACTGCGCAAGACGATGATTCAGCTTTTCAACTAAGTCGTTGCTCCACTGCATAAGACGTTTCTGTTGCTCATCTCTAAACTTCTTATTTTGGCTATTGCTCTGAATGCTCTTTTGCCATGCTGCAAGCTCAACATCTACTGACAATCCAGACAGATCGGCCCAATGAATCGATAAATCAATATCTTCGGAGAAACGCTCAATAGCGCTCCAGCATTTACTGAGTGCTGTTCCACCTTTAAATGCTACCGAGCAGTCACCGAGTAACTTTTCGTCGTATAGTAGGCGAAGAATTTCAGTAACCCAGATATCTTTTTCCAAAAAGTTAGCCACTAAACCATGCTCATGTTGTTGGGCAGCATATGAAAACATGTTTGCAAGGTCTTCATGTTTAGATTTATCGGCGTACAGGTCAAAAATACTCATGATTGAAGACTGTTTTCTAGCTGATTTAATTTAGGTTTCCATATTACTAATGCTGGACTATTACTCAACTTTCTAATAACCCTAACAGCTTCTTTTTCTTGTAAATTTAAGCGTTTTATAGCCATCATTAAGGTAGATACTGGGGTGTGTTCAGGCGAAAGGGAAAGTAACCCTCTAAATAAGGCTCCCTCAGGTTTGTTTATCCACTGTAATTTGGTTTCAGTCGTGTGTTTTACTTGGACAACTTCATTGCCAACGTGAAACTCACGAGATGGTCCAGTTGTCCAATATACGGTTTTAACTGGTGCCTGAGTTTGCATACCGAGCCGATAAGCCACTTCTAGCCCTTGAGGGGTTATTTTATACTTGTTACTCCGCGCCCATGTCTTCGCTACTTCTTCAGCTTTTGCTGTAATGTTAATCGAGGGGATACTGGCTAAGGGTTTTGGACGAGAATAAATGCCTTTTGCTAAACGAGCAACTTGGCCTTCTTTGGTTAATCGGCTCATCGCCTTTTGAACAGATGTCGTAGTGCCTAGAGAGTAAAAACTCTCTATGGAAAATGGAACTCCTCGTTTCATTCGAGATAATCTATTGGCAACTAACGCTGAAACAGACACTGTTAATATCCTGACAAGATGTAATTGGTGTGCTTTAATTGTACCCCAGTTAAAATAAGGTTTGTAGCTATATTTGTGTCAGAATTAACCAAGTCACAATGGGAGGCTAAGGGTTATGTCTTCAAATGCTGAACTAGAAATTATAGATAAAAGACTTTCTGAACTAGAAAGTGAGCGACAAATCTTGCTCGCAAGACGCTCAGCTTTGCTGAACTCTAATCTTACGGTGTTACGCTTAAACACTGCTCAGAAGATAGATATCTATATGGGACTTTTTCGTGGACGAAAAGATATTTATGCTAATCGCTGGCAAAATAAGGAAGGACGTGGCGGCTACTCGGTTAGTTGCCATAATGAATGGCAACAAGGCATATGCTTTAAACCTAAAGTAAAATGTACAGAATGTGTTAATCAAGCATTTAAGTTGTTAGACCAAAGCGCCATATACGGCCACCTTTCAGGTAAACAGACTGTAGGTTTATACCCACTTTTAGAGGATAATTCTTGTTGGTTGCTTGCTGCTGATTTTGATAAGTCAGATTGGCAAGTCGCAGTGCAAGCTTTTAGAAAAGCGTGTAATGAACTGAATATTTCTTGTAGTGTGGAGCGATCTCGCTCAGGCAATGGAGCACATGTATGGGTGTTTTTTGAATCACCAGTATCAGCGAAAGATGCTAGACAACTAGGTTTTACATTGCTCGACAAAGCGATGGAGTTTCATGCAGGAATTTCATTTGAGTCTTATGATCGACTTTTTCCTAATCAGGTTTTTTTACCGATTGGAGGGTTTGGTAACTTAATTGCACTTCCTTTGCAGTATATTCCTCGTCAGCAGGCTAATAGTGTATTTATTAATGAAAACTTAATGCCATATGCTGATCAGTGGGCATATTTGACCTCTGTTAAAAAGGTGACTAAACAACAATTAAACGCGATTGTGATAGACACACCTGAGTTAAAGTCTGATTTAAATAGGAAACCTTGGGAATTAAATTATTCAACAAAATCAGAGTCGATTAGTGGCTGCCCTAAAAAACTAGTATTAGTGTTAGCAAATCGCATATATGTGAACATTACTGAATTACCGCAGCCTTTGTTGGCAAAACTAAAGCGAATTGCTAGCTTCTCAAATCCAGTCTTTTTTAAAACTCAAGCTTTGCGTTTTTCTACCAATGGGATCCCGCGCTTTATTTGCTTAGCAGAATTAGATAATGGCTATTTATCATTGCCTCGAGGTTGTTTTGATGAGGTGTTACGTTTACTCCAAGGCAATATGATTGAAATAGAGTTGGATGATAAACGTAAACTGGGAGTGCGCCTGATGGGATTAACTTTTAATGGTGAGTTGAGGTCTGAGCAGAAGAAAGCTGTTGCTGTATTGACAAAGCATGACACTGGTATACTTCATGCGCCTACGGCATTTGGTAAAACAATCACCGCAATTGGTCTAATCCATCAACGCAAAGTAAATACTCTTATTTTAGTCCACAGCCGACAGTTATTGGATCAATGGAAAGAGCGTTTAACGGCATTTCTTGAAGGTTGCGATGTGGGTTTAATAGGCAGTGGTAAACGAAAACCAACAGGGCAAGTTGATATCGCGACTTACCAGAGCTTGATTAACCGCAAAGATAACACTATCGCTCCGTTGTTGTATGATTATGGTCAAGTCATCATTGATGAATGCCATCATATTTCAGCACCCAATTACGAAAGGTTGCTGAATGAGGTTCATGCAAAATATATCTTAGGGATCACTGCTACTCCGAATCGTCAGGATGGTCATCAGCCGATAATCTTTATGCAGGCCGGACCAATAAGGCATGTAGTGGCTAATGAAGAGAGTAAGTTTATTCAACAAGTTAAGCTCACAAAGTTACAATCAGAATTGCCATCAGATCTATTAGATGAAGATAGTCGTCCACATATAGCAGATGTTTATCGTTGGTTGATGAATGATGATAAGAGAAATGCCCTTATTATTTCTGATGTGTTAATGACTGTTTCGCAACAAAAGCATCCTATCATCCTAACTGAGCGGCGGGAGCATGCTGAGATATTAGGTGAGCTATTGTTAAAAAATAAGATTAGCTTTTCGCTCTTGCGTGGTGCTATGGGCATTAAAGAGCGAGATCGTGTAATGGCTTCAATTAATTATACTCAAGTCATAGTGGCAACAGGAAAATATATTGGTGAAGGATTTGATTTACCAAAGTTAGATACTTTGTTTCTAGTATTGCCGATCTCTTGGAAAGGTTCGCTTATTCAATATGTTGGTCGAATACAAAGGCAGTTTAAAGGTAAAGATAAGGTAGTAGTGTTTGACTATCTCGACTCTGCTTTACCTATGCTTAACAGAATGTATCAGAAGAGAGCTAAGGGTTATACTGCTTTGGGGTATAGCATTACTGAGAAAAGCGGTGAATTGCTTCAGGCTAAACTCTTTTTGGATTTATAGGTCAATTTGTAAGCATCGTAATTTAAAAATATTCAGGTAATATTTCAGTAATCTCGAGTTTGTTAACGCTTTTTAGTAAGTCATTAACAATTACCGATATGTACTAATTATCTCTTATTAACAATGATTTGTGATTGTCTTCGCTACAATTTCATTAAAGTGTTAAATATTGCCGTCCATTAGCAAGGCCTGCAGCCTTACTTTGTCTTCGCTCCAATTCTACGCTTACATAATTGAAATGATGAAATTAAAACGAAGACTATTTGAATTAAACGAAGACAAACTTTTTGTGCAAATTGCTTTATGATAACCAATGTGATTGATTTTTAAGCTTAAAGTTTGTCTTCGCTCTATATTGTATTAAGCGCGTTATCGTTTGCGTCTTTGGAGCAAAAGTGCTGTATTGCTTCTAAGTAACAGCAATACAAAGAGAAACACTAAGACGTTAACTCCTATACTGCCACCACTTGAACCACCTTCAGAACCATTACCATTAACTTCAACCTCTAGTGGAAACTTAAGTATTCCACCTTGGCCATCATTGACCGTAACGCCTATGGAGTATTTTCCTGTTTGAGCCGAAATGATTTGTAATCCCCCATAATCATCCACAATTGAGTTCGGTGGAAGGTTGGCAAATGTGTAGATTAAAGGGCTATCGTAATCAGGGTCCCAAACTAAATCTTGCATGGCAATTTCATAAGAACCACCTGCTTTTAAGTACTCCTTGTTCAGTGGGCTTATTAACTCTGGTGCATCATTTATATTTTTAAAATGGATAAAAAAACTGGTGAGAAGTTTTGTGCCTGAAAATACTTCAACCCTGGACCTATCGATCATTTCATAGTTACCACCACTGGATGGAACGAATAGATCCTTTTTCCCTGGCTTACCTGTTATTTTTTCGCCGTCAAACGTTAATGGTGCTGGCAGCCCTTTTATCGTCAATTGACTTGGGTTGGTATAATAGTTTTTGAGGTTGATCTCATTGTATTGATCTTGTGTCCACTCAAAACTATTTAGAGAGTCTAATTGTGTGATAGGTAATGTGTTAGCAAGTTGAAAAGACTGAATAATTTTAGCCGACTGAGCTATGCTTAGCCCATATTCCTCCTCAATAAGAATGCATTCACTCATCGCAAGTAAATTTCGGGTTTGATTTGTATAATGTAACGATAATTTTTCTTTACTGTAAATTATCGCTCTACATGTAGGCCCTAACCCATAGTCTGTATCTGCTACAAATTGTACAGGTAAATTTATATCCTCAACCCCACGTCCTGGAGTGAAGCCTGAGTCTGACCATTGATCATTTCCATAAATGTAATGTTTGTCAGGATACAAATTAGTATTACCGGAGTAGATAAATAATTCTGATTTAGTGCTGAGTGCAGTAATCCCTTTCAATCTAACATTACTTGGTAAACTAATATCATTTAGTAAAAAAATATTACCGAATTCATCGAAGCGGAATATGTATGCCTTAGCTATGCCTGTGTTGCTATCAGATATTTCAAACAGAAATTGATTAAAACCAGCTAGGAAATAAGTTCGGTAAAAAGCTGATGTTGTGAAATTTGATAAGTCAGGTAATTCACCTTGAACATCTTGGCAAGTGATGTCTGTAACATTCACGGTGCAGTGTGTCGCGATGATGGCATTTTGAGAATATATCAAGCTAAATATAGTGTTTTCAGATGATTGAGTAACATTGATATACCCCCCCATACCAGGGAAAAGCTCTACTTCTTTGACCAGTTTAAACCCATCATTTAAATCAATACTTGAAAGATAATTACTGGAGTCGAGGTTGTCTTGATTACTGATAATTAATTTATCGTCAATCTTTGCGACAATCTTGAAGTTAATGTATTCATTATCCGCGAAATCGAGTACGACTTTTTGATTGAATTCAAGTAAATGCGATGTTGGTTCATATTGCCAAATATAAAGTGTCTGTACAGTGATATCTGAGTCGAGATTATTGCCAATTAAATAAAGCGTATTTGTTGATTTATCAAAGTGATATGTTCTTACGCTGTCAGGGTATAGCTCTTGTTGTTCTTCCCTGTAATCAAGCGTTTGCAAGATGTTAAAGGCATCTTCTGCGGCACTCGAAAAACACATTAAGCTCATGCTGGCTAGGATGAACCCGCGACAAAAAACCACAAACTTATTCATTGAAAATCCGTTATCCAATTTAGTTAGCCGTAATCTATCCGACATTTATAAATGTTTCAAGTATGTTAACCAGCCCGAATGGATCATTATTTTAACGCTAAAATGATCTATTCGTTTTTAATTGAACTTAGGCATTAATAAAGGGGGGAGGCGGCAAGAGCTAACATCAATATTACACGTGATTTAAAACCATGCTGGTGGGTTATTTTTATGTATTTTGCTAAACATTATCGGTCAAAAATGACGTGTGAAGCTTGCCATAATCTTGCCAATATATTAGAAACTAAATGTCTATCTCATGTTGAATAGTGACCCTTTTAGACAAACTCAATGAAGAGTCAGTGTATTTGGGGTTAACTGACGTCAGCCTTATAACATGTTCGGCGTAATTCAACATAGTGTTGCATGAACAAGAAAAATACTCGCGCTAAAGACACAATATGCCATCGAATATCGATGGCTGTGGCTATTAGATTCACTCCATTAAACACTTAAATTCCGCTCAAAGTTAACAATGTCTACATCCGGTTTTATTTTATAAAGTTGGGCTAAACGGCCACCGGATTTAACTTTTTCATCTATCGTTGCAAACATTTCAGAAGCTTCAATACGACGAATTAAGCTCTTACGTTGAATCGATTTACCGATAATTGTTTCAATAACGGTTTTGAGTTGTCCGATCGTAAAATATTCAGGCAAGCAGTATACGGGGACCATGGAATATAACGCTTTTTGTTGAAGACGCAGTTGCGCTTGCTCAATAATGTATTGATGGTCAAAAGCAATGGATAAGCTTTTTAATTGATTAACATCAATCCACTGCACGTCTTCCACTGTGTCTATATGCGATGACACATCTTGTTCAGCAATTAATGCAAAATAAACCAAGGTAACGCTGAAGCCTCTTGGATCTCTATCTTTACTTGAAAATGCCTGTAGTTGTTCAATGTAAGGTGGCGCAACACTGGTTTTTTCTTTTAGCTTTCTCAGTGCGGTTTTATCCGTTGTGTCATCAATATCAATATCAACAAACCCGCCAGGTAATCCCCAGCAACCTATAAATGGTTGGTTAGCACGCTTTACCATAAGCACTTTTAAGGCCGCATCTTTTACGGTAAATAGCACACTATCTACGGTAAATAATGGGTTTTTGAACTGGTTGATATCGTATTCTTCAGTCATTTCTATTTATCACAACCTCTTTATGTCTTTACGACACATTAATGATTCGTCAGTGTTTCGTCAATTAAAAATAAACATTGACACAATAATGTCTCAGAGACAATAATAATTGTGTCAAAGGGACATTAACTGGAGGTTGTTATGTTTGGTTTAAAATATATAAAAGCAGATCCATCTACACACTTGATGCTATTTAAAAAAGGCAATGTTATTCAAGAGGGCGTCGGAGTCAGTTTTTTCTACTATGCGCCAAACTCATCATTGGTTGCTATTCCAAGTAACAGTAAGGAACTCCCTTTTGTCTTCAGACTACAAACGGCCGACTTCCAAGAGTTAAGTCTTCAGGGACAAATTACTTATCGGATTGAAAAACCACGTGAGGCAGCAAAAATGCTCAATTTTACTATTGAGCCTACAGGGCAGTATGTTTCTGATGACCCTAAAAAATTAGACGAACGTGTTCAGCGAGCAGTACAAGTGTTACTGCGTAATCATATTGAGTCTATGACATTAAAAAATGCATTAACATGCGCTCGACAGCTGACGTTAGACCTTAAGCAAGGATTGACTAGTATTGACGCGATTACGAGTTTAGGGGTGGGGATTACGGATGTATCACTCACCGCAATTAAACCTACGCCAGAAACAGGCAAGGCACTAGAGGCGGAAATTAGAGAAAGTTTGTTGAAAGAAGCCGACTCAGCAATCTATGCAAGACGTCTAGCCAGTATTGAGCAAGAAAAGAGTGTTAAAGAGTCTGAGCTAGAGACAGAAAAAGCGATTCAAAAGAAACAGCAAGATCTTGAAACATCGAAGTTAGAAGCCGCACGACTTCGCAAGCAACAACAATTTAAAATTAATCAAGAAACCATCCAAGCTCAAATAGAAGATGAGAAGCAATTAGAGCAGTTAGTTACCATTAATGCTGCAAACGAAAGAGCGCGTGGAGATGTGCAAGCCTATAAAATACAAGTGCAGATGCAAGCCTATCAAAATATTGATATTGAAAAGCTTAAAGTCATGAGTATGAGTGGCATGAAGCCTGAGCAATTGATTGCACAGGCAATCGAAAACTTGACTCAAGGGGACAATAAGATTGGCAATCTAAATTTCTCACCAGATTTATTATTGGCGTTAACGAATCGACAAGATGGGGGGCGCGGATGATTTCAAACCGAAAAATGGTGGTCGTGACTCGCAAAACTCGACTTGAAGAGCTTAAGCAAAAATATTGTACTTTAGGCCAAGCGAAGTTTTATCTTGAGCATTTAGGTGAATCATTTACCGACTACGAAGAAGAAAATCATCTTTACACTAATGTTATCAATATTGCTGTTGATTACCTTAAAACGATTAGCCGCGTACAATTGCTTGAACGAAGTGTATTGTCTACTTACCTATTTTCACCAGACGACATTGTTATAGTGATTGGACAAGATGGTTTGGTCGCGAATACTTTGAAGTATCTCAATGGACAACCCGTTATTGCGATTAACCCCATGCCATCAGTGTATGCGGGTAAACTGCTACCTTTTTTGATAGGGGAGCTAAAAGATATTGTTTTACAAACCTTAAGCGGTGCTGTCACCACTGACAATATTTCTATGGCAGAAGTGAACACCAATTTAGGCCAGACGCTTTTAGCCGTAAACGATATATTCATTGGTCCGAAAACACATTCATCTGCACGTTATACATTATCCATTAATGAGCAACATGAAGAGCAAAGTTCAAGCGGTGTGATCATCAGTACCGGCTTGGGATCTACGGGTTGGTTTAAAAGTATTCTGGCAGGTGCAAGAGGTATCGCAAAGCAACCTATTCAGGATGAGCTTACAGACGGTTTTCCGTGGGCAAGCCCATATCTCTATTACTCCGTTAGGGAGCCATTTCCTTCAATTAAAACCGGTTGCGAACTCGTTTTTGGTCAAATTTCAAATCAATCTGGTTTTTCTATGACATCAAAAATGCCTGAAAACGGAGTGATATTTTCAGATGGTATTGAACAAGACGCCATTGAGTTCAATGCAGGTGTCGTTGCCTATATTTCAATGAGTTCACGTGTTGGCCATTTGATTAAAAAAGAGTAATTTTTTTAATATCAGTTAGTTGAATTAGCTGTTACTCTTTTTCCTTACACACCAATATTAGTGTCTCACTGACACAAACACCTTGCTTAAGATTAGCGTCTTTGTTATATTCAATAGTGTCCTACAGACACTATATTAAAAGGAGTTAACATGAATGTATTTAGTCACGATGTATCAGGAAATAAAACGGTATTTAACTATGACACTTTTACTTTTTCTGGCGGTGAAGAGCATATCCGCTTTAATATAGAAGAGATATTAACGTCAGTAAAAATCGAAATTTTTGCTCGTTTAACCAGTTCATCTCAAATTGTAAAATTAATGGTGGCAGTCGATGCACTAAGAAGACTGTCAAATGACAGTATCCCAATTGAACTCGTTATCCCTTATTTCCCTTATGCTCGCCAAGATAGAGTCTGTGTCGAAGGAGAAGCGTTAGGTGCTTCTGTTATGGCAAACTTTATCAATCAACTTAATTTTTCTAAAGTCACAATATGGGATGCTCATAGTGACGTATCTCCAGCGCTGTTACACCGAGTCGTTAATATTCCTCAATTGTCATTGCTTATGCGTTACGAAGCGTTATGCCAACGCCTAGCCACGGGAGAGTTAACACTTATTTCTCCTGATGCTGGTGCCAGTAAAAAAACGATAAAAATTGCCGAAGCATTTAAGGGCGAACCTGAGGTTATTCAAGCTCAGAAAATTCGAGATCTTAAAAGTGGTGACATTATCAGTACCGAAATCTTAGGTGACGTTCAAGGCAAAAAAGTGCTGATTGCAGATGACATTTGTGATGGCGGACGTACTTTTATTGAACTTGCTAAGGTCCTAAGAGATAAAGGCGCTATTGAAGTTTCATTGTTTATTACCCACGGTATTTTCTCAAAAGGCCTAGATGTGTTTGAAGGGTTAATCGATACGATTTACACCACAGATTCGTTTAAACCCGCAGAAGAGTTTACACAAAATAAAAGCATAAAGTTACACATCATCGAGATGTAAGGAAACCCTCATGACTATTACCGCTGCAAGTATGCAAAAAGATGTTTACAAAGAATTTCATAGCCGTGCTTATCATCCAGACGTCACTGAGGTATATGCAAACTTTACCTCAAGAAGTGGCAAGTTAAGTAATGTAGATAATAACGACAAAGTTGCTTTTGTGGGTTTACAGTACTTCATTAAAAGCTATTTACAGGACGAATGGGCTGAATTTTTTAATGTGGATAAAGCCTCTGCCGTTGCCAATCATAAACGTATTCTGAGTGCGATGTTAGGTTACCCCGTTAATGTTCAATATCTAGAAGACCTTCACGATTTAGGTTATTTACCACTCAAAATTAAAGCGTTACCAGAAGGTACATTGGTTCCTTATTTGGTACCACCTATCACTGTTGTTAACACCAAAGAAGGTTTTCAGTGGTTAACTAACATGATTGAAACCGTGTTGAGTTGTGAAAATTGGCCCATTCAAACAAGTGCAACAACGTCAGTTGCCTATTTAAAAGTATTCAAAGAGTTTGCAGAAAAAACCGGGTTACCAATGGATTTTGTGCCTTTTCAGGGGCATGACTTCAGCTTTAGAGGCATGTTTGGTAAACAAGCTGCGGCAATGAGTGGTTTTGGTCATTTGGCTTCTGGTTTAGTCGGTACAGATACCATTCCAGCTGTGCTGTTTGCTGAGAAATATTATGGTGCCAACGTTGATACTGAGCTTGTAGGTTGTTCTGTTGATGCGACTGAACATTCGGTGACATGTTCTTGGATCATGGAAGGCGAAATTGAGTTCTTTAGATATTTGATGAAAGAACAGTCGCCAAAAGGAATATTGAGTGTGGTGTCTGACACTTGGGACTTCTGGACGTTGGTGACGGAATATTTACCTCAGTTAAAGCAAGAGATCATGGTCCGTGAAGGCACATTAGTTATCCGCCCAGACTCAGGTGATCCGGTAAAAATTCTGACCGGATATAAAGTTTCTCCAGTCTCTGACTATGCAGAACTGTTTAATACTCAAAATGAGGCTGAAAAAGAGGCCATTATCAATGGTTATGAAGCTTACCGTTGGAATGGAAACTATTTTGCTTTTGAAGAAGAGCAAACCATTAGCTTAATGGATTTTGAAATCAAAGGGCTTATTGAATGCCTTTGGGATATTTTTGGTGGCACTACCACAGACAAAGGTTTTAAGTTACTTGATGAGCATATTGGTGCTATTTACGGTGACGCAATTACATTACCGCGCCAACGTCAAATATTACAGCGTTTAATGGATAAAGGCTTTGCGTCTAAAGTGGTTTTAGGCATTGGTTCGTATAGCTACCAGTATGTCACCCGTGATACTCATGGCTCAGCAGTTAAAGCAACCAGTGTGGTTAAAAACGGTGAGCGGGTCGCGATATTTAAAGATCCTAAAACAGATACTAAGAAAAAATCAGCTAAAGGCTTACTTAAAATCGAGCGCGTTGATGGTGAGTTAGTGTTGTTTGATGATGTTACAGAGATTGAAGAGGATCAAGGTTTACTTGAGACTGTTTTTGAAAATGGACATCTAGTTAAAGAAACGTCACTTGAACAAATACGACAAGTGATTAACGACCAAATTTAATAATAATATCCAATATTAAGCCTATTCATTATCCTGAATAGGCTTTTTTATTGCCTCAACCTTGTATATGTAAATATTCATATATACACTGTTTTTAAGATCCCAGCTGAGCCCGTCATTTATGAAAAAGAAAAGCGTATTGTTTTTGTGTACTGGAAATTCTGCCCGTTCACAAATGGCTGAGGCGTTATTAAGGAGCAAGGCCGCCGATCAATTTGAGGTTTTCAGCGCGGGTACTGAGCCGGAGCAAGTTGACCCAAGGGCGATTGAAGCAATCCAAAAGTTTGGTGTCGACGCCAGTCATTTAGTGTCTAAAAATGTACAAACCTTTGCTGGGCAAGCCTTTGACTACGTGATTACGCTTTGCGATAAAGCCAATAGCGAATGTCGCAGTTTTCCTGGGGCTGGCAAGCAACTCGCCTGGGATTTCCCCGATCCTAAAACGCGCAAAGGTAACCATCCTTTCTCCAGCACTTTAACCGAGCTTAACAATCGCTTATCAATGTTTTTGCTGGTGGAACGTAAGGCGTCTGCAACAGCACCCATTGAAACACCAGCCGAAGTTGAACCGCTCGCCGAAGAGGCGCTAACCGATGTCGATCCCATCGCGTTTTATAAATGCTTAACCGACGATATCCGTCTAAAAACCTTAATGCTGACTCATTATCATGGTGAGCTGTGTGTGTGTGAGTTAATGCAAGCGCTAGATGAAGAGAGCCAACCTAAAGTGTCGCGCAACTTAGCCTTATTGAAAAAAGCCAACATTCTTAGCGATAGAAAACATGGCCAATGGGTGTTTTATCGCATTAATTCAGCATTACCGTTATGGATTAAGTCGGTGATTGCGCAAACGACCGAAAATAACATAGCGTTAATTTTGCCGTATCTTGAGCGCCTAGACGCTATGAAAAACCGCCCTGATAAAGTCAGTTTCTGCCGTTAAATTTTTCTGTCTATTCGCCTCGGTACAAGTACCCGTTGTAATCGATTTTTGGAGTCAAAAATGTTGCTACATCCGTTTGATATTTTGCCATTAGACCCACTCAATGAGAATGGCGCTAAATTGATTTTCACCCCATGCCCAGGCACTAAAGAACAAGCATTAGCTGAGTCATTAAGTACGTTAAAAGCAGCGGGCACTCAAATGTTGCTTACTCTGATGTTTGACGAAGAAATGGCCCACAATAATGCCAGCGATTTAGCCGCACAATGTGCCAAACAGGGCATTACATGGGTGCAGTTGCCTATTTTAGATGACGCCGCACCGGGCGCTGAATTTGAAGCAAGCTGGTTAGCTAATAAAGCGCAAATCTTAGATTTGATGCATAACCAGGGCACAATTGCTGTGCATTGCAAAGGCGGGTCAGGGCGCACAGGGCTAGTGATTGGGTTGATTCTTGCCAGCTTAGGTTAGCCAAAAGACAAGGTTGTTAGTGCAGTACAAGCATTGCGACCCAAAGCATTAGCGCACCCAGTACAGCGCGAATATTTTGATGCGTTTACTCTATGACCTTTTTCATAAGAGATTGTTGATAAAAGACTGCTGATAAAAGATTACTGACTAAAGGCTACTGATTAATAAGCCAAATAACATTATTTAGGACAATATTATGAAAATTAAAATCGGAATTAATGGCTTTGGCCGTATGGGACGTTTATCAATGCGCGCAGCGTACGATTGGGACGACGTAGAAATTGTTCATATTAACGATCCTGCTGGCGACGCCGCAACGTTAGCCCACTTAATGACCTTTGATTCAGTACATGGGCACTGGCATCACGAGGCGACTCATCAAGGCGATGCCATTGTGATTAACGGCAAAGCTATTCCATGTACTCAAAACAAAGCTACTCAAGATACCGATTGGTCACAATGCGATGTAGTGATTGAAGCCTCAGGTAAAATTAAAACCAAGGCCTTGTTGCAAGCGTATTTAGAGCAAGGTGTTAAGCGTGTTGTGGTTACAGCACCAGTGAAAGAAGAGGGCGTGCTCAATATTGTGATGGGCGTAAATGATGACCTTTATGATAAAGCGATTCACCCGATTGTGACGGCTGCGTCTTGTACCACCAACTGTTTAGCGCCAGTGGTAAAAGTTATCCACGAAAAAATCGGCATTAAACATGGTTCGATGACCACAATCCACGACATCACTAATACCCAAACAATCTTAGATGCTCCGCACGCTGATTTACGCCGTGCCCGTGCCTGTGGTATCAGTTTAATCCCCACCACAACCGGTTCTGCTACTGCTATTACTCACATTTTTCCTGAGCTTAAAGGCAAACTAAATGGTCATGCTATTCGGGTTCCACTGGCCAATGCATCGATTACCGATTGTGTGTTTGAACTTGCTCGCGGCACTACAGTACAAGAAGTGAATCAATTGCTTAAACAAGCTGCTGACAATGAGCTTAAAGACATTATGGGCTATGAAGAGCGCCCATTAGTGTCTGTTGATTATAAAACCGATCCACGTTCAAGCATTATTGATGCCTTGTCGACCATGGTAGTTAACGACACCCAATTGAAATTATACGTGTGGTACGACAATGAGTGGGGATACGCTAACCGCACTGCTGAGCTTGCCCGCAAAGTTGGCCTAGCAGATAAGGAATAACCCAGCATGGGGCTGATATCACTGAGCGCATTGCCGCCGCAGATTAAACAATACCTGATTATTACCGGTAATTATTGGGCGTTTACCTTAACGGATGGTGCGCTACGTATGCTGGTGGTGTTGTACTTTCATCAGCTCGGTTACACCCCGCTTAACATTGCCATGCTGTTTTTGTTTTATGAAATCTTTGGCGTAGTGACCAACCTGGTTGGCGGTTGGTTAGGTGCAAGGCTGGGGTTAAATAACACCATGAACATTGGTCTTGGGCTGCAAATTGTCGCCCTTGCCATGTTAACTGTACCCGCCGATATGCTTACCGTGGTGTATGTGATGGCGGCGCAGGCCTTGTCTGGTATTGCCAAAGATCTCAATAAAATGAGTGCCAAAAGCGCGATTAAAATGCTGGTGCCTGGTGATGCTCAGGGTAAGTTGTATCAGTGGGTCGCGATTCTTACGGGGTCTAAAAATGCCTTAAAAGGGGTGGGTTTCTTTTTAGGTGGGTTATTACTGACATTACTTGAGTTTCGCGGCGCAGTGATACTCATGGCAGCTATGTTGGCAGTCGTGTGGTTGATGAGTTTATTCAGCTTAAAAGCCGATTTAGGTAAAGCTAAAAACAAGCCTAAATTTACTGATATGTTCTCAAAAAGCTCGGCGATTAATATGCTGTCGGCGGCGCGGATGTTTTTGTTTGGTGCCCGCGACGTGTGGTTTGTGGTGGCATTGCCAGTGTTTTTAGCGGTTACCTTTCAGTGGGACCATTGGTGGGTTGGCGGCTTTATGGCCTGCTGGGTGATTGGTTACGGTATTGTGCAATCATTTGCGCCGTACTTTACTGGCAAAAAACAAGGCAAGGTGCCAACAGGGCATTCGGCTTTTTTATGGGCTAGTTATTTATTGCTTATCCCAGCAGCCATTGCATTAGCGTTACATTTTGACTTTTATATTCAACAGTCATTAATCGCCGGTTTATTGTTGTTTGGTGCGGTGTTTGCGATTAATTCATCGCTGCACAGCTACCTTATTGTCAGCTATGCCGGACATGATGGTGTATCACTCGATGTAGGCTTTTATTATATGGCCAATGCTATGGGGCGCTTAATTGGTACGGTATTGTCGGGCTGGGTGTATCAACAATATGGTCTAGAAGCCTGTTTGTGGATCTCGAGTGCATTTGTCGCTTTAGCGGCGCTTATATCCATTAAATTACCAAGATAAAGATGCGATAAATCGTAAATTAACATCATAAAAAATAGGGTTGCCATTGTTGGCAGCCCTTTTTTACATCTGTTGGTTTCCCATTAGGCTTTGAGCCTGAAACTCTTACCGAATAGTCGGTAAAAATTGCTTACGTAGGTTTGGGTTTCTGATTTCCCTTTTAATCCGCATAACTTTTTATTTTATTAATTTCAGGTGCTTATGATTGTTTTTGAAAGTTGGCACGATGCTGGCTTTAGTTAGTATACGAACAATGAGAAACATACGAACGATAAGAAGTATACAAAACACAGACATACAGAGTTCATCGCACGTACTAATATCGTTTATGCATATTCAATACATTTAAGACAAACCGTATACCAAGGAGGTTTTTATGTTGGGCTGGACATTAATTTTTTTAGTGATAGCAGTGATTGCAGGTCTATTGGGTTTTAGCGGTATTGCAGGTGCAGCCGCAGGGATCGCCAAATTTATTTTCTTTATCTTTGTGGTGTTGTTGTTAATTTCGCTTGTGTCGAATGCGCTGCGTGGTAAATCACCTCGATAACAGTCATTTAAATAACAGGTATCCAAACAATAGTCATTTAAACAGCAGCCATCTAAATAATAAACATGGCTTAATTGTTAATTAAGCATATCTTAATGTAGCTAGTAGAAGCATCTGCCAGCAATTAAGTCTTTACCATCATCAAGGAGATGAATTATGAAATTATTAAAATTAATCACAATGGCAAGTTTTATGGTGTTATTAACTGCTGGTTTATCAGCATGTTCAGATAACAAAGCCGAAAATGCCGGTGAGAAGGTCGATGAGATGATTCAAGATGCGGGTAATGCAGTTGAGGATGCTTGTGAAGATGTAAAAGAAGGCATGAAAGCCGAAGATCCAGACTGTTAATAATATAACGGCACTCATGCATTAGGCATGAGTGCCGCTTTTTATTATTTCACTCCAGGAGGACCGATTATGCCGACCCAAATCCACATTAAATATTATTACACCCTTGGTACTTTTATCGCGTTGTGTTTATGCATCGCGTTACCAAATGTAGTGCTGCAAGTGGCGTTTGGCTGGGTGGCATTGTCTTTAGCTCTAGTCAGCTCTGCGTATTGGTTTAATAGCGCGGGGATTTTTCGTAAAAGCCAGGATGGCAGTATCCCGTGGTATATCAGTTGGAGTTTTGTGCCGTTTTTAATGGGCTGTCAGGCGTATAACTCATGGGCAAGAAAGCACGATAAAGTGCCGGCAATTCAAAAGATAGATAAACAATTGTATTTAGCGTGCCGTTTGTTTCCAAGCGACGTTGAGCAATTAAAACGTGAAAAAATAGGGGCTATTTTAGATGTGACCGCCGAGTTTGATGCACTTGAATGGACCTTAGTGGACGAAAATATCGAGTATTTAAATATTCCGGTGTTAGACCATAATGTGCCAACCGTTGCGCAATTAAATCAAGCCGTAAACTGGTTACACACTCAGGTACGCAAAGGTAATAATGTGGTAGTGCATTGCGCCTTAGGCCGAGGCCGTTCAGTATTAGTGTTAGCCGCGTATTTAGTGTGCCGCGATAAAAACCGTCAGTTTACCGAAGTGCTCAAAAGCATTAATGATATTCGTCAAACGGCACGCTTGAACAAGTGGCAGTTAGCGGGCGTTGAAAAAATGCATCAAAAGCAGCAAATTAATATCCATAAACAAGCTTGGTTGATAGTTAATCCTGTGTCGGGTGGCGGTAAATGGCACGATGAAGCCGATCATATTAAACAAACCCTATCGCGCTATTTTCAGCTTAATGTGTTGTACACCACTAAAGATAAATCGGCGGTGCAATTAGCCGAACAAGCTAAAGAAAAAGGTGCCGATATCGTCATAGCCTGTGGTGGCGATGGCACGGTTAACGAGGTCGCCTCGGTGTTGGTCGACAGTGATATTTATTTAGGCATTATCCCAATGGGCACCACTAATGCGTTAAGCCACACCTTATTTGGTGTCACAAGTAAGTTAATACCCGTGTCGCAGGCGTTAGATATTTTAATTCAAGGTCATCACCAACGTATTGATACCGCAGTGTGTAACGACATCATTATGTTACTGCTGGTGGGGTTAGGGTTTGAGCATAAAATGATTCAAAAAGCCGACCGCGAAACCAAGAACGACATGGGTCAGTTAGCGTATTTAAATGGTTTATGGGAAGCCATTGATGAAAATCAATCGTTATCGCTACGCTTACAGCTCGATGATGGTGAAACCCACACTATCGACACCACCAGTTTAGTGGTTGCCAATGCCGCGCCATTTTCCAGCGTATTAGCTCAGGGTAATGGCGAACCGATTATTAATGATGGTTTACTCGACATTACCTGGATTGAGGCAAGTGACACCTCGCCACAACAATTGCTTAGCATGACCGAGTTATTGTTTGCAGGCTTAACAGGCAGTCGAGACCAAAACGCTGCAAATAGTGCGATTCATCATCAACAGGCGAAAAAAATCTATTTAACAACCGATACTCAGTTTAAGTACGTGATTGATGGCGAGCTGTTTGAGGCTGATGATATGCGTATTGAGGTGAAACCTAAGTCGTTGTCTGTGATGATTCCACAAGGGTAATTTTCATTTTATGGCCTACGGCCATTAAGGTCGTGATGCTTCGCCCACGACAGGTGAATAAACGTTAGTTTGATTCAAGTATATCTATATAGGTCGGTTAGTTTAAATTTGTCTTCCCGGCAATGTTTTTGAGCCGGGATCCAGGTGTTTTTTTGCTTATGGCCTGCGGCCACTAACGTCGTGGCGCTTCGCCCACACCAGAGCAAGAGGAAACCAACGGCTGTTCCCTCTTGGATCTCCCAGCCGCCACATCAAAATTATCTGGAAAGCGATAATTTCGCGACGTGGTCAAATCCAACTTTTAACTTCGTCTGAGTGTTCTTCAGCCACCTCTTTATGGTAAAGAATGAAAATGCTAACGCTTCATATGGGGCGTCCCCTCCCCTCTAAAGCTAGCTGGCTCTGATAGGCAGGATGCCTTGAAGCACATGGGTGTGCGAGAAAGGCCATGGCCAGCTAACGTCATTTTCTCAAGTTCAGAGATATATGTAAGCAATTTCAAGTAAGGGGGGAACGTTCGTTTGTGTACGAAAAATATCTTGACATAATTTGTAATAAAACTTTCTCTGTAGCCACTAAATATCGTGTACATAACCATCTAAATAACAACAATATAGCGATTTATTGTCGAACTACTAGAAAAGGAGTATAAAGATAGAAATATGTACCTGTTAAACATCAGAAAGATTGATTTAGAGGCTGTTGATTAAACCTTGTCCAGCTATTGGTATAAATGGAAGGTATGGTCATGACTATATAACGAAAAGAACCTAATAGTTGAATAATATAGAGAATAGTGATGTTCAAAGGGATTAATAAAAAAACTATTGTATCAGTTTACAAGCCAGTAGAGTTTCCTGCGGATACAGCAGAGGAACTAGCAATTCAGTTAGATGTGGATAACGTAGCCAAACGTATGGCGCGACAAGATATGCCTCCTAGTGAATCAACCAGTATTGACGCTCAAGAGCTACAGTTTAAACAAGAAATTGAAAAGCGAGCTATTCAAGCCAAGGCTCGTATTCAACAAGATGCTAATTCTAAAGAAATGCAAATCAACGAGATTTCAATCGAACGAGATCTTGCTGATCTAACAGCCATTCCTGAGACCTTCGCCAATACGATTAATCGTGAATATCAAGAAAACGAGGCGGAGTTAAAACAGTTAAAAGAACAATACACTGTCGCCTTGGATGATCTGCAGGGATTTAAACGAATGCATGTTCTGCGCCGTGAAGCTGATTATCCTTCGAGCAGTTTAAAATCATTTGGATTATTATTTCTAATGTTGGTTTTGGAAACAGCTTTAAACGCTTCTTTTTTTGCACAAGGCGACGATCTAGGTTTATTAGGTGGCGCCATTCAAGCTTTCTTAATTTCATTAGTGAATGTTTGCTTTGGCTTTATGGTGGGATATTTCATTCTTCCTTGGAAAAATTATGTTTCGTCGGTGAATAGAATTTTAGCTCTGGTTTCTAGTATTGTGTTTGGAGTTTCAGCATTAGCAGGGAACTTAGGTGTTGGACATTATCGTGATGCTATGAGTATTGATCCTGATAATGGCGCTAAAGTTGCCTTAGCAAACTTTTTAGAAGGCCCTTTTGCACTTCACGAATTCAACTCGTGGCTACTGGTGGCATTAGGAGTTATCGTATTTTGTACCTCTGTTTATAAAGGCTATTATTGGGATGATATTTATCCCGGGTTTGGTCGTATTTCACGACGCGTCCAAGAAGCAAAAAATGAACTTATAGAAGGAAAAGTTGAACTATGCGATTCGATTCATGATGTCTATGAGGAACATGTTAAACAAGCTGATAAACATTATAAAAAAATGCAGCAAGACAAACAAATGTTAGGGATTTTATTCTCATCAATTAAAAACGACTTTAGTTTATACAGAAACTATTTATCAAACTTAAATAATGCATACCAGTACTTGATTACTCTGTATAGGCAGACAAACAAAAAGGAACGCGAGAGTCCTGCACCTACTTATTTTTCTGAAAATATTGTTATTTCATTTGATGAATTAACACAAGTCAGTGAACCTACAGATCACAGACAAAAGTTTGAAGACTGTCTTAATAAGGCTGCGGCAGAGTTTCCTGAAATCAAAAATAAACTTTTGACCTCTCAATCCGAAAAAATTAAGTTAATTGATGAGATTTGCAAAGTATGAGTCGACGCAAAGCAGCACAGAAACGTAAAGATGATTTTTTAGGGGTCGCTCTGATAATATTTTCAGCGATGGTAGTAAGCCTAGGCATTTACTTTTACATGGACCAAAGCCAGAAACAAGTTAACCGCAATAAAGACGATAACTGTCGTATTGATGGAGTAGTCACGAAAGAGACTGTACTTTTAGTCGATACAACTGATTCTGTCAATCCAACCCAATATCAGACAATCAAAAATAAACTTGAACAGATACTTGAGAGTGCTGAAGTAGATGAAAGGGTATCGGTGTACACCATCACCGAATCTGCAGAAAAGAACACTCCAATCTTGGTAACGTGTAACCCTGGTGACGGAGCTGATAAAAGTGAGTGGACTTCGAATAAAAGACAGTTAAAAGAAAACTGGGAGCATAAATTTAAAGAAAAACTTGAATTTGCAGTGACTGAGTTACTGGATTCAGAGCTGGCCAAACAGTCGCCAATAATGGAAGCGATTAAATCTGTTGGCGTCTACTCTTTTTCCACATCAAAAGCACCTGTTAAGCAACTAATTATAGTATCTGATTTATTGCATCACACTGACGGTTTATCTCAATACAGAGCACCTAAATTAAAGTTTAACATAGTAGAGAAAAGCCCTTATCTAGCTTCTGTGTTGGCCAATTTAAACGGTGCTAGGATTGAGATACTTTATTTGACAAGACCTAAGGATCACTCCAGACAAGGTCGTACCCATATTTTATTTTGGGAAAAATATTTCGAGAAAAGCAATAGTGTAGTTACAAAAATTAGCAACGTGAATTAAGGCGTAAAGATGGAAAGCAAAGAAAAAATATCAGGATGGCAAACGGGTATTGTTGAACGAATGTCATTAAAAAATTTATTCATAATCGCTGTGCTAGTAGGAGCCTTTTTCACGTTTATTGGATCACAAATTAACTCAACATTTTTAGGGTTTTGGGTGCCTGTTACTATCATTCTTATATATTGCACAATAGTATGGCAAGGCTCGTCAGACGTGCCACCAGTAATTGCAGGTGACAGTTGTTACTATTTAGGTTTTATTTTTACCCTGATATCACTTATAGCTTCATTATTATTACTTTCCGAAGGCCCAGAAGCTGGAAAAGTTAATTTTAGTCAGATCGTTTCATCATTTGGTGTTGCGCTAGTGACAACAGTTATTGGATTAATTGCACGTTTGCTCATTACATCATTTGATATCGAAACCAAACAGCGCCAAGTGCAGATTGAACGCGATATAGAGCAATCATTAGAAGTATTTAAAGGGCAAATCGATGTTCTGATTAATACTGTAACTTCGAGTGTCATTAAAGTAAGCGCTGAAACTCAACAAGTAATAATAGGCACCCTACAAGAATACGAAACAGTAAATAGTAATGTTCTACAAAAATTCGAAGCAAGTTTTGATGAATGCCAGATTAAATTTACTAATGCAGTTAATAATCTCATTGATAAAGTTAACTCCATTGAAGTGTCCAAAGATGTAATTACAAAGCCAGTGCTAGAATCAATTAAAGACCTAACTGATAATCTGGCAGGTTTTAGTCATAGTTTCACTATAGGAGCTAAGCAGTTACAGACCAATAATGAACAGCTCGCTTATCATATTGCCGGTAGTACTGATACTATCAACAAACATATCAATGGCTTTGAAGCTCAGTTAAATGTAGTAGTCAATGAACAGGCAAACAGTTATCGCCAGACTCTTACAGAAATTGGAAATGCTGTATTGTCAAGTATAGGAGATATCAAAGACTTTAAGCTAGAAGTGGAGGATAACATATCCTCAAAAGTGGAAAAGTTAAGTACGCAATTTGCAGATTTATCAACAGCTATGGATATATCAGTTCCAGCCCTAACATCTTCGATGAAGACCTTGTTCGATGAATCATCGATTATCCATACGCAACTGGCTGACTCCCCTAAAATAATTCAAACATATATCTCTGGTTTGAATGAGTTATCAGAGAAGTTTAAATCTTTAGCTACAAATATACCGCAGTTGGAAAGTTTCAGTGAACAATTGTCTAAATTTGAAGAGCTATTGGCAGTTTCAAGCAAGCAAACGCTGGAAACCTACAAAAGATTTGACGAAAGTGCTGCCGCAACAGAAGAATATACAAATCAGGTTGCCAAAGATATCTCAACTGTGTATAGCAACCTAGCACAGGAAATTCAGAAATTGCGGGGCGCTGCTGCGTGAAATCTGAAGTGACTGGACGGAGCAAAAGCTCAATATTAGATACATCATTGACTGAATTAGCATTTATTTTCTTTTTTATTTTACTTTTAGTGTCAGTATGGAAATTAAACGAACAGGAAAGTAAATTAACAGAACTGGTGACACTCAACAATAATCAACAATTGATTATTCACAGCACACATGCTGACAGTGAGTTAATAGACAAAATTAAAGAACAAGTTGGTGAGGATAACTTTGAGGAGTATTTTTCTGAAATCGTTAAATTAAAAGAGCGTGTTGAAAGAGTAAGCCAATTAGAACTTGAACTTCAGCAAAAAAAATCTGATTTAAAACTACTTGAAGATAAAATGGCTGAAATATTTAAAAATGAAGACATAGAACAAGCAATAGCCAAAATAGAAGAAGTTGCAAGGTTCAAAGAACTCATATCAACAGCCCTACCAAATGAGTCGCAGCTGGATAAGGCATTAAATATGCTTCTGATCCAACTAAGAGATGCAAAAGGTCAAAACAATAACTTGCGTCAACAAATTGTAAAACTTGGAAACGGCCTCGATCACCCACCTTGTTGGGCAGATTCAGAAACAGGCTCCATAGAATATATGTTCGATGTAACTATCCATGAGGACGGTGTTACTTTTGCTAGAGGCTGGCCAGATTCCAGAAATGAGCAAGCTATTGCGGATCCAAACATAGTTGGTGCAATTGGTTTATATAAAAGTAATCAAGAACACCTAATGAAAACAACAATTATTTACGAAGATTCAGTTAAGAATAGCTGCAGACATTTTGTGCGTATATCAGATAAAGCAATTTCAAAGGATGCATTCAAAAAAAACCTATTCGCGATAGAAAAGCACTTCTATAAAAAGCTAACAGAGACTAAGTATGGAAACTAATAAGCAGCATCTGAGCGAAGCCAGAAAGGAATTTTTAAGTGAATTCGTGAAGATAAAATACATAATTGAAATTCATACTGAAAAGAAAAAAAGTACGGATAGAGTAAATTTCTTTTATTCTATAAAAAAAATACTTGGTTTTAAGATTTAATACTTTGAGGCGAAAACTATCCGACACAGAGGGTAGCTTTAGATAATAAATAAGTTAGTATTATTTAAAATACTCTCATTCAATTTTATTCTTTAAAATCTGCAGATTAAGTAAAAATTGATGAGTTAATCGTGGATATTTGCGAGCTGACCGTCCGACCCATGGACGGGTCGGCCGAGCTACATGGATGTACTTGCTGCGTGTCAGTGAGTGAATGCCATGATCAAGCCATAACAGTAAACATTTCAGATGCATTCTTTGCTGTGGGCGAAGCGCCACGACGTTAGTGGCCGTAGGCCATATGTACAAAAGTACAAAAGTACAAAAGTACAAAAGTACAAAGCTAACACCTGGATCCCGGCTCAAAAGCACTGCCGGGATGACAATATTGGTGTGTCCCAGCTTAAAATTATTGCCGGGATGATAATATTGGTGTGTCCCGGCTTAAAATTATTGCCGGGATGATTAGGTTGGTGGATTCCAACTCAGAACCACTGCCGGGATGATGAGTTTCTTAATCTTCTGAGCTGGTTTGGTCTTCGTATTTACTCAGTTTGTTGTACAAGGTTTTGACACTAATGCCGAGTTGTTTAGCTGTGTCATTTTTATTGCCGGCGGTTTGATCGAGTGCTTGATAAATTGCCACTTTTTCAAGTTCATCTAAACGCATACCTGTGGGGATTTGTACATCGTCTTCCGCTGACTCGGTAGACGGTTCTAACGGGTTAATATTGATATGGCTGACATCAATAATGTCGTCGGCAAGAATATAAGCGCGTTCGATTGCATGCTTTAACTCTCGCACATTACCAGGCCATTTTTGTTGTTGAATAAGAGCTAAAGCATCGTCGGTAAAGACTTTGCTGAGTTTTTCTGCAGCATTGCGGTAGGCTAAAAAGTGCTGGGCGAGTCCGCTAATGTCGTTGCCACGGTCACGTAGCGGCGGCACGTTGATAGGGAAATGCGCTAAGCGGAAATACAAATCTTCACGAAAATGTCCGTTTTCAATGGCTTTAGCGGGATCGCGGTTGGTTGCTGCCACAATACGCACATTGGCTTTTTTTACATTAGGGCTGCCGACTTGGCGATATTCGTTATTTTCGAGTACCCGCAACAGTTTAACCTGATGCTCGAGTGGCATTTCGGTGACTTCGTCTAAAAATAACGTGCCACCCTCAGCTTGCTCAAATACGCCGGAATGATCTCTATGTGCGCCTGTAAACGCGCCTTTCACATGGCCAAATAATTCACTGTCGACTAGTTCTGGGCTTAATGCGCCACAGTTAATGGCAATAAATGGCTCGTTAACTCGGTTGCTGGCTAAGTGAATCGTATTAGCAACCAACTCTTTGCCGGCTCCACTTTCACCAATAATCAATACATTACTGTCTGTTACCGCAACCTTACGCGTCGTTCTGTACAGCTTGTGCATGGCTCGTGATGAACCCACTAGTAAGCCATATTGATCAAGTTCGCTTGAAAAAGGTTGGTGTTTTTTAGCTGATTTGGTCACTAAGTCTTGGGCAAAATCTTCTAAGGTATCGTCAATCAACGTCATATCGTAAGGCTGACGAAAATGATAACCCGCCCCAGTCGCCATTAATTTGTCTAGGTTGGGGTTCGGTTTGCCTTCGCTTAAAAAGATAAATTCGATATCAGCCATTAATTCGCTATTGGCGATATCGAGATAGTCTTGTTGGCTTAAATTGGCGAGTTCGATAATGGCCACATCTACGGCATTGTCTTCAAGTTGAGCTAACCAAGGTCGCTCGATGCTACTGGCTATTTTATTGAAATGTTGGCAACTCGGAATTTGTAAGAGCTGAGTTTGTGTTTGCGGCTGGCGCAAATGGTAAAAAAGTACTGGACGACCCATGCCGATATCACTCCCTGTCTGTTAATAACCAATGTATGTCGAAGATGTAGATTTGACAATTACAGACGGTAATTTTTTCCTGTTCGGCGTTTTCTCCGAGGCTTGTTTATTAGCATAACAATTTAAAATCAGTAGGTTAATTAAACTTTGTCAATGTGCACGGATTATGCAAGTAAACATAATGACTTAATTTTACATTTATTAGCAAGTCATCATGCATGTTAATGATAATCATTAACTAATGATAAGGAGATATGACGTTGAATAGAACACGATCAAATGAGGTTATGCACGACGGAAGCGACTTATGGTTACTCAATGAAGCCATTGATTTATGCCAAGCAGGGCAACAGTTTTATACCCAGGCCACAAAGGGGGCCGACGACTACAATATCAAACGTATTTTTAGCCATATGGCAGAGATCAGAAAAAGTATCTTAAGCCGACTAACGGCATTGTTTAAGCAGGTTGAGCCGAGATATCCGCAAACGATTGAGAGTATTAATACGTTAAGGCCGTCACTGAGCCCTTTTTATGCCGAAGCAGAGAGAGCCATAGAACAAAAGCGTTTGGCAAAAGCCATTAAGGTACTGGTTACCGCAGAACAGTATGTGTTAAATCGACTGAAACTTGCCGCTAAGCGTGCCAATAGCCAACAAGTCACCCGGCAATTGGCTGAGGGCATCGCATCGCTGCAAATAAGCTGCGACAGCATGAAAAACTTGCAGTTTAACGAGTCGACTCCATCACCCTGAAAATTTTACATCATGTCGGTAAAAAAGTCCGATATTCACTCACTGCTATTAACGGATTTACAGTGAAATAAAATAACAAGTTATTTTAAAACAGACAGTTATAAAACTTGGCACAGTTCGCGCATTACCTAATATGTAAAACAGCATTAACACTAACAATGGAGAATATCTTTATGAAAAAGACTACATTATCAGTATTAACAAGCATCGTTCTTGGTTCAATGGCATTTACTGCAAACGCAGCTCAAGATTGGCAGGATGATGCAAAAGATGCATGGATTGATGGTAAAGCTGAAACCACGTTACTGTTAAACACCAACTTAAACTCTTTTGATATTAATACCGACGTAATAGACGGTAATGTGACCTTAACGGGTAAAGTAAACAGCAGTGTTGATAAAGCGCTGGCTGCAGAATTAGTAAAAAGTGTCGATGGCGTTAACGAAGTTAATAACGAATTAACGGTGATGAAGCAGCACCACAGCGACAAAGATCATGACAGTGATACTTTAGCCGACACCTTAACTGACTCGAAAGTGGCAACCGTGGTGAAAACGCGTTTATTATTTTCAACCGACATATCGGGTACCGAGATTGATGTAGACGTTGAGAATGGCGTAGTCACCTTAGAAGGTACGGTGTCGAGTGATGCCGAACGTGATTTAGCCCTAACCATTGCCAAAAATACCGATGACGTTAAAGAGGTTGTCGATGAGTTACGCATTACTGGGTAATCGTGATTGATATAGCATATTATTAACCAGCCTTCGGGCTGGTTTTTTTATGAGGCAATTTTTAATAGGGTCACTTTTTAATGGAGTAACTTTTTACTGGGGCAAGCATGATATGCATGATGACAAAATAAGCCGCGATTATTTGGTAGTATCACCGAGATATTGCTCTATTTTGGTTGTGGCAGCGAGTGCACAGTTAAGCGGTTGCAGTAGCATGTTATGCCAGGCGCAAACAGACAAGGCGACCGATCCCATAAGCCAGTATGACCAGCAAAAACAGTGTGAGCAGCGGGTGAATCAACATATCGATGATGAACGTCGCCAACAACGCTCAGACATTCAACAGTTGCTAGACGAATCTATTAAGCAAAATACCCGCTAACTTTTTCACGCAGACCTGAGCATCGCTGTTTTACTACTCAGCGCTTGTACCAAGACTTTACGCCAATACCTTATCTGTTCTTTTTCATCATTTTATCTGTAATTGTGTCCAATGTTATCGATAAACTGGAAATGCGTAGACGACTGGTCTATTTTTGTTTATCGTAGCGCCAAAATTGGAGATCCTATGAACAAAAATACTACCAGTAAGCAGTCAATTTGTGCTGTCGGTGAAAAGCTGTTTGCTTTACATGGATACAGCGCAGTTGGGATTAAACTTATTCTTGATGAAGTGGGCATTCCGAAAGGCTCGTTTTATCACTATTTTGCCAGTAAAGAAGCGTTTGCCGCAGAAGTCGCACAATACTATTTTGGGCAACGTATTGCGCCGATTGCCATGGACCCTAACGCTAGCTTTAAAACCAATGTGACAGCTGTATTAGGCGGCTACCATCAACTGATCGAATTTTTGTTTAGTGACAGTCAGCCCCGTGGCTGTTTAATGGGTAATTTATTGGTTGAAGTCAATCCGCAAATGACCTTATTGCATAAAACGCTTAATCAACTGTTTGACCAGTGGTTGAGTCTGTTTAATGCCCTTATTGAACAAGGTCAGCAGCAAGGTTTTATTAAAACCGATATGACAGCGAACGTATTATCGAACATTTTTTGGTCAAATTGGCAAGGGACTATGCTACGCTGTCAAATTAAAGCGGATAAAACAGCAGCAAAGCGCGCCATTGTGCAATGTATGCAGCTGATTACCCGTTAAATTAACCTTTATTCAGTGGCTTGTGACGTATTTTGATTGTGTATTTATCTAAAGGTCTTTATATTTCGGTGATTTTTTCGGGTCTGGAGTGAGTCGAGTTGGCTAAAAGAATATTATTTGCTTGTTTAGTGGTGTTGTTGTCTGCGTGTGCATCAAACCCGCCAGTGGTACGAGCCCCTAAACCTGTGGTGGTTCCACCTATGCTTAAGCTTGAGCCGCCTAAGTGGAGTGAGTCAAACTTACTGAGTTTTCATGATCAATGGAAAGGCACACCCTATCGTTTAGGTGGCCTGAGCCGTAACGGTATTGATTGTTCGGGTTTTGTGTATTTGGCTTACCTAGACATTGTTGGCAGTAAATTACCGCGTTCGGTGAATGCGCAACGTATTTTAGGTAAAGAAGTCCCAAGAAGTCAGCTTGTTATTGGCGATCTAGTATTTTTCAAAACAGGTAGAACCGCACGCCATGTGGGGATTTACATGGGCCAGGATAAGTTTTTACACGCCTCAACTAAAAAAGGCGTTAAGATTTCTAGCTTAAATAATGTCTATTGGAAACCTCGTTATTGGTTTGCTAAGCGCCTAAACAAGCCGATAGAACAGCAAAATATGTCGATAGCCAGTTTAGCTGATTACGCGCGATATCAGGATTAACCCGTAAACCTGAGTTTGATCTGCGTTTGAGATAGATAATAAAAAAGAGGTAAACCGTAAGGTTTACCTCTTTTTTGTTTTTACACTAATGAAGTCGCTAGCTATTTAGCTTCTAAAGGCTTAACTCGTTTAGCCAGCGCATAATAAAAGAGTGGCGTCAGTAACAGACCAAATATGGTCACACCAATCATACCGGCAAACACTGCCACACCAATTGCTTGACGCATTTCGGCACCTGGGCCACTCGAGAACACCATCGGCACTACACCCATAATGAAGGCGATAGACGTCATTAAAATTGGGCGTAAACGTAAGCGGCCCGCTTCAAGAATGGCATCGAATGGTGATAATCCTTTGTCTTGCAGCTCTTTAGCAAATTCAACAATCAAGATAGCGTTTTTGGTCGCCAGCCCCACCAGAACAATCAGTCCGATTTGGGTAAAGATGTTGTTATCGCCACCGTAAATTAATACGCCACTGATTGCCGACAGAATCGTCATCGGAATAATCAAGATAATCGCCAACGGTAAACTTAGGCTTTCATATTGCGCGGCTAATACCATAAACACTAATAAAATGATTAATGGGAAAATATACACGCCCGCATTACCTGCCAATATCTGTTGGTAGGTGATTTCAGTCCACTCGTAAGTCATGCCATTAGGCAGTGTTTCAGCTAAGATTTTTTCAATCGCAGCTTGTGCTTCACCACTACTAAACCCAGGTGCAGCACCGCCGTTAAGCTCTGCGGTAGTAAAACCGTTATAGTGCATAACGCGATCTGGACCTGCGACATTGGCAACGTTAATAAACGAGCCAATCGGTACCATTTCACCCTGATTATTACGTACCTTGAGCTGAGAAATCTGCTCTGGTGTTTGTCTAAACTGTTCGTCAGCTTGAACATTTACCTGGTATGTACGGCCAAATTGGTTGAAGTCGTTAGCATAAACCGAGCCCATGTAACCTTGTAGCGTGGCAAACAGTTCGTCTAACGATACGGCTTGCTGCTTGGCTTTGGTACGGTCTACTTCAACTTCAAGTTGCGGCACGCTGACTTGATAACTTGAGAACACACCGGCTAACTCAGGTGTTGCCCACGCTTTTTGCATTACTTGCATGGTGACTTTATACAATTCTTCGTAACCGTAATCTCCACGATCTTGAATTTGTAATCTAAAGCCGCCAATTGTCCCTAAACCTTGAACTGGTGGTGGTGGGAAAATGGCAATAAATGCACCGTCAATCGCGGCAAACTTTTGGTTTAACGCTGCGGCAATGGCGCCAGCTGATAACGATGGATCTTTACGGTCGGCAAAGTCATCGAGCGGTGTAAATAAAATCGCGCTATTGGTACTGTTGGTAAAGCCGTTAATGCTTAAGCCTGGGAAGGCTACTGCATGAGCCACACCCGGTTGATCGAGTGCAATACGCGACATTTCTTTCACGATAGCTTCGGTGCGATCAAGTGATGCGGCATCGGGCAGCTGTGCAAAGGCAATCAAGTATTGCTTGTCTTGGCCGGGCACGTAACCGGTTGGCGTGCTGGCAAATTGTAAACCTGTTACGGCGACTAGACCGATATACAACACGCCAACAACCACACCAAAACGAATCACTTTTTTCACTATCCAGCCGTAACCGTCTGACAATTTTGCAAAGAAGCGGTTAAACGGTGCAAATAACCAACCGCCGAGCATTTTGTCCATGCCACGGGTTAAAAAATCTTTCTTATCGTGATGACTCTTAAGCAGCAATGCAGCTAATGCAGGGCTTAAGGTTAACGAGTTAATCGCCGAAATAAAGGTCGAAATAGTAATGGTTAAGGCAAACTGTTTATAGAACTGACCGGTTAACCCTGACATAAATGCCGTTGGAATAAATACCGCTGCCAATACTAATGTGGTGGCGATAATCGGGCCGGTCACTTCCTTCATGGCTTTTTGCGTGGCCGCTAAAGGTGCTAAACCTTCTTGGATATTACGCTCAACGTTTTCCACTACAACAATGGCGTCGTCGACCACAATACCAATCGCCAGCACTAAGCCGAACAATGATAATGCATTAAGCGAGAAGCCCATTAAGTGCATAAAGGCAAACGTGCCGACAAGCGAAACCGGTACCGCCACTAATGGAATAATAGAAGCGCGCCAGGTTTGTAAAAACAGCACCACGACTAACACCACGAGTAAAATGGCTTCTAGCAGGGTTTTAACAACCGCTTCAATCGAACCGCGTACAAATACCGTAGGGTCATAAACGATGTCGTAAGTTAAGCCTTCTGGGAAGGTGGCCGACAACTCTTTCATTTTGGCGCGAACGTCATCAGAAATCTGAATCGCGTTTGAGCCAGACGCCTGGAATACCGGTAATGCCGCAGCATCTTTATTGTCTAGCATTGAACGCAGTGCATAAGTTGATGCGCCTAATTCAACACGAGCAACATCTTTTAAGCGAGTGATTTGAGCCTGGTCGCCTACTTTTACAATAATGTCTTCAAATTCTTCTACGTTGTTTAAACGGCCCTTTAGGTTGATCAGTAGCTGAAAATCACTTTCGCCACTAGGTTGAGCACCTAGGCTACCTGCGGCAGCTTGTTGGTTTTGCTCACGAATAGCGGCAACCACGTCATTTGGCGACAAACCAATTGCAGCCATTTTATTAGGGTCTAACCACACACGCATACTGTAGTCGCCCGCGCCAAATACGCGTACAGCACCTACACCTTCAATCCGTGCGAGTTCGTCTTTAACTTTTAACACCGCATAGTTAGACAAGTACAACATGTCATAACGGTTATCGGGTGAGGTTAAATGCACCACCATGGTTAAGTCTGGTGATGATTTTTCGGTCACAATACCTAAACGCTGTACTTCTTGTGGCAAACGCGGTTTAGCGCGTTCAACACGGCTTTGTACCTGGGTTTGCGCTAAATCAACATCAGTACCAATCGCAAACGTGATCGTTAAGGTCATGCGGCCATCAGAGGTCGCTTGAGAGGACATGTAAAGCATGTTCTCAACGCCGTTAATTTCTTGCTCTAGTGGTGATGCTACGGTTTCGGCGATTACTTTTGGGTTTGCGCCAGGGTAGTTAGCGGTTACCACCACCGTTGGCGGTACCACTTCTGGGTATTCGGTGATCGGTAACTGCCAAACCGCTATCGCACCAGAGATAAAAAATAATAGCGATAAAACAGCGGCAAAAATCGGTCTTTTAATAAAGAATTGCGACAACATGAAAGTATTCCTTAGCCTTGACTTGCTTCATCAGCAACTTGTGCTGTGAGCGGCTGATTATCAAATAGTAACTGCGCCTGGTGCAGTGCTTCTATTTGGCTGCTTTCGGCCATTTCGGTTAATTTTGGAGTGATAGTGACGCTAGGACGCACTTTTTGTAAGCTATTAACGACAATTTTCTCATCTGGTTGCAAACCCTTGGTTACGATACGTAAGCCGTGGATTTTTTCACCTAAAGTAATGCTACGGTATTCAAGGGTGTTTTCATCGTTAACCACTAACACGTACTTGTTGCTTAGGTCAGTAAAGATGGCCTTGTCGTCGATTAAAATACCTTGATATGACGCACTACCTGCAATGCTAATACGGGCAAATAAGCCAGGCATTAACATGTTGTCTGGGTTAGCAAACGTAGCTCGTACACGGATAGTACCGGTTTGTTGATTGACTGAGTTGTCGACAAAATCGATCACACCTTGATAAGTAAATTCGGTTTCATTGGCCAATGCCATTAATACCGTGTTGTTACCTGAGCGTGGATCCTGGCGTTTGTTTTCAACTGAAAGCGATGCATATTTAAGGTAAGTTTGCTCGTCGATATCAAAGTACGCATACATGTTTTCGATTGAAACTAGGCTAGTCAGCTGAGTTTGTCCCGCAGTGACATAGTTGCCCGCGGTTTCATTGGCATAAGATACGCGGCCAGTAATTGGCGCGGTGACTTGGGTGTATTCAAGGTTTAGCTTGGCACTGGTTAACGCCGCTTTCACCGAGGCTACAGCCGCAGCTGTTTGGTGCATGTTGCTGCGACGAGTATCAATTAACTCTTCAGAAACCGCTTGTTGACTAAACAATTTGTTTGCACGGTCAAAGTCATTTTTTGCCAATTGGTTAGCCGATTGCGCACTGGTTAGCTCAGCTTGAAGACGTTCGACTTCAGCGGTAAACACGTTTGAGTCAATGGTAAACAACACATCGCCTTTGTTAACCAATGCCCCTTCTTTAAAGTTTACTGATTCGATATAACCCGACACGCGCGGTACCAATGTGACTTTTTCTGGTGCTTGTAAGCGCCCAGTAAACTGGTCCCACTCGGTAATACGTTCATGAATGACGTTAGCAACACTCACTTCAGGGGCTGCAGGTGCACCTGCTTGTTGTTGCGCTGGAGCTTGCCCACAAGCCACAAGTAGTAATGCCGTTAGGCTAACTAACAACGTGGATTGAATTGATTTAAATATAGTCATGTTACTTTCCTCTAATCAATAGCTTTTACGTTGTTTAACGGGCTACTGGTTGCGTTACTTTTTGTCTGTTGCTACAGTTTTATACCGGTCGGTATGAAATTGTTCTGTACCGAACGGTAATATATAGATTAAAATAACCCTGTCAACGTATTTTGTACCGATGAGTATGAAATTATTTTGACCAAATGTTCATTTAGTGTGAAGATGAAATAAGCACATACGACAAAGTGTTTGTTGTGGCGCACATCAATGGGTAATTAATCACTCATTTTGTGATAAGTCGGCACACAATTAGCACAATTTGTGGTTTAATAATGCGCATAAATATGCCCGTCTTAGATTAGTGTTTTTATTTAACACTATGATAATAAAGGGTTCGTTAAAATATGAGGTACAACTTATGACAATAACTAAAGCCGCTTGTGTTGGTCGCCCACGTGGGTTTGATATCGACATCGCTTTGGAGCAAGCGCTTAATGTGTTTTGGCGTAACGGTTATGAAGGGACTTCTTTAAACGAACTCACCGAGGCGATGGGCATTAAAAAGCCAAGTCTATATGCGGCATTTGGCAATAAAGAGCAGTTGTTCTTTAAAGCTATCGACTTATATGAAAATCGACCAGACTCACTGTTTAATATTGCCTTTCAGCACGATCACATTGCCGATGTCATCCGCGGATTATTGCTCGGTGCTGCTGCCCAGTTTACCGATTGCAGCCACCCACAAGGTTGCGCGTTAATTAACAGCACATTGTCGTGTAGTGAAGCGAGCGAGTCGATTAAACAAACCGTGTTAGCGCGTAAATTAAAGCATAAGCAACAGTTGGCCGATCGATTTGAGCAAGCTAAGCAAAAAGGCGAATTACAAGAGCGTTGTGAACCTGTGGTATTGGCTAGCCTGATGACCGCATTGTTTCAAGGTTTGTCGATGCAGGCGTCGGAAGGGGCAAGCGTTGATGAGTTGCAGCAAGTCGCGACTATGGCGGCTGAAGGTATTTTAACGGTTAGTGTTAAGCGTTAATGCTTTTAAACGTTTATCAGTTTTAAGCACCTATAAGTCTTAAACGGTAGTTCAGCGTTAAGCGTAAGTGCAACGATAAATCCAATATCGATAAAGCGCGAGTAAACTAGTGGCGAACAGTATCAATCTTGTGGATTTATTGAGTTCAGTGTGAGCTTGGAAATTAACAACCGCTAGTCGTTAGGCTGTAAAAGGCAGGTGCTGGCTGAGATGAGTCAACATTGTAAAGCAGATTACAGTTGTCAAACGTGGCAAACCCCTTAGGCACTATGTACATAGATGCTCCGCCAGGTACGTTAAATATTCCCCAATCAGCAGTAATCGCATCATTTGCACCAACCATCACTTCAAATGAACCATCAAGAGCCAATGTAACATTAGCCCCAAGAGGCGTTAAATATCCGACTCTAGTCGTCACAGCATTCCCATTCAATGTCACCGACCCTGGGTCGAGTTTTTCCTGGCCAGCCAATACTGCCTTTGAATACACTAGGGTATTAGCCGACTTTAATGCACCTTGTAAGCCATTTAAATTGGCAATGACCGCATCACTTTTTAAGTTTATAAATTTCGGCGCAGCGACTACCGCTAAAATCCCTAAAATAATAATCACTACCACTAATTCAATCAGGGTAAAACCGCGTTGTTGTTTTTGCATAATAAAATCCAATGTTTGAATAGCTGCGATTAGTATAAGGAACCGCCTGGCTGATGTCATTTTTTGAGACGGTTTGCATTTATGGGTCTGTAATTTTGTGATGTAGATGTTTTTTGGTAGATTAGCTGCCTATAACTAAATTCTTGATTTAACCTCCATGCGAATCGAGGTTAATGACCCCATATTAGGGAAATATCACCATGAGTAAAGCTAAAATCGGCATCGTGACCGTCAGTGACCGTGCTAGTGCGGGTATATATGAAGACTTATCTGGTAAAGCCATTATTGATGTATTGAGTGAGTATTTAACTTCAGAGTGGGAGCCTGTATACAAGGTGATCCCAGATGAACAAGATGTCATTGAAGCCACCTTGATTGATCTTGCTGATAACCAAGATTGCTGCTTAATTGTCACCACAGGTGGCACCGGCCCGGCAAAACGCGATGTCACCCCTGAAGCAACTGAAGCCGTGTGCGATCGCATGATGCCAGGCTTTGGTGAGCTGATGCGCGCGGAGTCATTAAAGTTTGTCCCTACAGCTATTTTATCACGTCAAACAGCAGGGCTACGTGCCGATTCGCTAATAGTAAATTTACCCGGCAAACCTAAGTCTATCCGTGAATGTTTAGACGCGGTATTTCCCGCTATTCCGTATTGCATCGACTTAATGGACGGTCCATTTTTGGTGTGTGACGAAGCGGTCATTAAGCCATTTAGACCGAAAGCGAAGTAAGTGTGACATGACATAGCAGTCACGCTAAATCCTGTTCTGCAGAAATACCGCTCCGTAGCAATACAAATCAGTATTACTAAAATGCCGTCAACTATGACGGCATTTTTTATTTTTGGGCATGTTTATCGGTATTGTTGCTGGATAAGTTTATAAGGGCAGCTGCGAACGATGGAGTACCAAGCTTACAATTTTTTAAACTGCTGCTTTAAATCAAAGTCGCTGTCGGTTACCAATCTTTCCAGCACTTGTATGCGCTCAATCAATGCCTGGTTTTGTGCTTTCATGTCTGCGAGACCATCGGCTTCGGCTTTTTGTTTGTGCTTTAAATAGTGCTTAAACATTTCGGATGCCGTAGTACCAACAATTACGATAAATACCAGTGCGATAATCGCCATATCATCGTTCATAATCACTCCTTAATTATTCAACCTTGTATATTATCCAGCCTTAACGGATTGCCGCGAAGGCTGGATGACGTTTACATATTTTTATCAGTTATTCGTTATTAGTCACTCTTGGTAAAAAAACTTATAAACCAAAGACCACTTTTTCACTTTTTAGTGACTTCTCTAATCCTGCGGCCAGTGCTACAGCAATGATTAAGGTGGCCACCGATGACACGATTAACTGCATCATTGGGATTTCGCGGCCTTTAATAAAGTCCATTAACGCTTGTTGCTGACCCGATACCGGTAACCATTGCAGTACGTCTGGGGCAATGTTGTAACTGGCTGCCATTGACAGTGCCAGCGGTACAAATAACACCATGGTTAAGTATGACTGCGCTTCTTTAAAGGTTTTGGCCATAAACGACACATACAATTGCAAGGTAGCAGCCATGAGTGCGACAGGGATTCCGACCAGGAACATAAGCCCCATAAAGTCCTGGCTAATGTTGACGGTAAAGCCAATTTCTTGCCAAGGCACAAAGGGGTAGGCCACTTTTGATACCAGCAAGATTAAAATGAGTCCTAGCAGTGCAAAGCAGGTTACTGCAATAATTTTACCGATGACTAATTCGCGGGTGCTCATTGGGTGACTGAGCAGTAATGCCAGTGAGTTACGCTCACGTTCGCCGGCACTGGTGTCGATGGCGAGGTTCATGCCAGAAATAAACACTGAATACATCATGGTGAAAATAGCGATGCCTAAGATCATCCCGCCTTTAGAATCTGCCGTGGCCTTGTCTTCAACATTGATTTTGATTGGCTGAGTAATGCGCGGATTAATCCCGCGGGCAATTAAGCGAATACTGCCCATTTCCGAACTGTACGTTTGTAATTGACGCTCAAGACGGCGAATAGACTTTTGCAGCTTTTCATCTGAGTTATCAGCAACCAATAACACTTCTGCCGGTTTGGCCTTGGCCATGTTAGCGGCGTAATCGTCACTGATGGTTAAGATGATTTTTTTCGCTTCGTCATCGTCACCATGATTAATGCCGTTATTGCTTAAGTAGCGCACTAAATCTGGGGCGTTATTGGCATTATTAATCTTGATGCTAAGATCTTCTGGGCTAGACAGTTGACCAATTAACACCATAAATAGGCCACACATGATCAGTGGCGTACCCATGGCATAATATAAACCTGCCATGACAGAGCGTTTGTCTCGTGCGGCATCAATAAGTTCTTTGCGCACCATTGCGAGTATCATTTTCATTATGCTGCAATCCCTTCGTCAGTACCGATAAGTTCGATAAATGCATCTTCTAGTGAGTCTTTGCCGGTTTGTTGACACAGTTCGTCAGGGCTACCAATGGCGACTACTTTGCCGTTTGCCATCACAATGACCCGGTCACATAATGCGGCGACTTCTTGCATGACATGACTTGAAAACAATACACAGTGACCTTTCGCTTTAAGTTGCAATAAAATGTCGCGCAGTAAGCGGGTACTCATCACATCAAGTCCGCGGGTGGGCTCATCTAAAATGATGTTACTTGGCTGATGCACTATGGCTTGTGCCAGTGCGGTTTTCATCCGCTGACCTTGCGAGAAACCTTTACAGCGACGGTCGCTAATGTCTTCTAGCTTTAATTGCGCAATCACATTGGCTGTGGCTTCTTTGGCTTGCTTGCGTGACATGCCGCTGAGCTCTGCAAAGAAACTAATGTATTCACGCGGTGTAAGGCGCTCGTACAATCCAAATGGATCAGGAAATAAGCCTAATTGCTTTTTTGCACCTATTGGGTCAATCGCTACATCAATATTGTCTACTGTGGCGGTGCCAGAGTCTGGTTTGAGCAAACCAAATAAAGTGCGTAAGCAGGTGGTTTTTCCGGCGCCATTAGGCCCAAGTAACCCGGTGATTTGACCATTTTCAGCGCTAAAGCTTAAATCGTCTAACGCCTGCACATCGCCAATTTTTTTGGTTAAGTTTGCAACAGTAATCATGACTATTCCTTATCTGCAGCAGTGTTTGCTGGCGCTGTTGTGTCGGTTTGAGTGTCAGAGCTTGCCGGTGCAGCGTCTGTCGATTTGGTGTCTGTTGCTTTACCCTCTGTTGATTCTGGTTCAGAGGTTGCGGCTACCGGTAGTATTTCTACCGTGTTGGCATTGAGGTAAAAGCTGCGGCGTACGTCTTTTTGTAAACATTCACCGTCAATGTCTTTTAATGATCCTTGTTCCACCAGTTGAGCCACTAAATCATTACCACAACTTTGATAGGCCACTCCGTGCGTCGCGTAAGGTGCAATAAAATGCTTCGACTTGGTAAGCTTTTCTTGTGCCAATGCCCCCCAGTTTGGTGGTGTCGCAGGGTCAAGCTCGCCAGACAATAATAGGGTAGGTATGTCGCTGTCGACGGGCTCGCTAAAGCTGTCATCTTCAGGGGATATTTGCCATACCTGGCAGGTTTTTTCTAGTCCATCTAGCATGCTGCCACTGATATAAGACTCTTTAGCATCTTTACGCATTTGTTCGGTAATGCGGTGAATATCTTCGCCACATACTATTGACGCGTGCATGCCAATGGCAATGCCTGTGCTGTCGGCAGTTAAAGCGTAAATACCTAAAATGGGTTGGTAGTTGCCTTGTGCTGCCTGGTGTATCGCGTGAGGAATAAGCGCACGGATATTGGGCATATACATTGCCATGCGGATAGCCCCTGAGTACTTACTGCGAGTGAGCAAAAAGTCGCTAGGTTCATCGGTTTGTGGGTCGCGCACTTTTTGGCTAATCGGTGCATCTGCAAGTTGTTGATCGACTTGATTGTATTCGTCGACTAAATCAGGAAACTGCTGCTGACATTCAGGAGTGCTTTTACAATCGCGCCACAGCACATTTAAACCCCGTTCAATGGAGCTACCAATGGCGACGACGCTCTGCTGCATAGGCACTACACCGTCTAATGTTACCGTGGCTAGTGCTTCAGGGTAATGACGCATATAAAGCTGTGCCATGCGTGTACCATAAGAAATACCGTAAACATGCAGCTTTTTGTAACCTAAATATTCGCGAACCGCTTCAAAGTCTTTTAATGCGGTGTTACTGCCGTATTGGGTAACGTCTGCATCAATCTTCGCTAAACATTTTTCGGTTATCGCCAACATGTCGAGGTTGTCTTCATTAACGCTGAGCGCATTTAAATCACCGTCATCGCAGCTCAAAATGTTTGATTGGCCAGTACCGCGTTGGTCGATGAGTAAAATATCGCGTTGCTGGCGTACCTTAGTCAACATGCTGTTAAAGCCTGCGGCATTTTCGATAGCCGATTGGCCTGGGCCGCCAGCGATGGCTAATAGCGCTTCATCTGGGTGGGTGTTTTTAATTGCGGGTAAAATTGCAAAATGAATGTCGATTTGCTTACCGTCAGGTTGCTTTGGATTTTCTGGTACGCTGATTTTTCCGCATTGAAACTGCTCGTCTAGGCCATCTAAATAACAGGTGGTTGTTTTAGCTGGCGCAGTCATTGCGGTGTCTGCGGTATCTGCAGCACTGTTGTTAGCAAGCAAAATGGCCACTGCAACTGCAACCCAGCGGCTAGCGCGAGTTACCGATTGGCATAAACCTAAAGCGCGTAATCGCGATATTGAGCTTGTGTTGATAAACTTCCTGTTGATCATCGGAACGTTTCCTTTTTGCATTTCATGACGATTATGATACCTTAACATCTAGTGTATGAGTGTATCAATGTATTAATACAGTTGCTAAAGGCTAATGTTAGAATTACTAAATGTCAACCCCAGCAGTGGCGAACCCATTTATCGACAATTGCACGATCAAATCGTGCGCTTAATTGTCGGCGGCCAATTGCACCCTGAAGATGTACTGCCTTCAGTGCGCCAATTGGCCGAACATTTGGCGGTAAACCCAATGACAGTGTCGCGTGCGATGCAACAACTTGTCGACCAGGGCTGGGTTGAGCGTCGTCGTGGCCAGCCGTCACGCGTGGCCGCCAGAACCTCTGCGAATAATGCTTCTGGTAGCAGTTTATTAGCACCGCAGTTAAGCGCATTAGTTGAGCAAGCACAACAATTAGGTGTGGATTACGACGAGTTACAGCAATTGTTAAAGCAGTTTTGGGATAAAAAGTAGTTATTATTTAGTTGAATGTTGATAGGAAAGTCGAACATGGAAGCCGAAGATAAGCCCGTTTTACAGTTTAATCTAGTCAATAAAATCTATGCCGAGACAACTAAGTCTGCAACCGGACATAAGGTGTTGAGCGATTTGTCGATGACACTTTACCCTGGCATGGTGGTAGGATTACTCGGTCAAAACGGCGCGGGTAAATCGACATTAATGCGTTGCGCGTTAGGGATTGTCGATATCGACAGCGGCAACATCAATACCTTAGGTGAATCGCCTGAAGCGCTATCTATTGCCGCAAAACAGCGTATTGGTTATGTACCACAACAGCCTTTTGGTTATGAAGGCTTCACCATCGATAAAGCCTTAGAATTGCACCGCAGTTTTTATTCCCATTGGGACATCGCTTTAGAGCAAGATTGGTTAAAGCGTTTTGATTTAGATGTCACTCAAGCCGTGCAAAAACTGTCTGTCGGCCAGCGCCAATCTTTAGCATTAATCATGGCGATGGCGTATCGACCAAGCTTGTTATTACTCGACGAACCCGTCGCTAGCCTTGACCCTATCGCCCGTCGCCAATTTATGGGTGACTTATTTGATCTCGCCCTCGATTCTGGCTCGGCAGTTTTATTTTCATCGCACATCACCTCCGATTTAGAACGTGTCGCCAGCCATGTTGCACTAATTAAAAAAGGCGAGTTAGTGCTGTTTAAAGAAATTGATGCCCTGCGTGAAGAGGTTAAATTACTCAGTATTGGCGATGACACTCAGTTACCTGCAAGCTATAAAATATTAAGCCAAACCGGACAAACCGTGCTGGTGGATACCCAGGGTAATCCAGAGGTTATTGCAGGTGTACAAAATGAAAAATCATTAAATTTAGAACAGTTATTTATGGAGCTGCACCGATGAATGCGCTGCAAACTCATAGCCCACAAGCTACATGGCGTAAACCATACCAAGGGATGTTGCGCTTATGGTTATATGACTTAGGCAGTGTCAGCTTTTTGGGCACAAGCCTGCTTGGGTTGGTATTGGGGATTGTGTTGCTAATCAGTGGAAAAACTGGCGTGGTGAGTTTGGTTTTTGCAATGTCGACAGTCTCAGCCGCTGCCAGTATTGCCTGGCAGTTAAATCGTTTAGTGGCGACTGAGAACAGCCAATTAATTCCGGGTTATCAAGCCAATGTATTGCAACAATCACTGACTATTGCAATCGCTATTATTAGTTTGCAGGTGTTGGCTTGTGTGATCTTTTCGGCGTATGACGTGATAGCGCAATTGTGGTTAGCCGTTGCGGTAGGACTTGGATTTATTTGGCTCTGCTTGTGGCGTAGCCACTATTTTCACTTATCTTTTGCGCTGTTTATTATGGTGCCATTTTTAGACGAGCTCGCCTCTAGTGTGTCGCAGTGGGCCAGTTTAATCATTGTCGCTATGCTGTTTTATCGTGTGACTGTTTTGTGTCGGCAACTGCGCTGGAACAGCGATGCTCGGGTGGTGTATCTCAATGCTGTGCAAATGGGTTTGATGTGGTTACCGAGTATTAAAGGTCTCGCGTGGATTAGCAGATTCGAGCGCTTGTTTCATCCAATGAATTTCTTTATTGGCCCAGTATTAACCATGATGATGTTAGCCCTGCCTGTTATTGCTATCGGGTTAATGCTGTTTTCGTGGCTGTTTGACTTTAACTTGCCTGCGATGTTTTTAATTGCTCAGTTCTCGGTAATAAGCTGTGCGATTATTCATTGGAGCCGTATTCAGCGTTGGCGTGCCACCGAAAGCTTATTTTTATTGCCTTGTTATAGCGGGTTAAACGGGATGAAAGACGCCTTTTTTTACAGCCAATATCGTTTTATTGCGGCTATGGTGTTCATTGTCACAGGGATTGGTTTATTGCAATTCTTGTTTGATCCACAATTTAGCTTATTGTTTTTAGTCCACTTAGGGTTAAGCACCTTTTGGGGTTGCGCAATTATGCTCGGCACTGGGTCGGCAAGCCGTAATAGCCACCAAGCAACCGCGGCAATGTTGGTGGTGTTTGTACACTCTATAATCGTGTCGATGAGTTTTGCCGCACTAAGAGATGGCGACAGTATTACCCCGTGGCTATTGCTGGATATTCCGTTAGCCGTAGTGGGTGTGTTGGCATTAAGCTGGGGTAAACGTCAACTTTGGAAGCATGGCATCACCGCGCCTTAAACCGGCGTTTGTTGTTTATCAGTTTTGCTTGTGAACGTGATGTTAATCGCACTTATAGAGTAAAAGCTCTTATGGTTTTAATTGGCTTAAGGTAGAATGCAAAAAGCGGAACACCTGTAAGCTAAAAAGGCCACTGTTAAATGTCATTAAATCAATACCACGTCGTACGACTTCTGCAACAGCAAAGTCAGTCTTTAGGCAATAATATTGCTCTAGAAGGCTTCGAAATGCCAGCTCCTTGGCATACTGTTACTTGGAATAAATTCAATACATTAACTGACACTGTTGCCCAGCTGCTGATTGAGTTTGGCTTACAAGTGCAAGACAAAGTAGTGATATTGTCACAAAACTGCCCACAGTGGACTTGTGCTGATATTGGTGCACTTAAAGCGCGTAATGTAGTGGTGCCTGTCTATCCAACCAGTACACTTGAACAAGCGGTGTTTATTGTTAATGACGCTCAAGCAAAATTAATTTTTGCTGGCAATCAGCAGCAATATGACATGGCGTGTGACATTGCCGCTCAAGCCGACTGTGTGCAACAGATTGTCGTGTTTGATGCCAATGTTAGCTTACGCGCCGATCATCACCTGTATTTTGATTCGCTATTAACCGCACAATTTAATCCAAGTGTGACCCAGGAGTTAACCAGCCGACTAGCCAATACCAATCTTGACGACTTGCTCACATTGATTTATACCTCTGGCACAACTGGTAACCCAAAAGGGGTGATGATCGATTACCGCAATTTTGCCTCGATGATCAATCAACATGACCAAAAATTACCTTTTACCGCCGGTGATGTGTCTTTAGCCTTTTTGCCGTTAAGCCATGTATTTGAACGCGGCTGGAGCATGTATGTATTGTGCCGTGGCGGACATAACGTTTATTTAAATGACACCAATAAAATTAAACAAGCTCTGGTTGCCGTTAAGCCACACACCTTATGTGTCGTGCCACGATTTTTAGAAAAAATTTACAGTGCCGTGCACGACAAAGTCGGTAAAGCGTCTAAAGCACGCCAAGCATTGTTCGCCTGGGCGATGAAAGTCGGTAAGCGTCAATTTGAAGTAGACCAAGGCCGTGTTAAATCGAGTTTATGGTTAAGTGCCCAGTGGACGCTGGCGAACAAGCTGGTTTACAGCAAATTACAGCAAGTGCTCGGCGGCCGACTTAAATTTATGCCAGTGGGCGGCGCGGCACTCGATGTCAATGTGGGTAACTTTTTCCACAGCATTGGCGTACCGGTATTGTGTGGTTACGGCATGACCGAAACCTGTGCCACAGTAACGTGTAATACCCTAGATAATCGCGTGCCAGGCTCAAACGGTAAGCCGTTAGAGGCCATGCAAATCAGGCTGGGCAAAGACGATGAGATTTTAGTCCGTGGCGACACGGTAATGCGTGGTTATTACAATCGCCCCGATGACACCGCCGAAGCCTTTGAAGACGGCTGGCTAAGAACTGGTGATGCCGGGCGTATTGATGAACAAGGTAACTTGTATATTACCGACCGCATCAAAGAGTTAATGAAAACCTCTAACGGTAAATACATTGCCCCACAGCGCGTTGAAGGTAAGGTTGCTTGTTGCCCGTTTATTGAACAAGTGGCCATAGTTGCCGATGCACGCAATTACGTGTCAGCGCTTATTGTGCCAGCATTTGAAGCGTTAAATACCTGGGCTACTGCGCAGGGCATACATGTTGAAAACCCAATTGAGTTGTTACGTCACTCACAAGTGGTGGCTCATTTTGAGCAGCGATTAATCGAGTTGCAACATGAGCTAGCTGGGTTTGAAAAAATCAAAAAATTCACCTTGTTGCACGAAGCATTCTCGATGGAATCTGGACTTATCACCCCAACACTAAAGCTGCGTCGTAAAATGATTTACAGTAAATATCACAGTGAAATTAATGCCATGTACGGGCAGTAACGCTTCATCAAGAACATCCCCAAAGGACGCATTCGCGTCCTTTTTAGTAATACTTAGTGATAATTGTCAGTATTTCCAGTAGCGGTACAATACTCTATTTTAAAATTAGGCAGCATAGAGGGAACTATGGAAATTATCACGGTAAATGGAAAGCCTGTTTTTAGATCTAGCACTCAGTCGTGTTATGACAATCATTTAGCTAGAAAATTGCTAGTGATGTTTTGAAGAGATGAGTGTTGAATGATGAAAAATACGCAAGGTGAGGATGTTACTTTTGGGGGATTTCCGCCCTTGTTGTCATTTATAACCTTTTTAATTGCTTCTGTGCTGATGACTATATCATTAGGTGTAGGGGCATCTGTTGCAATGAATTTTTATTTTGACCCTTCACCAGAAGCGATTTTAGGCGTGTTAGCCGTTTTATCTATCATTTTTTTCTTGGTGAATTACCAAGTTATTCTAGGTTCATTTTTTGCCGTTAAGGTTCTAAAGCTATTCCAATATGCTCTCTTAGTTTTACTGATCCCTATTGTGATAATAGAAGACTTTTCCGTGGAATTATTTATTGTTAAATTGGTTTCAGCAGTTTTAGCGATGAGCTCAATTTTTATTTTAGACATTAAAAAATATCGAATTTTTGTTCAACATCGATTAAATAGTGTTGAAGACTATAAATCTGTTCTTGCGGAGATAGCTGCTGAAGAAGGCGCTAAATATTAAAACCGCTCTTCGTTGATTAAACTCACTTGTAGATCTGTTTTATTGGTCAAAAAGTGTAATTAGTCCTTGGACGTTACGCGCCTTAATTTACCTAGTTATTTCAGGTGAGTTAATAAAATTAATGGCTCGAAAAGGCAACATAAAAATTATCCATGAATTTCGTTTACATTTAATGGATGCCGTTGGAGTTTCAATGAGCGTTTCTGGTAGCCTATTCAATGGAACAATGGCTATTGGTATATATGAAGAGCTAGCTGATTGATGAAAAGACAAACTAAAAAGAAAAGTGATGGCGATATTGTCGGATTATTTCCACCTATGAAGTCCATAGGGGCTTTTTTAGCTACGATACTATTCATGATGCTTGCCATATCACTTTTAAATTTTCTCATTTTAGAGTTTTATTTTGGTATAGTTGATATAGGGAGCGAGCTTCTATTCTTATATTTTGCGGCATTAGTAATTCTTTTCAATGGCTTCAATTATGCAATTGTTAGAGGATCTTTCTTTGCTGTAAAAGTCTTAAAATGGTATTTCTATATTTTATTTATTATATTTTTGCCGACAGTGTTTTTAATCGCACAAGAGGCCACATTTATTTATGCATATCTGTTAGCCGTCATTGTTTTATTCATGTCACTTTACCTGTTACAGAGTAAATACTATCAAATTTTTGTTGAGTATCAGTTTGATGCTTTAGAGGACATCAAGGAAGTTCGTGCTGAAATAGCGGCTGAAGTTGCAGCAGACAAAGCTAAGCATGGAAATAAGTTCTAGTTGTTTGGCTTTAGAGTGACAATGATTTAAGCCGAAATTTGATGGCATTTTGTCTGTTTAGTTGATTTTGGCCATCATAGATGAGTACGATTCCCAATCGAGAAAATAATTTTATTTAATTTTTTAGATGGTTACTGTTTGCCCCCCTAACATGCCCCCATAATTCCTTCGCAATAAAGACATTTTTAATGACCTTGAGTGAGATGTGTCGTTAGAATGGGTTAATGACATTTGTTCATCGAAAAACATCAATGGACTCAACATAATAAGAAAGGACTTTTTTGTGGCAGACACTCAATTTAGCATGACCCTTAAACCGCGTTTTTGTGAAACCGATGCTTTAGGGCACATCAATAACACCGTGATCCCTGTGTGGTTTGAAGCAGCGCGTGAGCCGATTTTTGATATTGTAAATCCGGGGCAAGATTTAACTAAATGGAATATGATTATTGCCGGTTTTACCATCGCCTTCGCCGCGCCAACCTACTACGGCACAGAAGTGACGGTGAAAACTCACATTAGCCGTTTGGGCAACAGTAGTTTTGATATTTTACAAAGCTGTTGGCAAAACGGTAAAAAAACCGCAGAAGCCACTACCACCATGGTGCATTACAATTATCAAACCGAAAAAAGCGAACCATTGGCCGACAATGTGCGCCAGCAATTAGCTGCGTTAACGGGTCCGGTTAACGGCTAATTAACGCAAAAACTTAACCACATAACTGCAGCTGGCATTAATATGAAAACCTTCAGATTTTGCCCATGCCAGCCCAGTACGCACTAGCTTTTCTGCAATCCCCTGGCCGCGCAATGCTGGTGGAACAAAGGTGCGATGAAAATCAATACTTTGGTCCGCTAAGTGGTATTCAAGCATGGCTTCAACTCCTTGAATGTTGACCACAAAACGATGTTGTTCGGCTTGGTGCTCTACGGTGACGACGTCTTGATTACTCATGGTGTTATCCTTGTAGTGTATTGATTTCAATATTTATTACAGACATTTACTGATGCTTCGATAGGGCGGCCAGTAATTCTGGGGTTAATTTGGCTTTTTGTCCCGTTTTAAAGTTAAACATCACCACTTTAGCCCAGCCCTGTGTTGTGACCGATTGCTGAGCCTGGCTAAACACGGTGTAATGCATCACGAAGCGGTCTTCTGTAATGTCGCTAATTTTGATGCCTACAATAATTGAGTCAGGAAACGTCAGCGGGCGCTTAAAGCGGGCGTTAGTTTCGCTTAATACCGGGCCTACACCTGTGGTTTTTAAGTCGGCAAGTAGGTTAATTTGATTAAAGAAATCGAGACGCGCCGTTTCAAAATACTTAAAGTAGACCGAATTATTAACATGTTGCAGTGCATCCATTTCCCCCCAGGCGACTTGAATTTGAGTGCTGATAGCGTGTTTGGCTAAAAAGTCTTCCATGGGATACCCTGTGTGAGATTAAAATTAAACGCTTGTTTGAAAGCGTCGTTAATCTACCAGCCACAAGACGGAACAACAAGGGTTATGGCCACTGGCCGACAATTTATAAGGACTTTATCTTGCCAAAACCGACATTATTAACCACCTCTAGCACATGGCTGTCGTCTGGTTGGGCGGTATTTTCAGCACGGCTAACAAGGTTACAAACCCAACTAAGCTTACCGCAAAAGTTGTATCTGCTTGCGATAGTATTATTGTTTACTACAGACTCTGTGGTGTGGGTAGCAGTGATTAGTGTTATTGCAATGTCGATTGAGTTTTGGCATTTGTTTGAACGTATGTGGCACAGTTTGGCGGGTAAGGCGGTGTTATTATTGTTTTATGCCATAGTGGCTAACTTTGCGGTTGCCAGTTCAAGCTCGGTGGTAAACGATGTAGTGGGCGTGGCATCGAACAGTTTCAATTACACTCACAACTTTGCAATATTGCTCTATATTCCTGCGTGGAGCGTGATTATGAGCAGTATTGTGTTGTTGCTTTTACAGCTTATTTTCCCGCTAATGTTTAGCGTGTCGTTTTTATTGCGTCCTTTTGGCGTGACTAATTTTAGACTGATTAATCATCAACATTTTCATCGCACCACATTTTGGGTGCGAGTGGTGCTTGCGGCTGTGGTGTTGTATCACTTAGCCATGTTAATGGATCTTTACGGCCAAGTAGAAAAAGCCTTAGACGACCCGCAAGTAGTGCAACTCGTTGAGGCCCAACCTGAAGAAGCGTTGATAGTCGAAAATGATTTAGCTTTGGTTGCGAGCGGCCTAGCAAAAGAGGTGAAGCCGAAACCTAAACCAGTACCTAAAGCTAAAACGGCGGCAGAAATAGAGCGTGAAAAAGAATTAGACGCTATTGATGAAATTGCTAAACAACCTTATAACCAACTACGCAGCCAGTATTTTTCGAGCGTGCGTAAAGCGATTGCCTTATTTGCGTTCCAGCTTGAGGCCAATGCCAAATCGCGTTGTAAAAAGTCAGCGAAGTCGCATGTGGTAGAGCTTAATGATTATGAAATTTTAGAGATCACCCCTGATATCAATGGCGAATATGGTTACCATTTTGAAGTGAAGAAATGCATTTCGCCGGCGTTTCCCAGTTAAGTCTGGTGAGTTATAGTGAGCTAGGTGAACGAGCTTTGCTTTTAACGAAAACAAAAAACGACCTTAAGGTCGTTTTTTAGTCATATTGTTTAAACCTGAGGCTTAGTCAAAATGCAGCTCATTAAAACTGGTCACTTTTTTACAATCTGCTTGGCGCTGGCCGGCAAATCGAAGCATTTGGCAGGTTGTCATTCCCGCTGCTGCAGCGGCTTTTAGCTCTTCAGCAACATCTGACACAAACAAAATTTGCTTTGGCTTGAGGCTAATCGTATTGCAAATGTTGCAGTAGGCTTGCTTGTCTAATTTATTGCCAGTGCGACTATCAAAATGGCCGCTAAATGAAGGGGTTAAATCACCTGAGTCAGAGTGGCTAAATAACAGTTTTTGTGCTTCGACAGAACCTGAAGAAAAGCTATAAATACGGATACCTTTTTCTTTAATGCGCTCAATGCTGTCGATAAAATCAGGGTAAATATGCCCTGTAAAATCAACACGATTGTAGCCTTGCTTCCAAATCAAACCTTGTAAGGTTTTCAGAGGAGTAACTTTACGGTCTTCGTCGATCCACTGCTGTAAAATTTCGGTCACACGCGCTAACGAGGCATCTTGCTCAAGGGCGATATCTTTAATGTCGCTGATGCAACAATCAACCAAAACATTGTGTTGGTTTTGCTCAAGAAACTCAGCCATTGCAGTGCGTGAATATGGAAATAACACATCCTGAATAAAGTTAAGATCGGTAGTGGTACCGGCGGTATCAACGATGATAGCTCTAATACTCATAAGATTTGTGACTCCCAAACAATAATTAACTTAATGATGATCCTATGCTTTATTGGCCGCTAAGGCTAGTGCTATTGATTATATTGCGTCGAGGTTTGACGACTTTTAGTACAAGATGTGAGCTAGATTTAGATAATGCTAAATTGCCTTGTGTTAGTGGGTCTGTTAGGTTCAACAAGGTGTATAAAACAAGGACGATAATATGGCTACAGTAATTAACGGCTACACCACTAAGGGATTGAATTTATGGGGGCGATGCCTGTTTATTGGCTCGCTGTTACTGAGTGTCATCGCTGTAAATACCCATGCTGCGAATGCGCCGAAAATTGATGCATTTCCACAACCGCAAACCGAGATCCTCAGCGTTAACTTAAACTCATTTAGCACCGCGGCCGACTTTGTTGTGACGTTACCTCATGGCTATGCCGAGCACCCCGACAAACGTTATGTGGTGTTATTGGATCTCCATCCTCGCAGTCATTTGTATTTAAGCGGTATGCACGATTGGATGAGCCATAATGGTGGTTGGCCGTGGTTAGACACCATTATTATTACTGCGCCAAATGGCCATAAAGGGTTGGGGGAGTTAAAGTCTGCCGCGATTGAGAAACGAGGCGATCAAGGATTACTCGACTTTTTTGAACAGCATTTGCTGCCAGCCATCGACAAACAATACCGCACCAATGGCTTTCGAATTTTTAACGGCTTTACTGGCAATGCTGGCTTAGTGTTGCATAGCTTACTCAATCGTCCTCAGTTATTTAATGCTTATATTGCTGCCAGCCCAGTGCTGTCTGATGATTTTGCCTTTGTGCTAAACGATGCGCCTAAGCGGCTTAACACTCTCAAGGGTAAGCAAAGATTGTTGTTTATGAGCACCAGTGACAGCGATTTTGAACAAAGACAACTCGACTCGTTTGCCATGCTTGAAGATATGCTTGTAACCCACGCCAATGCGCAACTGAGTTATAAAATAAAACGATTGGATGGCAGTTACTATATGACGCAACCCATTTTGGCGACGGCCATGGGTATCGAGATGATATTTAACGATGTGCATACTGTATTGGCTGCAGACTCCGCAATATCACAACAAGGAACGAGTGCGATTTTAGCCTACTATAAACGCTTGTCTGATGACGTGTATGGTTTTGATGTACCCGCTATTGATTCGTTATTGGCACTTGGAGACAGTTTTGTTGACAATAATCCTGCACAAGCGATTGCGGTCTATCAAGATACGCTAAATGCTTATCCGAAGGCGCATACCGCGTATCATGCTTTAGCCATAGTATATGCGGACTCAGGCGAGTTAACTAAAGCGATTGCAGCTGAAAAACAAGCCTTAGCAAATACTGAACATCCGTTTTATCTGAACAAATACACTCAGCAATTAGCGACATTTCAACAGACGGAATAATAAATCAATCGGTAAATGCAAAATGTCACAGGGCAAGTGTTGCCCTGTGACAGGTATCATTATGGCGTGTTAATCCGTTTATTGTGCGGTTTCGCTGGTTAGCCACTGGTTAATTTTTTGTTCCATTAAATCCAGCGGCAATGCGCCGTTTTCTAATAAACGGTCGTGAAACACTTTAATGTCGAACTTATCGCCTAAGGTTTGTTTGGCTTTTTCACGTAACTCAATAATTTTCAATTCACCGAGTTTGTAACCTAGCGCTTGCCCTGGCCATACGGTGTAACGTTCAATTTCGGCTGTGGCTTCTGATTGATGAATTCCTTCGGTGGCAATGGCATAGTCAATGGCTTGCTCGCGGCTCCAGTCTTTTGCATGCATGCCAGTATCTACGACTAAACGCACTGCACGATGCAGCTCAGATTGTAGGCGCCCAATATCGTCAATTGGGTCATCGGCATAAATGCCCATTTCGGCAGCTAAACGTTCAGCATACAAGGCCCAACCTTCACCCGCAGCGTTAGAGTAAAACACGGTACTGAGTAATGGCAGCTCATCAGATAAGCCAATAATGGTTTGCAAATGATGCCCGGGATTGGTTTCGTGGTAAGTCAGGGTTTGCAATGAATATGATGGCAATGAAGCCGTGTCATATAAGCTTATCCAAAACGTACCTTTACGGCTGCCATCTTGTGATGGTGCATCGTAAAATGCGCCACTAGTTGATGCCGCACGGCTGTCTGGTACCGCTTCAATCGCTACGTCTTGATTGGGTAAACGACCAAACCATTGCGGCAACTTAGCGTCAATAAGTGCTAAATCAGCATCAATATCGGCCATCAGCTGTTGCTTGCCTTCAGGTGTATTGGGGTAAAGGTATTTGGGATCATTTAGCAATATCTGCATGCGCTCACCCACAGTGCCGTTAACATAGCCGACTTTTTTCAGTAATCCGTCCATTTCTGCGGTGATACGTGCAACCTCTGTTAACCCAAGCTGATGAATATCCTCAGCGGTTCTGTTTGAGTTACCTAAATGCTGGATCATTGCTTTGTACAGCTTTGCACCTTGGGGTAGGTGGCCAATACCTGCATTATGGCGAGCCTTGGGCTGCACAGCTTCTAGTGCAGCAATTAATTGGCGGGTTGCTGCGTAGTATTTGGTATCGACTAATTCAGCGGCTGATTTAACCAAAACGTCACGATTAACCACGTTAGCCGTATTGAGTTTAGCGTTAAAGCTGGTGACTAAAGGGTGAGTTTTTGCCGGGCCACTTATTTGAGATTTTAAGCCGATCAAGGTGTTATTAATCACAAAGTCTGGCGGGATAACACCCACTTCTACATCATGGTTTAATTTGTCGATTAAGGTGCCCATCGCCGCAGGGTACATGCTTAAGCGAGTTAAATAAGCCTCTGCTTCGGCGGTATTGGTGACGGCAAATTTGTCTTCCATGTAACCTGGAAACTCAATCTGTAAGCCTGATAAATGATTCACAGCATAAGGTAAAAACCACACGCCATATTCGCCCAAGACCGTGCCATAATTAACTACTTTAGCGGGTAATAATGCGCCTTTAATTTCAGACTCAATGGCCGCTAAGCTGACTTTTTCTGATTCGGTTAACGTTTTAACGTCAATGGCTTCAAGCTGCTTGAGCATCGCTTTTAAGCCATTACGCCGATGGGTTTCACCTGATGGGCTGTAGTCAGTGAGTTTTGACATGATTGTGGCATTGATGCTGGCATCACTGACACCATAATAAGTGGCAATTTCTGGGCGCATGACAAAGAAATCTTTAGTTATTGAGGCCATTTGTTGCTTAAGGCTTTGGCTTGTCGCGGCGCTAGTTTGGCTCGCTTCACCTGTTGTGCTGTCGGTTGGGGTTGCTGAGTCAGTACATCCGCTGACAAGTAGGGCGATTACTAGGGCGTTTATTATTTTATTCATGGATTACTCTGCCGGGCTGGTTGGCGAATTAGGCTACATAGCCAATGACTTCTCGTTATACTTCTCGTTACTTGTGCTAACGACTTATGCCAACTACTTATGTAAGTGAATTAGTCGGTTTTGCTAGTCAATCAAGGTGTTGAATGTCGATGGCTTTTACGGTTATTGACGACGGTTACTGACTAGGTTTTTTCACCAGAGGTGTAAGCTTGGTGATGTATCGTGTCCGATTTTGGTTATGGTAGCAGTTTTTAGCGTTAGATCACGATTTTACCGAGTACAGAAATATAGTCTAACCTTAGGACTGTTTAATACTGTTATTTAATCCCCTTATTAGCGCCTTATTTAGTGCGCAATATTGCTACAAATCCTTAGAACTGCTTATTAATACGGTTAAATATAAAGGAGCGAGATATGTTAGGTGAAAGCCATGCGTTATTAGTCGATTTTCCTGAGTACACAGTGACCATTTTAACGTTAATTGATGGTGACAGTGAGTTTGCTGCCAATGCTCGTCGATATCATGATTTAGACACTGAAATCCGCAAATTAGAGTTGAGAAATTCCCCAACGAGTGATGAGTTTATGCATCAAGCTAAACACGAGCGATCTGTGCTTAAAGATAAGCTTCATCTTCAATTTACTAAAGCATAGAGGTTTTTCGGCTGCGAGGTGTCGATAGTATTTTTCATCTTCCCGGCAGTGTTTTTAAGCCGGGATCTAGGTGTTAGTTTTTGTCGTGTTTACTCATGCCCTGTGGTCACTAACGTCGTGGCGTTTCGCCCACAACAGACCAAGAGGAAACCAACGGCTGTTCCCTCTTTCTTTTTTATAAAAGAACTGGCCCAGCCGCCACATCAAAATTATCCCATTTGATTTAAATAATAGAGGCGATAATTCGCGACGTGGTTAAATCCAGCTTTTTGACTGCGCTTATAGCCAGCTTCGGCCCATCTTGTCATAAAGAGTGAAAATGCTAACGCATCAGATGGGTGTCTGATGTGAATTCCTTCACATCAGACAAGTGGCTGAGCAACAGGGATGTACTGGTGCGTGTCGGAGAGTGAATGCCATGATGAACCTATGAAATGAGTATTCAGTGATACATTCTTGGCTCTAAGGTTTTCAAGCTAATTCAAGCTAATTCAAGCTAATTCAAACTCGATCTAATACACAATTAATTCATGCTTTATATCATTTACTCTTTCACAAACACCTGACGGCCGTTTACCCAGGTGGCGATGACTTTGTTTTGCCATATTTGTTGCGGGTTGATAGCAAAGTAATCGTCCTCAACCAGAATAAAGTCTGCTTTCTTGCCGGATTCTAGCGTACCTAATAACTGCTCTTGGTGGCCGGCATAGGCTGCGTCGATGGTGAAGCTTTTAAACGCTTCAATACGCGACAATTTCTCACCCGCTAACCAACCATCTAAAGGTTTGTTGAGATGATCTTGACGGGTGACAGAAGCGTGTAGACCAAAAAATGGGTTTGGCGATTCAATAGGAAAGTCTGAACCATTGGCGATGACCGCATTAGCGTTTAACAATTTACGCCAAGCATACGCACCGGCGAGGCGGGCTTTGCCTAAGCGGTTTTCAGCCATGTTCTTGTCACTGGTGGCGTGGGTTGCTTGCACTGACGCGATAACGCCAAGCTGAGCAAAGCGGGGCACGTCGGCAAGGTCGAGTATTTGTGCATGTTCAACCCGGTGGCGTAATGCTTTTGAGTCAGTTGCTGCGATGGCGGTTTGATATTTATTGAGCACCACTTGGTTGGCGTTGTCGCCAATGGCATGGGTGTTGACCTGAAATCCGGCTTTCATTGCCTGTAAAATGAGTTTGCCTAATTGCTCGTCTGAATACAGCATTAAACCTTTGTGACCGGGTTGATCTGAATATTCTTTAATTAACGCAGCACCGCGGCTACCTAAGGCGCCGTCGGCAGATATTTTTACACTGTCGACTTTAAACATGTCGTCGGCAGTGGTGATGTGGCCTTGTTTTAAGATGTTATCAAACCTTGGATCTTCAACCGACAGCATGCCATTGACTCGTACGCTCATGGCATTGTTAGCCGCCAAATGTTGATATGCTTTAATGTTATCGATGCTGATCCCGGCATCATGTACGCTCGTGAGTCCGTATGAGGCTAAGCTGTCCATTGCTAGGGATAAGGTTGATTGTAATTGCTGCTGATTAAGGTCTGGAATGATGTTAAAGACTAAGTTCATCGCATTATCGATAAGCACACCGGTAGGGTTACCTTGCTCGTCTTTAACTATTTCGCCGCCTTCTGGCGCAACAGTCGTGGCGGAAATTCCGGCCAGAGCTAACGCTTTGCTATTAACCCAAATGGCATGGCCATCAACACGGCTAAAAGATACTGGATTAGCTGTAAAGGCTTTATCTAATGTGTCTTTGGTTGGGAATTGTTTGCTGTCCCATAACTCCTGGTTCCACCCGCGGCCCATTAACCAACTGCCTGTGGGGTTTTTCTTAATGAATGCTTGGGCGCGTGTTACGGCGTCTTGTTCGCTACTGGTGTTGGTTAAATCAGCGGTTAATAAGCTTAAGCCGTAACTGAGCACATGACCGTGGGCGTCGATTAATCCTGGCAGTAAGGTTTTACCTTTACCATCAATGGTGATGATATCGGTTGAAGAGGGTAAAGTCTGGTCTTTGGTGAAGAGTTGGTCGACTTTATCGTCGGTGAACTGAATGGCATTAAAGGTGTGTAATTTACCGTTAACTAAGGTGTAGCCATTAACATCATGCACTAATGTGGTTTGCGCAACGGTGCTGGCGCTTAAACCGGTAAGGCACAATGCTACCGACAGTGCTAAATACCCTTTTTTCATCATTTTATCCCTTTATGCAATTCATAATTCAACACTTATTAAATGTTAATTAATCGTTAATGGCAAGGGCTAAAACAATTGAAAAAATCGCCTAACAGGGTTAGGCGATTGTGGTGCTGATGCTTATTTAAATTTAGCTAACGTTTTCGCTAAATCATTCACATCTAGCACGTTGTAGTCAGGCTGTGCCGCAAGTGGGAACAACACTTTACCAGGACGACGAATAAATGCAGTTTGTAGGCCTGCCTTATCGGCACCAGCAATATCCCAACCGTGGGCTGCAGCCATTAGGGCTTCGTTAGCGTTAACGCCTAAATCTTTAATGGCCCATTGGTAAGTGCTTAAATGCGGCTTAAATACACCAACAGACTCGATGCTTAAGTTTGCATCAAAATATTGGCTTAAGTTTGCATTTTTAAGCTGTAATTGAACGCCTTCTAATGATGAATTCGTTAAGGTTACGAGCTTATAACCTTGAGCTTTTAATGCCGCTAAACCCTCTGCAACATCTGGATGCGCTGGTAAAGAGCGTAATGGCGTAACAATAGCGGTTTTAGCTTGTTCGTGAGTGATGGCAATGCCGTTAATTTCGGCCACCATTTCGAGTGATGCCACTCCAATATTACCAAACGATTGATACTCGCCAGTCGCTGAAACCACTAAAGAGTGATGCAACATGGTTGAGAACCATAATGGCAATAAATCGTCACGACCATTTAGCGCAGTACCGACTGATTTACGCATATTTTCTAGATCTAACAGGGTTTCATTCACATCAAAAATAATCACTTTTGGCTTGGTGAGTTGTGCTGCTGATTCTGTTGAGTCATTAGCAAAAGCGTTGCTGCTGTTAAGCAACAAAAATGCACTAGCAAGTGATAGTAGTGTGCGGATTTTCATAATACCTCTGTCAATATAGGTTAGGTTAAGGATAAATAATTTTGAGCGTTCGTTCATAATATGCCTAGCCTAAATGAAATAGAGCTTAAAATCACCCTTTAATTGATATTGGCTGTTGAGTGAAACCGTGATCGTGTGTTTGAAATGAACTTTAAATACGCTAAAAACCGGCGGCAGTCATAGCATACCAACGCCGGATATATAGCTTAGCGAGGCAGGGCAACCACCTGGCCATTTTTGACCACGCTTTGACAAGGATTAACCCCATAGGCATACGCCAGTTGCGCAGGAGTGCTGATATCCCATAAGCAAAAATCGGCCTGTTTGCCCACAGTAATACTGCCAACGCGATGCTCGAGCCCTAATGCCTTGGCGGCATTAAGGGTCACACCTTGTAAGGCTTCTTCTGGGGTTAACCTAAATAAGGTACAAGCCATGTTAAGCATTAATAAGGTTGAACAAATCGGTGATGAACCGGGGTTAAAGTCGCTGGCAATCACCATCGGCACCTTGTATTGACGCAGTAAATCGATTGGTGGTAATTGAGTTTCGCGTAAAAAGTAAAAAGCCCCGGGTAATAAGGTCGCGCAGGTACCACTTTCGCTTATCGCTTTAACTCCCGCCTCGTCTAAATACTCAATATGATCAACCGACTTAGCATTCAAGCTTGCGGCTAAGGCGCTACCACCCATATTAGATAACTGTTCAGCGTGTAGTTTTATCTGCAACCCGGCTTGTTTAGCCGCGCTTAATACTCGCTCAGTTTGCTCAAGATTAAAGGCGATATTTTCGCAAAATACATCAACAGCATCCGCTAAACCTTCCGCAATAACTGCGGGCAGCATGTCATTAATCACAAGGTCGACATAACCGTCTATATCGTTCTGGTATTCTGGCGGAATGGCATGGGCGCCTAAAAATGTGGTGCTAACATCGATATGATGATGCTCGCCAAGCTCACGAGCGACCCGCAATAGTTTGAGTTCGGTTGCGGTATTTAAGCCGTAACCCGATTTAATCTCAACGGTGGTAACACCTTCCCTGGCGAGGGCATTTAAGCGTTGGCGGCCTAATTCAAATAACTCTGCTTCGTCGGCATCGCGACAGGCATTAACCGTTGAAATAATACCGCCACCTGCGCGGGCAATATCTTGATAACTGGCGCCTTGGAGTCGTTGTTCAAACTCGTTGGCGCGATTGCCAGCAAACACCAAGTGAGTGTGCGCGTCGATAAGTCCTGGGGTTATCCAACCCCCTTTACCTCTGTAAACCGGCGTTGCCAAAACATCAAATTCGGGCAGTTCACTGCGAGGGCCGACCCAGGCTATTTTACCGTCTTTTACGGCAATCGCAGCTTGAGGTATCGTCCCGTAAGCACCATGAACACTCGGGTCCATCGTTGCTACGTTGACATCTATCCAGACTTGATCCCACACCATTAAAACCCCTAGAAAGACAAAATCGCGGTAAATAATTATTCGCTAAACAATACTTGTTTTAACTTGTATATACAAGGTAGAGTTGATGCAGTAATAAACAATCATCCTATTTTAATGAGCGTGGAAACCCTGATATGGCCCAAGCAAAATTTGCCCAAATTAAACAATTTATTTTGAGCCGTATTGAAACAGGCGAATGGCAAGAAAACGAACGCGTGCCGTCTGAAAACCAATTAACGGACTTGTTTGCGTGTAGTCGCATGACCGCAAGGCGGGCGTTAACAGAGCTGGTGGACTCGGGCGTGTTAGAGCGTACTCAAGGCGTGGGGACTTTTGTTGCGGGGTTAAAATCACAATCGTCACTGTTGGCCATTCGTAATATTGCCGACGAAATTAAAGACCGTGGCCATGGTTATAGCGTTACACCGCTTGAGTTAACACAAATATCTGCCACAACCGTTGTCGCAAATGCGTTAGGGCTTGAGGTTGGCAGTCCGGTGTTTTATTCGGTTTTGGTGCATTGCGAGCAAGGTTTGCCCCTGCAAGTGGAAGAGCGATTTGTTAATCCTACGTTGGTTCCCAATTATTTAGCACAAGACTTTACGTTGCAGACGCCCCACGAATATCTCTCTGCCGTAGCGCCGTTAACTGAAGCGCGCCATACCGTTGAAGCCATCATGGCCAATGAACGATTACAGCAGCAATTAGCGATAACTGCGACTGAACCTTGTTTACAAATTTTACGCCGCACCTGGTCGCGCCAAGGAGTGGTGAGTTTTGCACGGCTAGTGCATCCCGGTAGCAAGTTTAAATTAACCTCTGCGTTGGTAAACAAATGATGCCAATCAATGAATTTATCGTACCCAGTTAGCAGCTATAAGATTAATACCTAAAACCTAGACCTAAGACCTAAGACCTAAGACCTAAAATTTATCACAACAAGACCAATAAAAAACCAAACCGAATTAATCGGTTGAAGAGGATAATATGGACAAACGACACGACCCAAGCCGTCGCATTATTGCGCCACACGGTACTCAATTACAGTGTAAAAGTTGGCTAACCGAAGCGGCAATGCGGATGTTAATGAACAACCTTCACCCCGATGTGGCTGAACGCCCGGAAGATTTAGTGGTATACGGCGGTATTGGGCGCGCCGCACGTGACTGGCAAAGTTACGACAAAATTATTGAAGTATTGCAGCGCCTTGAAGACGATGAAACCTTATTGGTGCAGTCGGGTAAACCTGTTGGGGTGTTTACTACACATGCGAATGCGCCAAGAGTGATTATTGCTAACTCAAACCTAGTGCCACATTGGGCTAACTGGGAGCACTTTAACGAGCTCGATAAAAAAGGCCTGGCGATGTACGGCCAAATGACCGCTGGTTCGTGGATTTACATTGGTTCGCAAGGCATTGTGCAAGGTACTTACGAAACCTTTGTTGCCATGGCAAAGCAGCACTTTAATGGCTCGTCAGCAGGTAAGTGGATTTTAACTGGTGGCTTAGGCGGCATGGGCGGCGCACAACCAATGGCCGGTACCATGGCGGGTTACTCGGTACTCACCTGCGAAGTGGATGAAACCCGTATCGATTTTCGCATGCGCACGGGGTACGTCGACAAAAAAGCCACATCATTAGACCAAGCCTTAGCGATGATTTACGAAGCAAACCAAAACGGCAAGCCTGTTTCAGTCGGTTTATTAGCCAATGCTGCTGATGTGTTTACTGAGTTAGTGACCCGCGGTATTACCCCTGATGTGGTGACCGACCAAACTTCCGCGCACGATCCATTAAACGGCTATTTACCGCAAGGTTGGAGCTTAGAATACGCAGCGAAAATGCGTAAAACTGACGAAGCTGCTGTGGTTAAAGCCGCTAAACAGTCGATGGCGGTGCAAGTGAAAGCCATGTTGGCATTGCAAGCAGCAGGCGCAGCTACGACCGATTATGGCAATAATATTCGTCAAATGGCATTTGATGAAGGTGTAACAAATGCCTTTGATTTCCCTGGATTTGTGCCTGCGTATGTTCGACCTCTATTTTGTGAAGGTATTGGACCATTTCGTTGGGTTGCGCTGTCTGGCGATCCTGAGGATATCTACAAAACCGACGCTAAAGTTAAAGAGCTTATTCCTGATAACCCCCATTTACACAATTGGCTCGATATGGCGCGTGAGCGCATTGCGTTTCAAGGTTTGCCTGCACGTATTTGCTGGGTCGGTTTAAAAGATCGTGCCCGTTTAGCGTTAGCGTTTAATGAAATGGTCAAAAACGGCGAGTTGTCGGCCCCAGTAGTCATTGGCCGAGACCATTTAGATTCAGGCTCGGTTGCCAGCCCCAATCGTGAAACCGAAGCCATGCTTGATGGCTCAGATGCGGTGTCAGATTGGCCATTGATGAATGCGTTATTAAATACCGCCAGTGGCGCCACCTGGGTGTCGTTGCATCATGGTGGCGGTGTCGGCATGGGCTTTAGTCAGCATTCTGGTGTGGTGATTGTGGCCGATGGTACCGATGAGGCGGCTGTTAGGCTAGGGCGCGTATTGTGGAATGACCCTGCAACTGGGGTGATGCGTCATGCCGATGCGGGTTACGACCTTGCAAAAAAATGTGCCAAAGAGCAAGGCTTAGACCTGCCAATGTTAGGAGCATAACCCATGTCGACTTACTCATTTGAATTGATCCCAGGCACCTTAACACTGGCACAAGTCCGTGCTATTAGCCGTAATAGCGTTAAGCTAACGCTTGCCAAAGATGCGATTAAAGACATTAATCAAAGTGCTGAAATTGTCCAGCAAGTGCTGCGTGAAGGTCGTACTGTATATGGTATTAACACTGGGTTTGGCTTGTTAGCCAACACCAAAATAGCGCCGCAAGATTTACAAGTTTTGCAGCGTTCAATTGTGTTGTCCCATGCCGCAGGTATTGGCCAATATATGCAAGATGCCACGGTGCGTTTAATGATGGTGTTAAAAATTAACTCATTAAGCCGTGGGTTTTCTGGTATTCGTTTAGAGGTGATTGAATTTTTAATTCAGTTAGTGAATGCCGGCGTATATCCGTGCGTACCCGAAAAAGGCTCTGTAGGTGCGTCTGGCGACTTAGCACCATTAGCACATATGTGTTTGCCATTATTAGGCGAAGGCGAAATGAGCTACCAGGGACAGATTATACCGGCAAGCGAAGGACTAGAGATTGCAGGATTAGCACCGATTGAGCTGGCCGCTAAAGAAGGCTTGGCATTATTAAATGGCACGCAAGCATCGACCGCATTAGCGCTTGAAGGCCTGTTTAATGCAGAAGATTTGTTTGCCGCCAGCTCTGTTATTGGCGCCATGAGTGTAGAGGCGGCAATGGGCAGTCGTAGTCCATTTGATGCACGTATTCATGCGGCGCGTGGTCAAAAAGGTCAAATTGATTCGGCGGCGATATTTCGTCATTTGTTAACAAGCGAGTCAGAGATCAGCCAAAGCCATACCAATTGCGAAAAGGTGCAAGATCCATACTCACTGCGTTGTCAGCCACAAGTATTGGGTGCGTGTTTAACTCAAATTCGCCAAGCAGCAGAGGTGTTAGGCACTGAAGCCAATGGCGTCACCGACAATCCGCTCGTGTTTCAAGATACTGGCGACATTATTTCGGGTGGTAACTTCCACGCTGAACCAGTGGCAATGGCGGCAGATAATTTGGCGATCGCGATTGCTGAAATGGGCTCGATTGCTGAGCGACGTATGGCATTATTAATTGACTCTAGCTTGTCAAAGTTACCACCCTTTTTAGTTAATAATGGTGGGGTGAATTCAGGCTTTATGATTGCCCAGGTCACGGCAGCCGCACTGGCGTCTGAAAACAAAACCTATGCGCATCCTGCTTCGGTAGACAGCTTACCAACATCGGCAAACCAAGAGGATCATGTGTCGATGGCCACTTTTGCCGCGCGACGCTTGCGTGACATGAGCGAAAACACCCGCGGCGTGCTCGCCATTGAATTATTGGCTGCGGCGCAAGGGCTAGATTTTAGAGTCCCATTGCAACCCAGTGCATCAGTGGCTTTGGCTAAAGCAGAGTTAAGGGAGGTTGTGTCGTTTTATGATCAGGACCGCTACTTTGCCCCAGATATCGAAAACTCGGTCGATTTATTGCTTAGTGCCAGTTTCAATCGACTATTACCGCAAGGGTTAATGCCAAGCTTTTAGGTCAGATTTTTAGACAACACTTTTGTCCACACTTTTAGCGTTAAATTAATACCCAATCAACTTGAAGATACGTGTTTCAGAGCTTCACCGTGTTTTCAATACTAGGCGCGTTAATGCGGTAATGTAGGCACCTTATAAATTAGCGCAACAACGTAGTGGAAACACGGTGAAACTCCCAAGGGGCAAGTTTTACACGCGTTTATGCTGTGTTATTGATTTTGGAAAGGGAACGACCATTACCCGCAATCAATGCCTTGCTTAAACGCGTGTAAATTCTTGCTGAAATCGAGCATCTTCAGGTTGTTTGGGTATATATAATAAAAGGGCCGCAAGGTCCTTTTTATTCGGTAAAATTTCTGAAATATTGCTGGTGGTATGTTGAGTTAAGGTTATTGAATGAATGTGCTGAATTGAATCGTCATTTAAGTGCATAATGTTGGCTGTAAACCTTTACACTCTGGTTTGTCTTTTTGGATATTAAACGTTCTTTTGTGTAAAGGACAATGTTGCTAAGGATTGTGTGTGAATACAGAAGTACGTATTGAAATTGCGGCCTGGTTAACGAGCCTAGGTATTAACAGCCAACCTACAGATGGGTTAGCGACCTCGATATTAATTTTCTCCTGTTTATTGATTGCTGGGGTCGGTTATTACATTGCACATCGTTTTGTGGTGCATGGGTTAAATGTGATTATTCGTCGTTCGTCGGTGACGTGGGACGATATCTTTATGCGTTTCAATGTACTCGAACGCCTTGCGCTATTGGTACCAATAGCGATTCTCGACTTGCTCATACCGATAGTGCTGACGTCACATGACCTTGCCAGCATGATTATTGATCGCTTGCTGAGCTCGTTATTAGTGTTTTTCATCTTACGCGCTATTTACAGCGCATTGAATGCCGCTGATGAAATTGCCGACGTTAATCATATTAACCGCCGCTTACCCGTAAAGAGCTTTGTTCAGTTAACCAAATTATTCTTGTTTTTTATTGGTTTAATTGTTGTCTTCGCGATCTTAGCCGACCGGTCGCCTATTTATTTCTTTAGTGGTTTAGGTGTTGCCACTGGTTTAGTGATGTTGGTGTTCCGCGACACTATTTTAGGTTTTGTCGCGGGTATTCAGTTAGCGGCGAACCGTATGGTGAGTAAAGGCGACTGGATCCAAATGGATAAGTACGCTGCAGACGGTGCGGTAGAAGATGTGACGCTAACCACGGTCAAAGTGCGCAATTGGGACAATACCATTACCATGATCCCTGCCTACGCGTTGGTGTCTGACGCCTTTAAAAACTGGCGTGGCATGTCTGAGTCTGGCGGTCGCCGTATTAAACGTTCAGTGAATATCGACGTTAACAGTATTCAGTTTTTAACCGATGAAGAACGTATTCGCTTAGGCAAAGTTAATTATTTAAAAGAATACTTGCCGCAAGCGTTCAGTGAAATCAGTGCCGCTAATGCCAGTATTAGTGACATTGAGATGAAAGTGAATGGCAGAAGACTCACTAATATCGGTACTTTTAGAGCGTATTTACAAGAGTATTTGCGTCGTCATGACAAAATTCATAAAGACATGACGTTAATGGTAAGGCAGTTGGCTCCGACTACCGAAGGCTTGCCGATAGAGCTGTATATTTTTACCAATGATATCCGTTGGACTTATTACGAGGCGATTCAAGCGGATATTTTTGATCATATTTTTGCGGTATTACCCGAGTTTGGCTTACGTGCATTTCAAATACCGACCGGAAATGATATCCGCAGCATTAAACAAGGTGCTGAATAAAATTGGTCATCGTGCAATATAAAGGAATTTGAAGTGGGTAAGTTATTTGCGCTGATGTGCTTGGCTTTGCTAATGGTGCCTGCACAGGCTAATTGGTTAAACGACATCAATCGGAAAGTCCGTTCTTTGGGTGCAGAAGAAGCACAATTCGCCACACCACTTTCAGCGTTAGAGTTGGCAGACTACCCATCTCAATATCAATATCAACGTGTGATGGTTCCGAGCCATGACACGCCTTTATTTGTGCTCCAAGCAGGGCTTGAGCATCAAGATACCGTGGTACTCATACATGGCCTAGGTGATTTAGCCTCTAAAGATTGGCTTAGAGTTATCCCTGCATTAGCCGAAAAATACCATGTAGTGGCGATTGATTTACCAGGTTTTGGTTTGTCGCAAGGCGTGGTATTTACTTACTCTCCAAAAGAATATGCCAAAGTGATTGACTGGGTTATTGGACAGTATCGTCATGCTGGGCAACTGCGCTTGGTTGGTCATTCAATGGGGGCAGCGATTAGTTTGTATTATGCCAGCCAATATCCTGGGCGTATTGAACAACTGGTATTGGTCGATGCCGCAGGCATTTTAGATCGCACTGCATATATTAAACATCTTTCCACCCGTGATAATGATCAGGCTGATTTACCACAAGGCATGAGGCGAGTATTAGCGCGAGTCGATAACTTTGCCGATAAAATGCTTGAAAAAACCGGCACCGGATTTGACCCAACACGGTTATTTAGCGCTGATTCGTCAGTGCGTAATATGACCATTGGCGAGCAAACGAATATGAATGCCGCATTGGCGCTCATGGAGCAAAACTTTTCGGTGCTCAGTTACCAACAATTGCCTGCCACCCAGATCATTTGGGGGGCACAAGATACCGTAGCACCACTTCGCACAGCCTATGCTTTGCAACATGTGTTGCCTTTGTCTCAATTGCATGTGATTAACGATGCTGGCCATGTGCCGATGAAATCTCACCCTCAGGTATTTAATTCATTATTACTGGCTAGCTTGCAAGCCTCTGCTACCGTGCGCCCATTACGCACGGCTAATCTTAGCCAGCGTGTTGGACGATGTTTTCAAGATGATCAAACCCAATTTAGTGGTCAATACCAACAGATTATATTGAATGATTGTAAGCTCGTGCGTTTTGATAATGTGGATACGCAACAACTCATCATGACTGATTCGATACTCAACATGGCAAAGAGTCGGATTGGTGCAGTAGGCCAAACAATGACAGTCACTCGCAGTGTTATTACTGCAACAGATACCGACATAGTGGGCAGAATGAAAAGTGATCGCAGTCGTTTTGATTTTGCCGGAGTGACTTTTTACGGCGAGTCGCCAGTGTTTGTATCGCAAGCATCGACTCGGCTGGTATTGTCGCTAACAAGAATTATCACTGCTACCCACTCAACACGACTGGGTGGCAGTTACGTATTGGCCGAACAAAGTTTAGAAAGCGCCTTATAAATCGTTTACCGTCGCTCTGTGGGCGCTTGTAATTGGTAAACGGGGATGTTTTTGGGGCGATAACCTGTAATTGAGCGGTAAAAATCCATTAATTGATTCATTTCAGCTTCAATATTACCGGTAGACACCATTGGCGCCGAGAGCACAATTTTTTTACGGCCAAAATCTAATCCCACAGGAATAATCTTAACCTCAGCTTTAACGGCAATATGATAAAAGCCACTTTTCCAGCGGGTAACTGGGCTGCGCGTACCTTCTGGTGCCAGAGCTAATTTATAGTTGGGGTTTTGTTGAAACAGTTGGGCAGCGGCATCTACTAAATTGTTATGTTTGCGTCTATCCACAGGGCTGCCTCCCATTGCACGAAATAACCATCCCCAGGGGGCGATAAACAATTGGTGTTTACCTAAAAAGTGGATTTTAGTGCCTAATGCGCTGCGGGCCATAATACCGATGATAAAATCCCAGTTACTGGTATGAGGGCCGACTATCATCACGCACGGTTGAGTTTTATCGAGTTGTCCTTCAAACGTCCACCCCAGTAGACGCAGTAATCCTGAGCAAAGTGTAGTTAACATATTGAGTCCTAATCAGAGCATTTATGCTTCTTGTTATTAGTTTTTCGCACCCAATCGGTGCGTTTAGTGATTAAAGCATATAACCCATTATTAGCCAATTGTGTATGAGGATGAACGCTGCGGGCTGACTAAGTGAGTCGCGTCCGCAGTGATGTTGCTAAGGGAGTGTTAATGAGTGGTCGGTTTATTAAATTCAGCAATACGTTTGGCTTCGTCTAATATGACTTGTTCTCGCTCTGATTCTGATTTCATTCGTTCAAAATCAAATTTCATCCGTTGCTGTTTAGGCAGCGCTTGGCGTGCGTCCATAATCGGATGGTCTCTGATAATGTCATAGTGAGCGAACAAATTAGGGAAATCAGTGGCGACTTGTTCCGACATTGATAATGCATCAAACAATTTACCGATGCGTACGACACCTTCAGAGAGCTCGCAACGGTCCTCTAGCATGGCCGCCGCAATATAGCGGATATCGGTTAGGATTTGTTGTCTTCGCTCTTCTGCCTTGGCTTGACGTTCAGCTTGCGCTTGTTGGTTAGCCTCAGTACGACGCTTAAGCGTTAATAATAGGTGAGTAGCGTACGCGGCAAGGGCGATGATAATGAGTAATGCAATAACTATGGCGATTGTTGGCACAATTTATCCTTTTTTGAATACAAAACTGGCGCGTACCTAGTTGATTTGGTATTTACCCAATCAACTCGGTGTGCGCCAGTTTATCCCATTCAAATGAAATTCATTGAGTGGTTTAGTCTTCTTTTTGATAATCTTTTAGCAGATCGGCACCCGATTCAAAACGATTCATTAACTCATCGTCAGTCAGTTGCTTTTTAGGGCTTGGCGCTGGCGACTCATCACCTTCAGTTAAGCCTAAGCGTTGCATTAACTGTTCAATTTTATCTAATTGAACGTCTAGCCACTTTTGATCAGCATCAGGAAGATCACGACCTTCTTCAAGTTGATCAAGCAATTGATTCAGTCTTGGATCGTCTTCTAACTTTAATAACTTTTGCTCGTCAGTTAAGTTAGGCTGTTTAGGCTTAACCACTAATGGCTCTGTAATTGATTTAGGCAATGTTAATGCAACCGGCTTTTTACTGCCATGGCGTGCATCTTTTTTTACCGCTGCGCCACTACCTGATGCTTTACTGAGTAAAGCTTCATTGTGGCGGCTGCCAGATTTACGGCCCGTTTCTGATTTCTTACCATCGACCGTGTTGCGATCGGCTTTTTTTACTCTTGGGGCAAACTTAGGGCCGTTTTCGCCGCCTTTGCGAGTTTTTTTACTGCGAGCCATGATGTTCTCGTTAGGTTTTCTAAACACGTCCTTACAGAGCAATTTCTATAAGGCACTAAATATGGATGCGCTTTATATCAGGTTTTGACGATTTTTGCATCAAAACCAGATCTTTCGATGCAAATAATAGCTCAAAATCGCTATTGGAGGCTAAATATTCGAATGTTACTTGCTGATAAAAGCTGACATGAGTGGGATTGTTTTTATAGTGCCACTTTGCAAATAAGGCTTTGTCGGTCATCAATGGCGTACTAATGGCTAACCAACCATTAGGTTTAATCAATTGATTGAGTAATTTCCATTCTCGGTATGGATGCCTAAAGTGCTCAAAAACGCGATAACAGCAAACAAAATCGTAGCTTTGATTTAATACAGATTGATCTGCTGCGAAGAACGGGTCGTATTGATTAACTCGATGACCGGCCTCGGTAATGGTTTGTTGGCTTTTTTCATCTAATACTCTGCCAAAGTTTAACCCTGTTAAACTGCCTGTTTGTTGTTGCGAGATTTGTTGTAATAACGGTAATACAAATTGTGATAATTGCTTTTGTTTTGAGGAACGTTGCGCTCGACCATAGCGTTGTCGTTCTAGGTTAGGCATAAGGTGTGATTTTGGATTAGCGAAAATTAAGCCGCACTGTGAGCAGGCGTAGAAAGCTCTTTTTTTGTCTTGCACAAAAAACGCAGCTGAATGATGACAAAGTGGGCATGGGCTCATTAACGACAGCAGCACCTTAGTAAACAATATATATAGTGATAACAGTAAATTATATCAATGTCCAAATTCTAATGCAGATTATACCATTCCACATTAATAAGTGACCACTCAGAATGCGTCCAGCGGTTTTTGATTAAGGCGTTGCTATGTAGTAATGGTTGTTCCCTTTCAAATAGCGAGAACGCAGAGCAAAAGCGGCTGGTGCATTCCTTTCAGGCGAGTTTTAAAAGGGCTTACACTGCGTTGCATGACTTCGAAAGAGAACAACTATTCATTCAGTCATTCGCCTTGTTTAAGCCCTTTTAAATTCTCGCTAAGAGATCATTTACTAACGCGCAATGATATTAGTAGAAATAGACTTGCAGACGATAGAACCCTAAAAAAAGCATAAAAAAAGGTGGCAGTAAACTGCCACCTCGTAAAACAGTGCTTATACGCACCTTATTCTGATTCCAAGTATCCGTACTTGCTATGTGACTATCCCGGTCAGATCGTAACTTTTATTGTGCTTTCCGTGCTTTTTTAGTTGTTATTGGTCATCTCTGACGCTTTTTTATATTCTGTCGCCGTCCTGACTACAGCTTCCGTAGATGGTCTTCAATGACGCATCATTATCCTAATTGTCTTCTGTGACTAACAGTCAACCATCCTTGTTTTAATGTACCTTCGAGTAAGCTTCTTGTGGGCGCATCTTCAACAATATGTTGGATTTGCGGTTATTTGAATCATTCAAATAACACCAAAAGGGTTACTCTGTTGTGTAAGGCAGTGCTAAATAGCAAATTGACCAGTCGGTCTGTTCCTTACAAATTTTACGACCTGGATTTCAAATTGAAACCGCGACTCATATTATTATTGTTGAGTGGCCTTAAATTATTATTGTTATGTGTTTTCTTTATTCTTATATCTTAAATGTATCAGTCCGAAATCTGCTTGATGTTATTAGATTTATGGTTCAAACAGTTGGGTTTACCTCGGTACGGGGTGTATTTAACTCTAAAACCGTGAACTGTGTCAAGTAATAATCCGTGAAGTTGACGTAAACGTAAACTTCGGGTGGTAAAAAAAGGGCATTTAAATGCCCTTTTTATTATTCAATATTAAGCTAATTACTTCTTAATGGTTGAAATATATTTAGATAATGCTTCGATATCTGCATCAGATAATTTTTTAGCAACATCTTGCATCATGCCATTCAAATCGTTGTTACGAGTACCGTCACGGAACTTAGTTAACTGGATTTTGATGTAGTTAGCATGTTGACCACCAATCATAGGGAAGCCAGCTGCGCCAGCGCCACTACCATCTGGGCCATGACATGCGATACAAGAGGTGATGCCGCGAGCTGCGTCGCCACCTTGGTATAGTTTTTCGCCTGCTTCAGCCCCTTCAACCGCTGGATTAGCTGATTGAGTTTGACTCGCAAAGAATGCAGAGATGTCAGCAATGTCTGTATCGCTTAATCCCATTGCCATACCGCCCATAATAGGGTCCATACGGCCTTCTTTACCACCCGTTTGCATGGCAGCGCGGAATTCTGTTAATTGCTTTTCAAGATATGCAGGGTGTTGGCCTGCAATTTTTGGGTACATATCGATCATGCTATTGCCGTCAACACCGTGACAGGCAGAACATACGATTACTTTAGTTTTGCCGACTTCAGCATTACCTTCAGCCATAGCAGGTGATGACATAGTGGCTACTACAGACAGCGCAAGAGCTAACTTTTTCATGGCGTTCCAACTTCTTGTTAATTTATTGTCCTGAGCTTACTAGGAAGACCCGCAAGCGTGGTAAAATAGTTTTTCCAAGCGCTAATGATGTAGTTTACGTCGTTCGAGTAGAACGAGATCAAATATTACTACATCACACATATCAGCGTTACTTGGGTATATAATGTGATCAAGCTAATATTTTACACGAAAACGTGCAAAAGTAAGCAATTGTTAAACATTTATGGTAATGCGTTTACTGAAAGTAATTAAATTGGAGTGACTAGTGACCGAATCTCGTATCGATTTCCGTAAGGCAAAATTTTTAATCAGTGCGCCAGATATTGCACATTTAGATCAGTATCTACCTGGGGATATCGGGGTTGAGATTGCGTTTGCTGGCCGTTCAAATGCGGGTAAGTCGAGTGCGTTAAATGCACTAACAGAGCAAAAAAGCTTAGCCAGAACCAGTAAAACGCCTGGTCGTACTCAGCTGATTAACGTATTTGAATTAGATGCCGACCGTCGTTTAGTCGATTTGCCGGGTTACGGTTTTGCCCAAGTACCATTGGCATTAAAAAATAAATGGCAGCAAGCATTAGGCGAATACTTGCAAAAACGCGCCTGTTTAAGTGGTGTTGTGGTGTTAATGGATATTCGTCATCCACTGAAAGATCTCGATATGCAGATGATTGAATGGGCGGTATTAAGCCATATTCCGGTGTTAGCGCTGTTGACTAAGTCAGATAAGTTGACCCAAAGCGTCAAGATGAAAACCGTTAATGATGTACGTAAAGCGTTAGGTGAGTTTAGTGACAAGGTACAAATTGAGCCGTTTTCGTCACTGAAAGGCACGGGTAAGCCTAAAGTGCTGAGTATTTTGAATGAATGGTGCCATCCTACATGGTTGGCTGAGCAAAAAGCGTTACGTGAGCAAACCGAACAAGAATAGCCTCTGATGTAATGCTGGCATGTTTTTGAATTAACCGACTTTATGTCGGTTTTTTTATGTAAAAATTCGGATGAAGAAATTGAGGCAAAAAAAAACCGACAACCAAGAGGCTATCGGTACAAAAATTAGCTCTTTTGGGGAGAAGCTAAATTCAACAAGACTCAAGTGCCACCAACTCAATTTGATGACCCTCAATAACCATAGAATAACTGCTTTTTTATCAAAGTTAAAGTATTTACTCTAAATATTTTTAGGTACGAAAAAAAACCAAAAAAAAGCCCCAGCAACCTAAGTTGCTGGGGCGCCGAATTTGGCTAGTCACTATTGCTAGTGAAATAAAGGTTTGAAAGATTGAACATCTTAACCTCTGTACCCTACGACTGAGATAATAGCGCATTCGCCTTAAAATGAAAAACTGTTTTTCATAAAAAGTAACAATAACTGTGATTGTCACTACAAAATTTTGCTTAATTGTTAACCATGTCGTGTGGATTGTTGAGTGTTTTACAAAGTCGTTAAGATTTATAACCATCCGCATGGCGCTTATTTTTAACGAAAGAAATTTTTGTAAAAATAGTGTGCAGGTTTGTAGAGTCCGGCTTATTGAAGACAATTCGCGGTTTGCAACGACGAAGGTATCACTTCATTTGTGTCCTTACCGGCCAGTACAATAAACAACAATGCCGTATTATCAAATACGGCATTGTGGATGGGTGAGTTAATACATTACAAAATGTCAGTGATAAGCTTAATGTGGATTAGTGGGCTTCATCCCAGTTATCGCCCACACCGGCTTCTGCCAGTAACATCACATCAAGTGATGCCGCTTGGGCCATTAGGTCGCACACTTTGGTTTTAAGTGCGTCAGCTTGTGCTTCATCAACTTCAAATACTAATTCATCGTGTACTTGCATAATGAGAGTGATTTCACCTTGCGTGTCTTGATTAATCCACTGGTGAATGGCAATCATGGCTTTTTTGATGATATCGGCAGCTGTGCCTTGCATCGGTGCGTTAATCGCGGCGCGTTCAGAGGCTTGGCGGCGCATTGCATTACGGTCGTTGATTTCTGGCAGGTACAGGCGTCGACCAAATAGGGTTGATACATAACCTTGCTCAGCCGCAGCAGCACGCGTTTCTTCCATATATTTCAACACACCCGGATAGCGAGCAAAATAGGTGTCGATATAAGTTTGTGCCTCGTTACGCGGAATATCTAATTGCTTGGCTAACCCAAACGCAGACATGCCGTAAATTAAGCCAAAGTTAACCGCTTTCGCGCGGCGACGTTGTTCGGTAGTCACTTCTTCAAAGTGAACGCCAAAGACTTCAGCAGCGGTTGCTCTATGGATGTCTTTACCTGCCGCAAACGCGGTTAATAAGCCGTTGTCTTGGGATAAGTGGGCCATAATGCGTAATTCTATTTGCGAATAGTCGGCCGCTAAAATTTTACGCCCGGCTGGTGCGATAAAGGCCTGGCGAATGCGGCGGCCTTCTTCGGTACGAATAGGGATGTTTTGTAAATTAGGCTCGCTAGACGACAAACGCCCGGTTGCGGCATTAGCTTGATGATAACTGGTATGAACGCGGCCGGTGGTGGCATTGACCATGAGCGGCAATTTATCTGTGTAGGTGCTTTTTAGTTTAGCCAGGCTACGGTGCTCAAGAATAATTTTAGGCAGCGGATAGTCTAGTGCTAATTCTACTAACACTTCTTCAGAAGTTGAAGGCGCGCCTTTCGGGGTTTTCTTTTTAATTGGGTAGTTAAGCTTTTCAAAAAATAGCGTTTGCAACTGCTTAGGTGATGCGAGATTAAACTTTTCGCCGGCAATTTCATACGCTTTATTTTCAAGGTCATCGAGTTTTTTGGCCAGTTCACCACTTTGCTGACTCAGTAGCATTGAGTCGATCAACACGCCTTGGCGTTCGACGTCTGACAATACCTGCATTAACGGTAATTCTAATTCGTTAAATACTGAGGCTAATTCTGATTCTTTTTCTAAGCGAGGCCATAAATGCTCATGTAAACGGAGCGTGATATCGGCATCTTCTGCGGCGTATGGTCCAGCAGTCGCTAAGTCAACTTGATTAAAGGTGATCTGTTTGGCCCCTTTACCTGCAACTTCTTCAAAACTGATATTTTTGTGGCCTAAGTATTTGAGTGCTAAGCCATCCATATCATGACGTGATGCCACCGAGTTAAATACATATGACTCAAGCATAGTGTCAAAGCGTACGCCGCCAAGCTTAATGCCGGCATTGGCTAAAATACTCATGTCATATTTTAGATTTTGGCCCACTTTTTGTGGCATTTTACCTTCTAAAATAGGACGCAGTTTTTCTAGTGTTGCGGCTTTATCTAATTGTTGTGGGGCATCCAGGTAGTCATGGGCTAATGGCAGATATGCAGCCTTGCCTGCCTGAGTGGCAAAGGATAATCCCACAAGCTGGGCTTCCATGTAATTGAGACTGGTGGTTTCAGTATCAACAGCAATCAGTTCAGCTTTGCTAAGCTCGGCTATCCATTTATTTAATGCATCTTCGGTGAGGATGGTTTCATATTCTGTTTCTATAGGCGCAGATACAGTGATTTCTTCATCGGTGTCCTGGCTAACAGTGCCAGCGGGTTGCTTGTTGTCTAATACTTCTGCTAACCAGCGCTTAAACTCCATTTCACCAAAGCATTTAATGAGTTCATCGCGGTCTTGAGGTTTAACATTAAGTTGGTGCCAGTCTTGTCCTAACTCAACATCTGTTTTGATGGTGGCAAGTTCGTATGACAGCTTAAGCATATCGGCATTATCGATAATTTTAGCGGGCATGGTTTTTGAGCCTCTAAAGCCTACCGCTACCACACTTTGTGGATCGGCAAGTAGCTGCGCCACACTGCCAACACCAGTTAACATGGCTAATGCGGTTTTTTCACCCACACCAGGCAAGCCGGGTATATTATCGGCTTTGTCGCCCATTAATGCTAAGAAATCGATAATGCGATCTGGGCCAACGCCAAATTTAGTTTTCACTTCTTCTGGGCCCATGATGGTGTCGGTCATGGTATTGATTAAGGTGACGTGTTCGTTGACCAACTGCGCCATGTCTTTATCGCCAGTACTGATTAACGTAGCACGGCCTTCTTTGCTCGCTTGTAAGGCTATGGTGCCAATGACGTCATCTGCTTCAACACCTGAAATGCTAATCAGTGGTAAGCCCATTGCGTGAATAATACGGTGCAGCGGTTCTATTTGACTGCGAAGATCATCTGGCATAGGTGGGCGTTGCGCTTTATATTCGCCATACATGTCGTTACGGAAAGTTTTGCCTTTAGCATCAAAAATCACTGCAATATGGCTAGGGCTATAACGGCTCAATAAACTCCGAAGCATGTTAACAACGCCATAAACCGCACCTGTCGCTTCACCTTTTGAATTTGTTAAATGAGGCGGCGCATAATAAGCGCGATAAAGATAAGAAGAACCATCGACGAGGATAAGCGGATTATTCGGAATTGTTGGCATAATTTGATTTTTCGTATTGTGTATTTTGCGAGACTGATAGGATGACATTATACCCACAGCACCTCAAGGTACTTGTGAGATTGTCGCCAATTTATCTCTTTAAGTGAGGAAGAGATTAATGGTCCGACAAGCCGCACGGTTGGTGAGTTTAGCTTATGTGGTTACAGGGTAAAATGTTGAATTTTATCGACGAAAAATGACCCGCAGCCTGTGGATAAGTCTGTGAGTGAAATAATCAACGTTGCTGGATAGATTTTCTTACGGCTTGAAATGAAATCAGTAACCTGTTGAATTTTATTTATTATTTTTATTTTTGTGAGCTATTTATTAATTTCAATAAATATAACTAATTTGTGGACTTTTTTATTGATGTCAGTTAAGCCACAATGAATTTTAATAATGTTTTATGGCTAAAAAAAGCCCATCAGGTAAATTTGACGTTCTAAGTTAGCACGATTTTTAATCAGATCAACCGTTTTGTTGGATTTATGTTGTAAATTTTACATTATCAATTAAAAGTACAATGAACAGTACAACTAAACGCTCAATTCAAATGCGTCACTGCATAAGGCATTAAGCCGAAGAACCAACGTTATATTACAAATGAAGGTGAATAACATGAAAAAGATAGCCGTGTTACTGAGTGGATGTGGGGTGTTTGATGGCACTGAAATTCATGAAGCCGTGTTGAGCTTGCTGGCCATTACCCGTGCCGGTGCACAATATCAATGTTTTGCCCCAGACATTGCCCAAATGCACGTCGTGAATCATTTAACCGGTGAGGTCAATACTGACGAAACCCGTAATGTATTGGTCGAATCTGCCCGTATTGCGCGTGGAGAAGTGCTTAATGCCAGCCATTTAGATGTCAATGATTACGATGCGTTAGTGATCCCTGGTGGTTTTGGCGCGGCGAAAAACTTATCAAATTTTGCAACAACGGGTAGCCGCTGCCATATCAACCCGATTGTGGAAAACTTTATTCGTGATTTTGCCAACGCCCGTAAACCGGTTGGTTTTGTGTGTATTTCTCCGGTGATGATCCCACTGATTTACGGTCAAGGTGTGACGGGGACTATTGGTAACGACAGTGATACCGCGCAGGCATTTAATGAGATGGGAGGCTTACATCAGGCGGTTAAGGTGGATGATATTGTGGTGGATGAAGTGCATAAAGTGGTGAGCACGCCTGCATATATGTTGGCAACGTCGATTTTAGAAGCCCATGTAGGTATTGAAAAACTAGTTAATAAAGTGATTGAAATGATTGATTAATGGTTGCTGTTGTTAAAACAAAAACCATCGATTAAGGTGGTTTTTTGTTTGAGGCTATTGGCTGTTTTGCTGTAGTTTACGGCTGTCAAACAGTGCTTGTGCCAGGCCGACGAGTAAACCGCCGATGTGGGCGCCATTCGCAATTGGCATACCGAGTAAATCAGTGAATCCAAGCACTAACCATATCATCATAAAACCCATATACGCCTGTGGTAAACGAATGCCGCAGCTAGGTTTTCGAATGCCCATTAACCAGGTGTATCCTACTACAGCATAAACTACGCCAGACAAGCCGCCAAAGTTTGGCCCCGTCATATAAAACTGCACTACGCTCGGTAAGGTGCCAGCAACAAGCAGTAAAAATAGCAATGGCCTTGTGCCAATGTTGGTTTCGATTTTGCCACCTAAATACCACCACCACAGTAAATTAAAGATGATATGCATGGCAGAAAAGTGCATTAAACTTGGGGTAAACAAACGCCATATTTGGCTTATGTCACTTTGTGGTACGGCGCTGAAAAACGATAGTTGAGTGTATATTGCGTCAGCAAAGCCTAGATTCATCCCTACAAATACCGCGACACAAGCAAAAAACGTAATGAGTGTAAGTGGGCCTGCACCGCTTAAAAATTGTTGCAGCAATCCTTTAGCGCCTGGGCCATAGTTAAACTTTGCTGAGGTGTCACCATTGTCCCATGAGGCTTGTAAATATTTGCTGTCATAGGGATTTTTAGCAAACAGCTCGAGCTCCGCACGCGCTTGTGGTTCATCTGCAGGATTGCTAATGATTAGGCCAACACCTTGGGCATGTTGCACAGCATGGCATTGAATGTTCAACCCTTTAAGGTAATCAATAAATGCTTGCGCAGCGCGGGCGTTAGGAAGTTGGCCTATTTCTATCATGAGTTGGCGAGGCTCCAGGCACTGAAGCCACCGTCAAGACTGTAGACGTCATCAAAGCCTTGCTCATTTAAATAACTTGCCGCGCTTTGGCTGCTCATGCCGTGATAACACACAACCACAAGCGGCTTATCCATATCTGCAGCTGCAATATAGTGGGCTAAGTTTTCGTTGGTTAAATTAACGGAATGTTGAATATGGCCTGCTGCAAAGCTAGCTGCGTCACGAATATCAACAACCTGCACCTCGTTAGATGCCTCAGACATATGGATTAGCTCATTAACAGACAAGTGTTTAAAACCAGACATGGTATTACCTATAAAAAGTTTACAGAAAGCGTTTGTATGGAAGCCAGTTTGCAACAAGGGGCTGTATAAATACAACCCCTTGAGAGTGCCGACTGTATAATCTTGGGGATTAATCCCAGCTTAAAATCACTTTGCCAGATTGACCAGAGCGCATTGCATCGAAGCCTTGCTGGAAATCATCCACATTAAAATGGTGCGTAATGATTGGGGTTAAGTCTAAGCCTGATTGGATTAAGCTGGCCATTTTATACCAGGTTTCAAACATCTCACGGCCGTAAATGCCTTTGATGATTAAGCCTTTAAAAATGATTTTGCTCCAATCAATGGCCATCTCGCCACCTGGAATACCCAGCATGGCAATTTTGCCACCATGGTTCATGGTGTCTAACATGGCGTGAAATGCTGACGGTACACCAGACATCTCTAAGCCGACATCGAACCCTTCGGTCATGCCGAGATCTTTCATCACATCTTTTAAGCTTTCTTTGGCCACGTTCACCGCGCGAGTCGCGCCCATTTTACGGGCTAAATCTAAACGGTATTCGTTAACGTCAGTAATGACAACATGACGTGCACCTACATGTTTACACACGGCTGCTGCCATAATACCAATCGGGCCAGCACCGGTAATTAATACATCTTCGCCAACTAAATCAAATGACAAGGCGGTATGCACTGCATTACCAAATGGATCAAAAATGGCGGCTAAGTCATCAGAGATGTCTGCTGGGATTTTGAACGCATTAAACGCCGGTAATACTAGATACTCAGCAAAGGCACCATCACGGTTTACGCCTACGCCAGAAGTATTACGGCATAAATGAGTACGACCACCACGACAATTACGGCAATAACCACAGGTAATGTGGCCTTCACCAGAGACGCGGTCGCCAATGGCAAAGCCGCGCACTTCTTGGCCCATGTCGACCACTTCGCCCACGTATTCATGGCCGGCAATCATAGGCACTGGAATGGTTTTTTGTGACCATTCGTCCCAGTTGTAGATATGCACGTCGGTTCCGCAAATAGCGGTTTTACGAATTTTAATTAATAGATCGTTATGACCCATTTCTGGTTTTGGTGCATCAACCATCCAGATGCCTTCTTCAGGCTTTAATTTGCTTAATGCTTTCATCTTAGTAACCTAATATTCCCGAGCTTATTGACGTGAGCGAGTTAGATAATACCCATTTCTTTACCGATACGGGTAAAGGCGCTGATAGCATGGTCTAGTTGCTCGCGAGTATGTGCAGCAGACATTTGGGTGCGAATACGCGCTTGGCCTTTTGGTACCACAGGGAACGAAAAGCCGATTACGTAGATATGTTCAGCAAGCAACTTGTTTGAAAAGTCACTGGCCAGTTTGGCATCGCCAATCATGACCGGAATAATCGCATGGTCGGCGCCGCCCAAAGTAAAGCCTGCAGCTGACATTTTCTCACGGAAATAACGGCTGTTTTCCCATACTGCTTCACGTAAAGCTTGGCCTGTTTTAAGCATTTCAAGCACGTGAATTGAGGCACTAACGATTGACGGCGCTAATGAGTTTGAAAATAGGTAAGGGCGCGAGCGCTGGCGTAACCATTCAACCACTTCTTTTTTGGCTGCGGTAAATCCGCCTGAAGCACCGCCTAATGCTTTACCTAACGTACCGGTAATAATGTCTACACGGTCCATTACATCGCAGTATTCATGAGTGCCTCGGCCATTGTTGCCAATAAAGCCAACAGCATGTGAATCATCAACCATCACCAGTGCGCCATATTTATCGGCAAGATCACACACACCTTTGAGGTTGGCGATAACGCCGTCCATTGAAAATACGCCGTCGGTGGCAATTAAAATATTACGCGCGCCAGCAGCTTGAGCGGCAATTAATTGCGTTTCAAGGTCAGCCATGTCGTTGTTGGCATAACGGAAACGTTTGGCCTTACATAAACGCACACCGTCAATGATAGAAGCATGGTTTAAGGCGTCAGACACAATCGCGTCTTCTGCATCTAATAAGGTTTCGAATAAACCAGCGTTAGCGTCAAAACATGAAGAATAAAGGATAGTATCTTCCATGCCCAAAAATTCACTCAGGCTTGCTTCTAATTGTTTGTGAGTGTCTTGAGTTCCGCAAATAAAACGCACAGATGCCATACCAAAACCATGGCTGTCTAAGCCGGCTTTGGCAGCTTGAATAAGCTCTGGGTGATTGGCTAAGCCTAAATAGTTGTTGGCACAAAAGTTAATCACTTTTTCGTGATTTACTTCAATGGCTGTTTGCTGTGCAGAAGCAATGATGCGTTCACTTTTGTATAAACCGTCGGCTTTAACATCGACAATTTGTTGATTGATACGGTCGTAAAAAGAGGTAGATGCCACCTGTGTTCTCCTAAATATGGTTATTATGCTTATCCAAATCACGCAGTAAAACACCGCTGTAATTGAAGGGTGTTTTGGAGTTATTGGCATTCTAACCTTTATTTTTGCCGCTCCACAGCGTTTTTTTTAGTCGTCAGACCAACATGAATTAGATTAGGGCTAGTGATTGTTCACATTAAAAAAACTAATCGTTAACAACTGTAATAGTGGGGTTTTATTGCTGGAAGTAGCGCAAAGAAAACCCGCACATATCAGAGCACAATTGTAGTCGGATATTGGCGGATTGAAAGGCATTGCCATGCGCGTAATGTATGGCTTGCACGTCAACTTTTATTACGCGGCTTGATGGCGCTCTTGGCTGGCGATGTCGAGATAATGTTGTTCTAATCGGCTAAACGTTGCCGACGATGCTGGCGTTTCATAAGCCTGGAATATCATCAACACCCGTAATAGGCCATCATACAAGGTTGCTTTAGTGATACTCGATGTGCTCGATTGGGTTAGCTGATAGCTAATCCAAAAACTCACCATCATTTTTATGGTGTCAGCTAGTGCGGTCACTTTGTTGTCGTCAACATCAAGAAAGCCATCTTTTTTCAGCTTACGCAAAATATCACTCGAGCGATTGAGCACTTGTTGTTGTGCATGTAGGTAACGTTTTTTGAGCGCATCATCGCGACTTAAAATATCGGCTAAGTTGGCGTACATAAAGCGGAACTGCCACAAAGTATAAAACATGGCGTCAAAGTAACCCATTAATAATTCGATAGTAATGGGCACATCATCATAGGCTTTAAAGCCCGACTCTAAGTGACTTTCGTATAGGGCGAAGATTGAGTTGATAATGTCTTCTTTATTGCGAAAGTGATAATACAAGTTACCCGGACTAATGCCTAAGTGAGCGGCGATGTGGTTGGTGGTAATACTACGTTCACCGTGTTCGTTAAACAGTTCTAGACTGGCAAAAACGATCTTGTCGCGGGTTTTCATATGATTTCCATATTCATTATTAGCTTAGGGTATTGGCTTATTACAGCGATAACATTTCATTAAGCCGACTCAATATGAGTATGTTAACATTGTGTTTATCTGACAAGCAAAAATCGATGACTCTTCTGTTATGAACCGTACCATTTATTCTTTCATTTTGTATCTTCTATTTCCTCTGGTTGTCATGTATTTGGCTTTTCGAGCGATTAAAAGTCCAGATTATCGTCGTCGATGGTCTGAGCGCTTTGGTTTTGCCAAATTAAAGCCAACGGATGTGTTAGTGCATAGCGTATCGATGGGGGAAACCTTAGCGGCCATTCCGTTGATAAGAAGGCTCATGGCGCAATATCCGCAATATACCTTTACCGTGACCACAACCAGCCCAACAGGCTCTGCAGAAGTAGTAAAAGCCTTTGGGGACTCGGTGCAACATTGTTATTTACCTTTTGATTTTGCATACGCAGTTAAGCGTTTTTTGCGCCAAATACAGCCTAAACATATGGTTATTATGGAGACAGAGTTATGGCCTAACTTACTTTGTTTTGCTAAACAGCAAGGGGCCTCATTGATATTGGCCAATGCACGATTGTCAAAAAAATCTGCTGACAAGTATGCCAGCAAGCCACGTTTATCAGCCCCAATGTTAAAGCTGTTAGATGTGATATTGGTGCAAACGCAGGCTGAGTCTGAACGTTTTATTGCCTTGGGCGTTCAAGCGCAAAAAATACACGTTTGTGGCAGCCTTAAGTTTGACCTCACAATTGACCCCGATAAAAAACAACAGGCGATAGAAACTCGAAACCAATGGCAGCGTACAGATAAACCTATTTGGGTTGCTGGCAGCATTCACCCCGGAGAGTTTGATGCCATTTTAGCTGCGCATAAACAGCTGTTAGTCAGTTTTCCTGATGCATTGCTGATTATGGCGCCTCGTCATCCAGAACAATTTAATTTAGCGGCTATTACCATTACTCAAGCCGGTTTTAAGCTGGCCCGTCGTAGTATGAATGATGACGTCAGTATTGATACTCAAGTGTTACTCGGCGATACCATGGGGGAATTATTAATGCTCTATGGCGCAGCCGATCAAGCTTTTGTGGGGGGCACATTAATTGAGGGCGGTGGGCATAATCCGCTAGAACCCGCAGCGATGGGCTTACCTGTATACGTAGGCCCTAATCATTGGAATTTTGCTGAAATTACTGAGTTACTTGCCAATGCAGGTGGATTGCAGTGTGTTGCCGGAGCCGACGATCTTGCTCAAGTATTAGCGGCTAAGTGGAATAACGACAATCAATACCAACAAGCATCGACAGCCGCGTTAGCGGTAGTGACGCAAAACCGAGGCGCATTGGCGAAACAATTTTCGTTTATCGATTCACTTTGGCAATCATTTAATGATCTAAATAGGGTGTAGACTCCGGTAACCATCAAGTAGCTGTTGCCAACATTGCTGTGAAAACGCCAGGCTAGGTAGCTTACCTTGCTCTTTATTAAATGAGCGTAATAATCTGTCTAGGTTAGCTTGTTGCCAGCTTGCGTTGGGTTGACGTAACTCGCCGCGGTCAAAATCGATTAAATAAAATTTCTCATGTGCTAATAAGATATTTTTGGCATTAAGGTCGGCATGATATACGCCACGTAAGTGAAACTTAGCAATTGTTTGCCCAAGTGCATACCATTGTTGCTCATCCATAGGCTGCTGACTTAAATAGGCCACTAAATCTTTAGCGCCAGCAACATGCTCAATAATAATGTCGGCGTTGTAGCATAAGCCTGAACGTGCAACATGGGCAGCGATGGGCCTCGGTACCGCAAAGCCTTCTTGGTAAAGCGTTTCTAGAATCGCTAATTCCGCCATTGCACGGGTTTGCTTAAGGCCGGTGTATAGATAACTGTCGCGGTTAAACTTACCTATCAATCCGCCGCGCCAATAATGGCGTAATACCCAGGTTTGTGATGAGTCCGTTTTGACAAACCACGTGGTATAGCGACCTTTAGACTGGCCTACAACTGCGGCTTTGGTTTGCCAAACATCCACAGAGAAATCTTGCGGCGTTAGGGTAGCGGCACTGGGTTCGCACCAGGCGATATGGCCTTGCTGGGTAGTTTTTATTTGCATCTAATTATCAAATAGCACGGGCTTGATTGTGGATCGAAATAACATTATACCTTAAGATCACTCACTTGCATTCCTTCCATCTTTTTCACTGACGCATATTGGATATTCAATGAAAGCTGACTTTAGTTCGATACGTTCATTATGTTTACTGCGTTTGTCTGCTATAGGCGATGTGTGTCATGCCGTGGCGATGGTTCAAGCAATTCAAAAGCATTATCCAGATTTAGCTATCACATGGGTGATCGGCAAAGTTGAGTATCAATTACTTAAGCATTTACCGGGTATCAAGTTTGTTATTTTCGATAAATCCAAAGGTTGGCGCAGTTATGCACAGCTACGCAGTGATTTAAAAGGTCAACAATTTGATGTGCTGTTGCATATGCAAGTGGCATTGCGGGCGACAATCGCGTCATTGATGATTAAGGCGCGTATTCGGGTCGGATTTGATAAAGCGCGGGCTAAAGAAGGCCAGTGGTTAGTGACCAACCATGCTGTTGAGCCTATCGCTGAGCCACATGTGTTAGATGGTTTTATGGGCTTTGCTAAGGCTATTGGTGTGACAGACTTAAGCCCAAGCTGGAATATTCCTGTACCGCAAAGTGATAGTAATTTTGCTGCCCAGCTGATTGGTGGTGACAAAGTATTGGTGATTTGCGCCGCCGCCAGTAAAGCAGAGCGCAACTGGTTACCAGAGCGTTATGCTGCCGCCGCTGATTATGCTATATCGCAAGGGTTCAAAGTCATGTTATGCGGCGGGCCTACAGTATTAGAGAAAAACCTCGCTGATGTTATTCAGTCTCATAGTCAGCACACCTTCGACAATCAAGTGGGCAAAACAACCTTAACCCAATTATTAGCCGTGTTAAAACAAGCAAGCTTGGTGCTAGCCCCTGATACTGGTCCATTACACATGGCGGTGACTCAAGGTACCCCTGTGATTGGTTTGTATGCACATTCTAACCCCGGGCGAACTGGGCCTTATCATTTTCGTCAATATACAGTGAGTGTTTATCCGCAAGTCATCGCCAAGCAGTTTTCTGCTGAAGTTAAGTGGGGGACTCGCGCAAAAGGTGAGCATTTAATGGCGATGATAGAAGCTGATGATGTGATACAAAACATGAAAAAACTCATGGCTGATCATGGCATGAGTTAGCGATTAATACTCCAGTCAGGGTGACGGTTGATAGAGTTACATTTGCTTTGCTGTGATATTCATTTTTATTAAAAAACCAACATACTCAGCGTATCGTGCTTAAGTATTGTGGAAGGGAAACAGTTTATATGAGTAAGAAACGCTATTTATTCTACATTTCACAAAATTATTCTTACGCGATATTAAGACCATTGCAAAAGATCATTTTAGCGCGTGGGGATGAGGTGAGATGGTTTCTAATGGGAGATCAAGTTGCTGACAAGTTTCTTAAACCTACAGAGCAGCGATTATTGACGATAGAAGATACGATTCAATGGCAGCCGCATGCGGTATTTGTGCCGGGCAATGTGGTACCTAGTTTTATTCCAGGGGTAAAAGTTGGAGTGTTTCATGGTTTTGATTCTGGAAAAGTTGATAGTTTAGGGCGAAGTGATCATTTTAATATTCGTAATTGTTTTGATCTATATTGTACTCAAGGCCCTGACTCTACATTGCCATTTGAAATATTAGCTAATAAACATGGTACTTTTAATGTCGTCGAAACGGGTTGGCCAACGCTCGATCCATTATTTGAAAATGATACAGACACCTCAGTGCTGATCAAAAATGATGAGCGACCGGTAATTCTTTTCTGCTCGACTTTTTCACCACGATTTACATGTGCACCTATTGTTTTCGACAAAGTGAAACAGATGGCTCAAGATGGGCGCTGGAGGTGGATCGTTCAATTTCACCCTAAAATGAGCAAAGAGATTGTTAACAAGTACAAGCAGTTAGAGAGTGATAATTTATCCTTTATTGAAACTGACAATGTTCTGCCTTTGTTAAAAGAAGCTGATGTTATGTTATGTGATACATCTTCAGTGCTTATTATGTTTCTTCTGCAAGGCAAGCCTGTGGTTACTTTTAATAATAAGACTAATTGGCCACATCTTCTGAACGTTAGTGATGTTGATGAACTAGAGCCCGCTATTGAAAACGCTTTGAGTAAGCCACCAGAACTACTTGAAGAAATTCAACGATATTGCGATCGTATACACCCAAATCGTGATGGTCGCTCTAGTGAGCGAGTATTGGCTGAAACAGATAAGTTAATCGACAATGGTTTAGCGGGATTAAAGCGTAAGCCATTCAATATTATAAGAAACCTAAAAATGAGAAAAGCATTAGGTTATTGGAAGTTATAAGGTTTGATGGTTTACATTGGTCGCGTTAATAGAGTGCCACAATCTGTGGCGCTCTATCATATTAAAGGATCTAATTAGGCGATACTTTATTTAGGGGTAATATTAAGCTTTTGTTTTAATACGGTCGAGCTTACGTTAGGGGTGTAGTCAAAATAGACCATCTCACAGCTCACTTCAGGGTATTTCCCTTTCCAGTCTGAACCCACTGAAATCGCATCTATTTGATATTCATCAACGACTTTCTGTTTGTCTTTATCTATTTGAGGTATGACTTCATCAACGTATCGGTTGGCTTCTAAAATCGAAATACGCTCTTCAAATGGAATGATTGGTGGGCGTCCTTTAGATTGCTCAATAAGTTCATCTGTCGAGACTCCAACAATCAAATAATCGCATAAAGCCTTGGTGCTTTTTAATATATTTAAATGCCCTTGATGAAAGATATCAAAGCAGCCTGAGGTATACATTCTGCGGTACATTTTATTTGATGTTGGCTTGTTTGATGGCTCTATTGCAGCAAAATCACTTTTTAGGGTTTTTAATAGTTCTGCTTTAAAGATGGCGTCGAGTTGTAATTCATCCACTAAGCTTGGAGCTTTAGGCCATTGGCTGTCGGTAAATTCTTTACCACAAAACTCTATCGGGAACTCGTATCGCGGGATGATATGAAAATGCACCGCAGGATCAACCATCATTAGCATCAAATAATTGACTTTGTGACAGTCAAACCGGTGTTTTAACACGCTTTCAATATCAGAAATAATGTGTTTTTGTTCATTAGCCGCTTCTGCTGAAATGCCTGAGTATTGGTGAACATTTTCTTTACACACTAAAACCATTGAACCAAGAGTCGGTTGATCTGGTCTGAGTAACAAATACCAATGGTGATATGACTTAATTAAGCTCTGTGGATAATCAAATTTTCGTAAAGTAGATTGTGGCATGCTAAGGCTTTATCGTTCTAAAATTTGCTTATATCTTAATTTATCAGAATCTATGAGTCTATCTAAGTCAGGATAATTCAAGCGCTATCTTAATATTTATGTGTTTCAAAGCTATTTTTAGATGCCTGTCATAAGTCGCTTTCATAGAGATAACAATTTGTTGTTAAGTTGTTATAATCTACTTTTGCTGCATCAAGGCAGCCTGTTTTCCGATCCGTCAAAGATTAAGAGAGTATTATGTTTATCGTTTTCGATACATTAAATGTGTACTACATCCCGCAGTATATGCCCGTTATTCAAGAGTTAATGCATCGAGGTCACACGGTAAAATTAGTGTGTTATAGCAATAAAAATGACCAAGAAGCACTGGCAAAAACATTTGATGAGGTCGGTGTCGAATGTATTTGGGTCACTGATACTCAAGAAGCTGAGCAAGTTTATTTGACGATAAAACCGGATTGGATATTTTTTGGTAATCAATTTCCTCACCTAGATTCAGTACATCAATATTCTAAAACGGCGCAATTAGGCCACGGTGTTGGACCTAAGCCTTCGTACTATCATAAATCTATTACACCAATGACAGTGAGGTTTATAGAGGGCTCGCTGCGGCTAGCAAAAATCAAACAATACTATCCAAATGATAATTTTATTGAAGTGGGATTTTGTAAGCTAGACCCGTTATTTAAACATCAAGATTTGGGCTTCGATTTAACGGCATTAGGCTTAGATACCAGCAAAAAAACCATCTTATATGCACCGACGTTTAATCCAAGCTCTTTAGAGTGCTTTCCTGATAATTGGCCCGATGATTTTAAAGAATATAACATCCTAATTAAGCCTCATTCGCTAACACAGGTGAGGAAACAGTATGCTAACCAACGTGCTAAATTAGCTAAATGGTCAGCATATTCAAATGTTTATGTCGCCAATGAAAACGACATATCTTTACTCCCCTTTATTCAACACGCAGACATTTTGTTGAGTGAGGCGTCTAGTACATTGTTTGAGTTTGCTGCGGTAGACAGACCTGTGATTGTGTGTAACTTTTTTAAATTAAAATGGTCTTATCGAGGGATTTTTAAGTATCGATTTGAAAAACGTTTTGGTAAAGATAATGTGCTGTATAACGGTATTGGGTTGCATGTAGAAAAATATAAGTCGCTAATCAAAGCTATTCCTGAACAACTGGCTAACCCGCAGTCTTACCAAGTAAATAGACTGCAATATACTCAAGAGCACGTAGGCCCTACTGACGGCTTGGCATCGGAGAGAATCGTGGATTATATTGAGAAATACGATAAGTCCTAGTTATACCAATCAGCACAAAAATGTGATCATTCTTACTGGTTAAAATCGCTTATAACGTCGTTAGAAATTTTGAAGGTAGAACAACTAACTCACTGCAATTTCTGCCTTATTCTAAGCAACTTTTCCTACGCAATCTCTGAACACTTATTTATCCTGATTGGTATTATTGACAAGAAACGATGATTCAGAAAAGATATAAAAAAGGCAGAACGTAAAAGTTCTGCCTTTTTATTATGAAGTGTAAAGGTTGGTTATTTCACGGTACTTGGTTTGTTCAACCAAGGCGCTCTGGCATCTGTGCCACCATAAAGCTCAAATTTGCGACCCAGTTTTTGACCGCCATCTCGGGTTAATGGTTGCCACGCTAGACTGCCTCGATTTGATACTGGTGTCGGTAAAATCGCATCGAAAGGAACTGAAATATAGAATCCTTTAGTAAAGCTGCCTTCGCCAAATTGATCGGCAGATAAGTTCGTTTTCGATGCAAATGCACCAACGATTACGCCGCTATCAAATTGTTTAGAGAAATCGACAGTCACACCACGATCTTCCGCTAAATACTGACCGTAACTGACTTTAAGCAACACATCATCGAACCAGCTTGGCTGGTAATAAACACTGGCGTGGCCGGTAAACGTACCAGTTTGAGCTCGATACTCACTCCCAGATTCAGCATCAAAGTTTATTTCTTTATTAAAAAAACCGAATATATTGTCAGGGTCGCGTTGTTTGACGTAGTTTGCGTCAACACCAAAAGCCCATTCGCCGTTCATTGGGCGATAGAGTACTTCACCACCCACACCACCAAACATCATTTCGAGGTAGCCCACATAAGCTTGCGCGTAGATATTTTCACTGAGTTTATCGAGCCAGGTTAACTGCAAGTTATCAACACGTACCGGTGTATCAGAAACATACTGTCTCACTAGCGTTCTAACTCGTTTAAGATCGGTACCATCAGGTGGTGTTTGATATTTAAACTGATCGTAGTTATCAAACAGGTTGATGTAGACTGAACTACTAACTTCAATATTCTCAGTCAGCCAGCGACTCGCGCCGCCATTGATGCCAACATTAAATAAGTAAAAGTTTTCCGAACCACCAAAAGATTGAACTATCTTTGGTGCAAAACCATAATTCCATTGATTAGGCGTGTCCCAATCAGGTGCTTCAGAGGGTAATGTCGGTTCTACAACTGTTGTACTGTCTGCTACTTTTGCATTGATGTAGTTATGTTGCACCGCATTGGTAAATTGCTTTGCATCTATATGGGTTTCAGTGGTCGGCAAATGGCCCGCAACTTCAATTATTTTGAAGGTTTTTGCTTGTGGGAAATGATTAACTAAAATTCGGCCAGCATGATCGTGAGCATATTTCCTATCACGGTATTTCGTTTGCGTCGCAACAACGGTAACCTCATCATTTTTGATGTAGATTTTGGCGCCTTTGTAGCCAGCATCAAAAGCCAGTTGTTTGTTAAGCTCCGGCAAGTCAATTTTGCGATCGGCTAAATCGGGCTTCTCTTCAATCTGTTGCTTTGGGGTGTCGCGCCAGTTTGATTTTAAGGTATTAAAGTTAGTCGCCAGACTAAAACCGAGTGTCCAGGTATTGCCACGCTCATAACTGAGTTTAAAGTCACCCCAATTACTGACACGGTATAGCATCCCATAGTTGATAGGACTGTCTTGTTTTAGCTCGTTACCCGTGCGTAATGCAGCAAAATCAGACTTATAATCATTACCATCGTATTCCACCTTCAGGCGCAAAGGGTCCCAAGGTGTTTGGTACTCGATACCGGCGAAAATGGCACTACAGCCTTTAAACCAGCGTTCAAAGTCAACATTGCCACCTTTACCCTTGTAGCCTGTATTTCGAGCGCAATCTACCGATGATTGTTTGTTGGTATCAGTGACATTACCTCGGTTGCCAATATAACCCCAACCAAAACCAACAGTCGCATCAAAAGGGCCAAAGCCTTTTGTCATAGCAATATATTCGCTATCAAATAAACCGGTACCGCCGATGTCGCGAACGCCGATAGAGGTCTCTGGGATCCAGTAGCTTTCTTCCAACAAACGTAATTTAACGTCGATACCTTTGTCGGTGTAATAGGTATCACCGCTAAAGCTTGGATCATCACTGTAGAGCACATCGGGGACTTGGGTATAGCGAATAGTGGTTTCTAACCAGGGAAATAACTGCAGTGATAATGCACCGTGATAATAATCTTCGTTAAAGGTTCCGCTGACACTAAACTCGCCTTCAGCTGCCATTCTACCCGTCGGCATTTGAATGAGGCCCACGCCACCGAAATCATATTGTGAAGGTGTCAGTTTTGGCGTTGATAGTTCATCGCTGTGCGCTGTTGTACTAATAGCTATCCCGCTTACCATGAATGAAATGGCTAAAACAGAAAAGACAGATTGTTTTGCTTGCTTCATGGTTAACGTATCCAATGTCTTATAAGTTCAAGAATTTGTTGGTTTAACTCTTGTTCGTTATCCCTAACACCGTCAAAATCAAGATAGATAATCGCCCCAGGTGCAATATCGATATGTTGTTGGTTCCAATAAGCAATAGGATATTTTTCTATTTGCCCATCTGGCTGAATCAGCCAGGCAAAGCTATTTTGTGATGCATTTAATGGCATGGCATTCTCAATATATTGAGAAGCATTTTGTCTCACCACGAAGGGTTGCGAGCCATTTTGAGTCACGGCGCCTAAGACCATCACATCTTGAGGTTTACGAGGAAGCGTGAGTAAGTATTTTCCTTGTAAAAGTGGGTTCAGTTCTTCTTTTAATCGAATCACATCATAATCAAGTGGAATAAACTCACGTTGAAGAAATTGGTTATTTGCAATCCATGTCGCTAGTGTTTTTAACGCCTGAATATGATCTGGCTTACCCATATCACTATATTGTGTTTTAAGGGAATTAAGCACCAATTGTCGCTGTCTAAAAAAAGCCGCTTCTGTACTGAAATCATACAAGCCTGCTCCTAGCCAATAAATGGGTAAAGGAGCAGATTGATCTGAAGAAAGGTTAGTATTTGATAAGCTATCTTGAATGACTTGTACTAAGCGTGGTGGGCTAACATATGTTAATGATGCGGTTGAGTTACTGTATACCGATTGAGTAACAGTGACTTCAGTTTCGGCATAACTAAGTTGTAAATTACAAATTAATAGCATTAAAGCTGAACATAATTGAATTAGCGGCTTCATTTCACGTCCTCAAATCCATAAGGCTTCAGAAGAGTCATTTCTATGTAGGGTAAGTTAGGGGCAATTTTTTGATAACTTTTGATCACTTTGCCCGTCGATTCATCAATCCAAAATTGGTTGTCATATTCGATATCGAGTTTAGCGACGACAACATGCTCATTGAATTTTTTAAGCGTTACGGTTTTATCATTGATAGTGAGTGTTTCATCACTAACAAAACTAAAGGTGGAGTGCTGTTGATAATTGATATGATAACCAGGTTGCCAATCGATAGTACTTTGCCATTGCATTGGTGTACTACTTAGATGCAAGCCTAAAGCGACAGGATCAGTTTGTTCGCTGTTAATGTTAAGGCGATTACCAACAAATAAATTTACTGATTTCAATAAACGACCATTACGCGTCACTAACAAACCTTTGTCAGCTGAGAGCCATTTAAGCTCAATATTTTTAGAATCAATGCGGGTTAATGGCAGTGTTTGTGGGGCTTCAGCATATGCAAGTACGATATATGATCTATTTGTGTTATTGATTCTGACGTGGATGCTGGCATAAGGACTTTGTTCTATTTCGGCAACAGTGACATTATCATCAGGGAAACCTACGACGCTTTCTTTAAGCATGCCACCAATCTGTACGAAGGTGTTGCTACAGCCTGTTAAGATGAAGAAGAAAAGCAAAGGGAGTAGACTTTTTTTTTGAAAAATGGAATGCATACGAGCTCAGTTCCTTAAGCTTTGGCTTTATGACAAAAAAAAGAAAATAAAAAAGCACATTAAAAAATGTGCTTTTTTAACAGGCTTACGAATTAGTTTGTTACTGAAGTCGTAGTAGTGCCTGTGCCAGTACCTGTACTAGTTGTAGTAGTACCAGAACCTGTACCTGAACCATCTTCAGAATTGCTGTCGTTTGCAGCTGTTGCAGCAACGGCAACAATAACTGATCCAGCTACAGCTGCAATACCAGCAGTAACACCACCAATTGCACCACCAGTAGCACCGCCAGTAGCACCACCAGTTGTAGACGTTGTAGTTGTATCAGTAGGTTCTGCTGCATAAGCTGAACCGATCATTAATAAAGCAGTAGTTAACGCGATAGCTGATTTTTTCATATTCAAAGTCTTCCCGTAAATTATTCAAACACACCTAAATGGAAGATTAGCATATAATCGATTCACTTCCATATATAATTCGACACAAATGCTTAATAAATATTCAGCTTGATCGAGTTGCTAATTTACACGATTTTCAGTTTTTTTACAAAAACAGTTTAATTAATTATCAATTACACGTGTGTTGGGCTGGCATGAGCTGTTAAAATATCAGCAACCCTAACACCCACATTATGGCGTTGAATGATGCATAGAAGAGCAATTTACCCTGGTACATTTGATCCTGTGACTAATGGTCATGCAGATTTAATTGAGCGTGCAGCGCGTTTATTTAAGCACGTTATTATTGGTATTGCCTCAAACCCGTCTAAACAACCGCGTTTTACGCTTGAGGAACGTGTTGCTCAGGTCAACCTTGTCACTGCTCATTTAGATAATGTTGAAGTCGTTGGGTTTACTGGGCTTCTGGTGGATTTTGCTAAAGAGCAGCATGCCAGCGTGTTAGTTCGTGGGTTACGGGCGGTATCTGATTTTGAATACGAATTTCAGTTAGCCAATATGAATCGCCGTTTAAGCCCCGATCTCGAAAGTGTTTTTTTAACCCCAGCAGAAGAGAATTCGTTTATATCGTCTACTTTGGTTAAAGAGGTTGCTCTTCATGGCGGCGATGTGAGCCAATTTGTTCACCCATACGTTGCCGCAGCATTGAAGCAAAAAATCAATGCAACAAATAAAGGATAACTCGATTGATGTTAAAGGGATTTTACTTGAGTAAGTTAGCGATCTCATTGGGGTTAAGCTCGGCTTTATTATGCTCTGTAGCGCAAGCGGCACCCTGGGTCGATACCAGTGATATTTACTTACGTGCAGATATACAAGCGCTTGCAGATGCCGGGGTAATAACGTCTCCTATTAATACATACCCATTAATGTGGTCTGGTATTGGGGGTGATTTAGCGCGAGCTGAGCCATCGTTATTGAGTAAAGCATTAATTGATGCTTACGCTCGGGTTAATTTTTACTATCAAGCAGCAGTGAATAACCGAGGCAATACGCGTGTCAAAGTAGCTGCGGCAACTGATGCGGCTCGTTTTCAGCATTTTGGTTCTGATTATCGAGAAAAAGGCCAAATACAAGGCTCGCATGAGTATTTGGGCCAAAATCTTGCTTATAAACTCTCAGCGTCAGCAAATTACTATCCGAATGACGATAAAGACTTTCGTTTTGACGATAACTATATCGCGGTAATTTTAGGTAATTGGGTGACCACATTTGGTACTGTTGCGCAGTGGTGGGGCCCGGGGTTTGACTCTTCTTTGCACATGTCGACAAATGCAAGGCCAATGTCTTCGTTGATGATAAGTCGTAATAATCCTCAAGCATTTGAAACACCTTTGCTTTCTTGGTTAGGTGCTTGGACGCTGACCGCTGGGGTCAGTCTCACAGAACAAGAACGCGATGCACCCAATGCGTTACTGTGGTCATTTCGCAGTGCGATAAAGCCATTAAAGCAGCTTGAAGTCGGCGTATCGTGGACCGCGATGTTTTGCGGTGAAGGGCAAGAGTGCGATGTGGACAGTGCTTTTGATGCTATTACTGACCCTCAAGAATGTAATTCCACTGATTGCAGCAGTAATACCAATCAAATGACAGGTTTTGATGTGCGTTATAGCGATGACTGGTTTGGTATTCCTGTCGGTTTATATGTAGAGCAAACCTGCGAAAATGCTTCAAACGCTTCGAGTATGTCTGGTTGCGGACAGATGTTCGGTGTCGACTCGCGATTTAATTTTTCAAAACAGCAATATAAAGTGTTTTTTGAATATTCCGACACTATGGTCAATTGTGATGCGGGATCTGAATATAACTGTTTTTATGAACACTCAACGTACCAAAGTGGTTCACGTTATTATGGCCGTACCTATGGCAGTACCTATGAAAGTGATGCACAAACCTATGTTCTTGGTTTAATTGGGCAGTTTGAAAACAGTCATGGTTTTACCTCTATATTGCGATATGCCCAGCTAAATAAAGATGGCACTAATCGTGTTAGTGAATGGGCTCTACAGCCATTAAAAGAAGATTTATTGATGCTTGAGTTGTCTTATCGTATGCCTGTGTTTAATGGCATGTTGACCTTGGGTGGCAGCGTAGCTAACTCTGAGTTTGAAGTACAAGACGACGATACGCAGGCGGCGGTATTTTCAACTTTTGAGTATCGATTTTAAATTGAACCTCATCGAATTAGACTAAATAGCAGCATGCATTAGGGAGCCAAATTGGCTCCCTTTATATAGTTAAATAAATTATTTTTAATTGTCGCGTTATCGCTGCTGGCATATACCGCAAAATACCGTGGTACGTTGGCCTAGTTTGATTTCACTCAATAAATTACCGCAATGGGTGCATGTTTCGCCGCCGCGGCCATAGACATGTAGCTTTTGCGCAAAGTAACCTGGTTTTCCATCAGCGTTAGTAAAGTCTTTTAGGGTGGTGCCACCTTGCTTTATAGCATGGGCTAAAATTTGTTTCACTTCACTGACTAGCACCGTTAATCGTTCAATATCAATGCTGCCCGCTTCGGCTTGAGGGTGAATGCCCGCGGCAAACAAGGCTTCATTGGCATAGATATTCCCAGCGCCCACCACAATGTGATTATCCATTAAGCACTGTTTAATGGCTTTCTTTTTGCCTTTTAATGCGGCTTGTAACTGCTGCGGGGTAAAGTCTGCACTTAATGGTTCTGGGCCCAGTTTTGACAATAATGGGTGGGCTTCTTCGGGTAATTCGTACCATAACCAGGCGCCAAAACGCCTAGGGTCATTAAAACGCAGCATGCGGCCATTATCTAACACTAAGTCAATATGGTCGTGTTTTTCAGCAGGCGTGTTACGCGGTAAAATACGCAAACTCCCTGACATGCCTAAGTGGACGATAGTCATGCCTGCATTGGTATCGATTAATAAATATTTAGCACGACGACGAACGTTGTTAATACGTTGGCCGACAATGTTTTGCGCAACATCCGGCACCGGCCAGCGTAGTGAACCATTACGTATAATCAACTCACTGACAGTTTGTTCAATAAGGAACGGGCTGATCCCCTGGCGGGTAACTTCAACTTCTGGTAATTCAGGCATAAAAACTCATTATTTTGATTGAGGCATTTCAGCAAGTACTGGCTGTAAATCAGCGCGTAAGCTTGGTGGTATTTTGTACCAATTTTTATTTGATGACTGCAATAAGCCATCGTCGGGGAAATAACGCCATTGCTGTGCGGTGTGGATATTGCTTATCGCGATAGTCAGCGTTTGTTCATTGGTGCCATGCTCTGGTTGAGCTGTTAATGGCGACACACTAATATTTTGCCACGCTTGGGCCCATTGTTGACAGTTAAGGACCTGCTCATGACACCACCACTTATCTTCTTTTTTACTTAGCCATTTGTCATCTAGATGCAGTTGCACTAACGGCAGTTGCGGGTCGAACAGCGCCACAGCGTCATCGGGAAGATTAGCGGTTTTGTCATCAATAAATGATAACACCGCGATCATAAAGACACTGGCACCGATAATAATGTAATTCCAATTTTTTCGAGAAAGTGCCATAAAAGAGTCCTTTTCATTAGATGCAGCAGTATGCTGATTTTTTTAGTTTATCACCCACGCGATAAAAAACGAATCTAGCGATGCAAGACTAACAGCGAGTTACCAAGGGATGAGTAAGATTATACGGTTGTAGCTGGGATTTAGATTAGCGATAAAGAGAGTGGTTGATAGCGATAAAGTATAACCTTACTCGACAATCACTGCGCCCAGCAATGATTGTCGAGGCTTAAAGGCTTAAAGGCTTAAAGATTTAAAGCAAGTCGGCAAAAGGCTGAATAAACACCCTATCACCGGCAGGAATAGTTGCAGTGTCGTCGGCGATGACAATAAGGCAATTGGCATTCACCATCGAATTCAACATTCCTGAGCCCTGTGCACCAGTGGTACTGACATGTATTTGTCCGTCACTGCCGATACTATAAACGCCACGTAAAAACTCCGTTCTGCCTGTTTTACTGCGTAAAGCGTGGTCTGCAATGGCAGGAATAAACTGAGGTTGCCAATTATTTTCACCGGCTAATTTACGAATAGCGGGTTGGACAAATTGCATAAAAGACACCATCACAGCAACGGGGTTGCCCGGTAAACCAAAAAATAGACTTTGATTGATTTTACCTACCGCGAGGGGGCGACCTGGGCGCATATTGATGCGCCAAAAATGGGTGTTGCCAACATTGGCCAGTGCCATTTTGATGTAATCAGCATTGCCTACTGACACACCGCCTGAGCTAATGACAATATCCGCTTTTGTCGCGGCGTCGCGTAATGTGTTGGTTAGGGTTTGTTCGTTATCGTCGATAATCCCAAGGTCAATAACCTGACAACCGAGTTTCTTTGCCATCGACAAAATGGTGTAGCGATTAGCATCAAAAATACAGTTGGGCTTTAGCTCATCACCGGGTTGACTCACTTCATCACCTGTTGAGAACACCGCAATCACGGGCCGCTTAAAAAGAGGCAAACGATTAAAACCCAATGATGCCATTAAGCCTAATTCTGCAGCGCCTAATCTGCTACCTGCAGATAGTGCCACTTCACCTAGGGCTATGTCTTCACCGGCAAGTCTTACATGCTGGCCTTTGACGATGTATTCAGTCTCAAGCAAGGTGACCTTTTGGCCGTTTTCTTCGGCTAACTCGCGAGCTTGAATGGTGTCTGCACCTTGTGGCACGGTTGCCCCAGTCATAATGCGTACGGCTTCACCAGCATGGAGAAAATTTGGGTAGTTATGCCCAGCAAGCACTTCTGCCACAATCTTAAGTGGCGCAGTCGACACACTGTCAAATGCAAAAGCATAACCGTCCATGGCTGAGTTGGTTTGTTGCGGCACATTAATTTCTGAAATAATGTCGTGAGCAAGAATGCGGTTATCAATATTAATAAGTTCAACCAGTTCTGTTTGGCTAGTCGCTTTCACTTGGCTTAATACTTTACTGATACCTTGCGAGACGCTAATACCATATTCAGATTCTGGTTGATCTCGTAACGCTTCGTCGTCAAAACAAATGGGTAATTTAACGGGAGGGGCCTGCCAATGTTGTTGGTAGTGCTGAACAAAATCAGCAATTTGCTGCACATTGTTTAAATCTAATCGCGTCAAGGTGTCTGGCACCTGGGTGTCTTCGCAGCAAGCGATAGCGACAATATTTTCGTCATGCACATGAATAAATGGTTTATTGTGAGCAGCACGGTGTAATTCAATTTTGGGTAATGCTAATTTTTTAAAGCCTTCGACTAATACAATATCGACTTTGTCAGCTTCAATTTGGCGCAGCAAATGTTGTAGTTGAGGATCGTCCTCGACAGGATCTTCAGTCATTAATGCCCAGCGCACATGAGAGGCGACCAATACTTGCTTGGCACCTGCTTTTCGCATCTCAAAGCTGTCTTTACCAGGAATATCAACATCAAAATTATGATGCGCATGTTTGATAACGGCTAAACGAATACCGCGTTGATTGAGTTCAGGAATAAGCTGGGTTAACAGGGTTGTTTTACCGGTGCCGCTGTATGCACAAAACCCTAAAACGGGAATAGGTAATGGGTTACTAAAGACTACTGTCATCGTGGACCTCTTAATAAATTACTTGGCAATTTGCTGGGCGAGTTGCTGTTTTTGTTCTGGTGTATTGACGTTAACAAAAGCATTGGGCTGATCGGCAAAGCTCTCTACTGCCACTTGATGTTGGCGATACCAAAAATCAATTTTACGCTCACCGGCATCCAAAAATGCCTGCATAGACTCGGCTAAATAGGGTTTAAGCAAGAGCACGACCGGCTGTTCACGTTCACCATCGCTCGCAACAGCAATATCGGCATTTTGCTTGGTAAGAGCGGCTAATAATCGCGATGCTAAATCGTCTGGTAACATCGGGCAATCACAAGGCACCACCAACAAATATTCTGCTTGAGTTTGTTTTAACGCCGTGACCATGCCAGCTAATGGACCTAAGTAGCCACTGTCTTGATCACTAAAAACGCGGTAACCCCATTGTTCATATTGAGTTTGGTTGCGGTTGGCATTAATCATAATGCGATCAACCTGACTGCTGAGTTTATCAATGGTATGGCAAATCATTGCTTGGCCGTTTAGATCGACTAAGCCTTTATCGTTACCGCCCATTCGTCTTGCCATGCCGCCCGCTAAAATTACTGCGTCAATTTGTGGTGCCATAATGTAATTCCGTTGTATTAGTCTGATGCACAGTCTCTGCTGTAGGAACATGCATGCTGGTATGAATGGTACGTTGCTTAATATGCCAATGCTGTTGGCATAGGGCTGTGAGGCCGCAAGTCTGGTGGCTACTGATTAACAGGCCTGTGCCGTCTTGTTTTAATTGATTTATCATCGCCAGTACTAAACGTTGCGAATGTTTGTCCATATTGGAGATGGGTTCATCGAGCATGAGTAGTTTGGGTTGGGTAATCCACGCTCTGGCAATTGCCAGCCGTTGGCGTTCACCGCCAGATAAATCACTTGCATGGTGGCTTAATAAGTCGTCCAGTTGAGCCATATTAATGGCTTGCTTAATTCTGCTGCTACGCTCGCTTGGCGTTAATTTCAACTGATTTAGTGCATAAGTTAAATTGTATTTTACTGACCCATCAAACAAATATGGGTGTTGATGTAAATACACCGCTTTGCCTAATAAGCTGTCTGCCTGCCACCAGGGTTTAGGCGTAAAGCCATGGCCCAAAACCACACCCTCGGTTGGCTTAATCAAGCCCGCAAGAATTTTCATTAGGGTTGATTTTCCAGAGCCATTATCGCCCTGCAAATAGATCACATCGCCTTGTTTAAAATTCAGTTCATCCACGCTAAACAAGGTGTTTTTTTGAAACTTCATCAGCACATTCTGAGCATGGATCTGTACCGGGTTGCTGGTGGATAAGCTATTTAATAAGGCCATCTTAATGACTCCTTGGGAGGGCTTTACCTCGCAATGAACCTAAGATGAAGTTTAGTACCAAGGCTAAAATTAATAATACTAATCCTAATGCAATGGCTTGAGCAAAATCACCCTTACTGGTTTCCAGTGCGATAGCGGTAGGAATATTGCGTGTGACATTCATAATGTTCCCTCCCACCATCATTGAACAGCCAACCTCAGTAAGAATGCGACTAAAGGCGGCAATAATGGCCAAAAGCAGTGGTACTCGCAGTTCTCGACATAATGTCCATACCGCGCGTAACCATGATGCACCTAGCGTACGAGATGTTTCCCAGGCGCGACGATCTACACTCGAAAACGCCGCCTGTGAAAGTGCAACCATCACCGGTGCGCAAATTAACATTTGTCCTAAAATCATACCTTGTTGGGTAAACAACCACTTTAAATCACCGAGCACCCCTTGGCGAGTCAGCAATAAATAAACCAATAGGCCAATGACAACAGTTGGAATCGATTGCAAAGTTTGAATGAGGTTGGTTACCACCCAGCGGCCACGAAAATGGCTAAATGCCAGAATAAACCCTAAGATAATTGATGGAATAATCGTGATCAGCAGCGCCGCAAAGGACACCGAAAAAGAGATATTAATAATCGCCCAAACATCTGGGTCAAAAGAGAGCAGCAAGCTAAATGCTTGCTGCAATAGGGCTAACCAGCCGTCACTCATTTTTTATATGTTGCCTTGAACAATTGCTCTCCTTGCACTGTGAATTCATTAATCATAGTTTGTGTCGCTGGGCTAATTAGCCAATCACTGAACGCTTTTGCACCTTTATGATTAAGATCTGGATACTTTTCTGCATTAATTAATATGACTTGGTAAGGGTTGGCTAACGCTGCGCCGCCTTCAAAACTAATGGTTAAATCAAGTTTAGCTTTATAAGCAATAAAAGTACCACGGTCTGCTAACGTATAAGCTTGTAATTCATTTGCCATTAACAAGGTTTTACCCATGCCTTGGCCTACTGAAGTATAACCGGCAAAGTCAGGTGTTACGCCAGCCGCTTGCCAAATTTCAAGCTCCTTCATGTGGGTGCCTGAGTTATCCCCTCGTGAGATAAACTGACTTGGTTTAGCCGCAATTTTACTAAATGCTTCCGTTGCATCTTTGCTTGATTTTGCCGCTGCGGGATCATCTTTAGGCCCAAGAATAATAAAATCGTTTTCCATAATACCGCGAGGCTCAACACCATAACCATCGGCAACAAATTTGGCTTCAGCTTCTGGCGCGTGGGTCATTACTACATCAACATCACCCTGGCTGCCTAGCTTTAATGCCTGACCTGTCCCTGTCGCAATAACTTGTACGCTGTAGCCAGATTCAGCTTCAAACTTTGGTAAAATAGCCCCTAATAAGCCAGAGTTTTCAGTACTGGTTGTTGTGGCGAGTTTAATCACTTCACCTGCTAACGCGACTGGGCTGAACATTGCGCTACTAAAAACCGTTGCGGCTAATAACATGCTGACACTTGCTTTAAGTTTTAACATTTCCATTCCTTGTAGTATTAATGACCAGATTTTTTTCTTAATTACCAAAGCCATAAGCAAGTTAAATGCCAAATGATTTTAATGCAAATACAGTTCACGCCTGAAATCGAAATTGTGAACTTGATCCCAAGCTTGAAGTAATTATGATAGACAAATTGTCCCACGATCACTTTTCTGTGGTTCATAGTGACCCTGTCATTTCGATTCAATGGTAGAGTAAGTTCAAAGCGTGTCAAAATGTCCTAATAAGAGTCCATTTATGAGTCCAGACGAACAGATTACCCCAGTAGCCCAAACCACAATGTCGGTATTAATCGTAGATGACGAGCCCGGCATGCGCAGTTTTTTGATGAAAGCCTTAGCCAAAAAATTCGCCCTAGTTGAAACCGCATCCACCATCGCGCAAGCAGAAACGCTCCGTAGCCAAGGTCATTTTGATTTACTCATTGTCGACATTAGACTCCCTGATCGTTCTGGCATTGAGTGGCATGAAGCATTAAACGATCGCGAGAGACAATCGGACATTATTTTTATGACGGGTTATGCCGATATGGATGTGGCGATTAAAGCGTTACGGGCAGGTGCTTCTGACTTTATTATGAAGCCATTTCACCTTGAACAAATGATGACCGCAGTTGATCGCTGCATTGAAAAGCGCTTGTTAAAACGCGAAAACTTTATGCTAAGGCGCGAATTGGCCCATGGGCAGTCATCAACTATTATTGGTAACAGCGAAGCTATCCGTGATGTTAAACAAGTCATTGAACGTATTGCTCCCACCAATGCTGTGGTATTGATTGAAGGAGAATCTGGCACGGGTAAAGAGCTCGTTGCAAGGCAATTACATCAACTCAGTGGCCGCAGTGGTGCTTTTGTGCCTGTTAACTGTGGTGCTATCGCCCCAGAATTATTGGCCAGTGAGTTATTTGGCCATACAGCAGGAGCATTTACGGGTGCCAAAGGCAATCGTGAAGGCCTGTTTAGTTATGCCTCTGGTGGGACCATTTTTTTAGATGAAATTGGCGAAATGCCAATGAACATGCAAACTGCATTATTGCGTGTGCTCGAAGAGCGATCGATTAGACCCGTCGGCAGTGAAAAAGAAATCGATATTGATGTGCGAGTGGTTGCCGCAACCAATCGTCTATTGATTGATGAAGTCGAAGCGGGACGTTTTCGTCGAGATTTATTTTACCGTCTAAATGTACTCAATATTGTGATCCCTTCTTTGCGCTCTCGCCCTGAAGATGTCGTTGAATTAACTCATTTCTTTACCTTGCAGCTATCACAAGAACTGGGCATAAAAGATATTATTTGGAGCCATGAAGACCTGCAGGTTCTTCAGCAATATGATTGGCCAGGTAATATCCGTGAGTTACGCAATATGATTGAACGTTGTATTTTATTGGGAAAACCCCCCGCAGAATATTGGAAAAAGCCTGTTGTGACCGTGATACCTGAAGCTATGGGTTACCCGCTTGAATGGCCTCTAAAAGAAGTGGAAAAGCAGCATGTTACTCAGGTCGTTGATGCTCATAATGGTAATAAATCTGCTGCAGCACGAGACTTAGGGGTGTCGCGTAAAACGCTCGACCGTAAATACAAAGAGTGGGCTCATCACGACGATGACTGTGATGGAGTAGCGCCGTAGTGGCTAAAAAATCGGGTTTATTCACTCGAGTATTTGGCATTAGTTGGCTACAGATGCAGTCAAAGGTGCGCTATCGCATTTTATTTCTAACCTTATTGCCGATCTTATTAACCCTGGTGAGCTTAGTTTTTATCACGATTTATTGGAACGTGATATATACAGGCAACCAATTGTTTATGAAGGTGAAAGCCGATCTTGTTGTAGCCGAAAGTACCTTGGAACAGGTGCAGCAACGACAACAACATCAGCTTAGTACCATTAGCGGGTCGTGGGATTTTCAACATGCTTTTCAGTTGCTTAATCACAGTGACTCTCAACCTAATGCCGCCGCGATTAATGCACTCAATATCTTATTGGCCCAGCAACAACAAACGCTAGGCTTAGACTTTTTACGTCTCATTAGTCTTGCAGATGCCGCCGCCGATCCTGATTTACGGATAATGCTGCACCAAACACAACAGCATGCAATATCAGGACTAATGGTTTTGCCCGGCACTCGACTCGCGCGGATCAATTTGGCCCTTGCAGAGCAAGCTGAAATTGAGCTTGTTGCCACTAGGCATGCGGCAGAACCGCCTAAAAAATCGGAAAGTCGCGGGTTATTAAGTCGCACACTAATGCCTGTAGCCGACCGGTCTGGTAATGTGTTTTGGTATATTGATGGTGGTGTGCTGCTTAATCGTAACACGTTGATTGTCGATCATATTCGGGACTTGGTTTATGGTGAGGGGACGTTACCTGAGCGCTCAATTGGCACCGTGACACTATTTTTAGATAATATCCGTATTAGTACCAATGTGCCTTTCGAACAGTTTCCAACTGATCTGAGCAAACAAAATAGAGCCATTGGCACTTTAGTATCAGACGAAGTGTATCAGCAAGTGTTAATCGAAGGCGAAAACTGGATTAACCGAGCCTTTGTATTGAACGAATGGTATATATCGGGCTATTCACCCTTGTATGATATTCGCGGTAAACGTGTCGGCATGGTTTACGCCGGATTTTCTGAAGCGCCATTTTTACATAACTACTTATTAAACATTATTGAGCTCGGCACCATTTTGGTGATCGTGTTATTTCTGTCTGGCTTTTTGGTGTATCGCGGCGCAAATAGTTTATTGCAGCCCATTGAATATATTCACCAGGTTGTGACCGCTGTGCAATCGGGGCGCAATATCCGCATTGGTAAACTGGACTTAACTAGCGATAACGAATTAGCACAATTAGCAGAGCAGTTTGATCGTATGCTCGACCAATTACAGCGACGCAATACACAAATTCAAGCAGCAGCAGAGCAACTCGAAATCAAAGTTGAACAACGAACTCGCAGCTTACAGGATAAAACAGAAGAGCTTGAACGAAACGTCGCCTTATTACATGCCACTCGCCAGCAATTGGTTACCAATGAAAAACTCAGCGCATTAGGTGAGTTGATTGCCGGCATAGCTCATGAAATCAATAATCCCACCGCGGTGATTTTGGGCAATATGGAGCTATTAAAATATGAGCTTGGCGATGGTGCAAAGGTCGTCGAAGAAGAAATTGAGTTAGTTATTCAGCAGGTAGGACGCATCACCACGATTATCCGCAGCTTATTACAATACAGTCGCCCAGGGGAATTTAATGCGCCAATAGAGTCACAGGCGATTACGCCTATTGTAGAAGAAGTGCTGTTATTGGCGCGTCACTCCATTGAGCAACAAAAAGTGGAATTGGTGAAAGAGTTAACCGCCAGCACACTGGTAGAGGTTAATCGACCACAACTATTGCAAGTGTTGATCAATTTAATGGTTAATGCGGCCCACGCTATTAAGGTTAATGGTCGCATTTGGGTGAGAGCGTATGATTGGATTGAAAATGACCAGAGTATAGGGGTGAAAATTGAAGTTGAAGATGAGGGCGTTGGTATCTCGAAAGAGGATTTAAGCCGCATATTCGATCCATTTTATACCACCCGTAAAGACGGTACAGGCTTAGGTTTATCATTAAGTTACGGTATTATTAAACGTCTTGGCGGCACCATTGAAGTTAAATCAACGCTTAATGTCGGTACCGTCTTTACGATTGGTTTGTATCATAAAGCAAAAGATGATCAACAACTTGGACCATACGATGGTTTACAGTTTGGCGATAAAATATAATATAAATGCCTGTAAAAAACAGGCAAAAAAAAGCCGGGAATAATTCCCGGCCACAAAGAGTGTGTGAGCAATGTCGTGCTTGCGAACTCAGTAGACTGTTTAAAGGTGATGAAGTCTCTATTGAGTAAACTGAGTTTTGGAGCGCGCATTAATAATAATCATTCTCATTTGTGTTTGCAAGTCATTAAACGATAAAATGATCATCTTTACATTGTCATCATTAACAGAATCAATAGCCTTAATTATGGGGACATCTCGTTAATCGAATCGATGTTTGGGTGATGTTATTAGTAGAGAGCTGTTTACTCATGTTCAATGTCTAGTTTGCATCGCGTCGACTAATTTGAACTTTGAGCTTTGATGTGAATTGATGGGGTGGGATTTAACCATCAAGCTTAGCAATCACGACGACTAAGCTTGATGTATGACTATTTCGAGTTCAGATTATTTATTCGCTTCAATAATGACGTTTTCGTTATTGATAGGGCTATCGAACAAAATCTTGTCTTGAAGCACTTTGAGTAACACGCCATAAGCTGGTAAGAATAAGCCTAAACTGACGATTAATTTAAAGCCATAATCTACCGTAGCGATTTCGGGCCAATGGGTAGCCATAAACGTGTCGCTAGATGCATAGAAAGCCACACTAAAGAAGACTAACGTATCGACCAGATTACCGATTAAGGTCGATGCCGCAGGAGCAACCCACCATGCTTTTGCTCGGCGTAACTTAGCAAATACCGTAATGTCCATCAACTGGCCAATCAGATACGCTACAAAGCTGGCAAAGGCAATTCTGAATACGAAGCTGTTCCATTCTGCTAACGCTGAAAATGCTTGTAGCTGACCTTGATGAAATAACACGCCCACCAAATATGACACCAATAATGCAGGGATCATGGCTTTGAGAATAATACTTCTGGCAGCTTGCTGGCCAAAAATTCTCACGGTTAAGTCAGTGGCTAAATACACAAATGGAAAGCTAAATGCGCCCCACGTGGTGTGGTAGCTAAACAGCTGAAAAGGTAATTGAACAAGGTAGTTACTTGCGCAAATAATTAAGATGTGAAAACTGACTAATAGCATCAGTGCTCGGCGATATTTCGCCTGGGATAACTGCAACATATTGTGGCCTTTTTAATTGGGTTAGCGCGGGGTGAGGGAACCCGCTATTGATACGGTTAACAGTATTTATGTATGTCAGTTTAGCGACATATCGCTATAAAGCGGTTTCATAAATGACTACTACAGAGAATATTATCATTATGGTTGTGTTGCTACTTAGCGCTTTTTAGCCTGGTTAACTTAAGCGGAAAAAGGGCTGCAAACACGGGGGCGGGATAATAGCATGGGTAATATTCAAGCGAAAGATTTAAGCGCGGTTAAAAGTCGATTAAAATAGACAGCACAGTGGCTAATTTATTTTCTAATTCTTGCCATTCAGCCAACGGGTCTGAGCCTGCAACAATTCCTGCACCTGCAAATAAATTGATTCTGCGCGGCTCAATTAATGCGCTACGGATTGCCACCGAAAATTCAGATTCGTTACGATTAAAATAGCCACAAGCACCAGCGTACCAGCCTCTGACATATCCCTCTCGTTGACGAATAAAGCTCAATGCTGCTTCACGCGGTAATCCTCCAACCGCAGGCGTAGGGTGTAATGCGCGCAATAATTCAAAGTCACTGACGCCGGGTTGTAATTGAGCCCTAATGGAGCGATGTAAGTGCTGAATATGATTTAATTTAAAAATTTTAGGGTGTTCATCAGCCCCAAGGTATTGGCTTAGTGGTGTTAACACATCGACAATATGTTGTCTTACTAGCTGATTTTCATGGCTGTTTTTAATATCATCTAATAAAGCTTGCGCCAGCAGATTGTCTTCATCTGGGTTAAGCCCACGCACAGTCGTACCTGCCAATGCTTCGGTAAATAGCTCTTGTTGGCGGCGCAAATATAAACGCTCAGGCGAACATGAAATAAAGGCTCGTTGCGGACTAAATTGAAAACCAAACTGAAAACTGTTGGGGTTTCTGCCTTGCCAACATGCTAATACTGTCCACGGATCGATATCATCACTGACATCAATTTGAGTATGCCGTGACAACACGACTTTAGGCGTGGTGCGATTAAACTTTTTTTGAGTGACTTGCTCAACGAGCTCTTTCCAGCGTTCATAACGGGGTAAATCACTGCGCCCCATTAAAGTCATTTTGTGCGGCGGCGGCAAAGGCTGCGGTTTATTCACTTGTGCAATGGCAGTCAATGCAGCTTGTATTTCTTGTTGAGCGTCGGTTCCCTCAAAATTGAGATTAACCAGTATTCTGAGTGTATTGCCGGTTCGGCGTAATTCAATTCTGGGCAACACAAAATGCGCGCGGCCAAACTCAGGCCAACTTTCTACTGTGCGGTCAAAGGCAAGGCCACCATAATAGCGAATGTCTTGCTGATTGGTTTTATTACGTTGTTGCTGATAAATCTGTGCCAAGACATTGTCGTCGACTTGGTCTTCAAAAAAGAAGCTTTTACAGGCACCAATCGCAGCGACATCTTCATCTCGATCTCTACCGTGCCAATAAATTTTCGGGAATTGATTTTGAGCAGCTAACCAGGATAGTAAGGGCAATGCTGGAGCATCTACCGACAATTGGATAATAGATTCACGCGCAGGCACTTTACTCAGCTGGTTAAGCTTAGTAATCAGTTCATTAAATTGTGATGAAAAGGAGTGGCCCAAAAAGAAATACCTCACGTATAAACACTACAGAGTTAAGGTAATAAAGCGATTAAACACTGTCAATTAGCAAGGTTAAATCGTGTGATCTGAATTACTAATATAATCATTTAGACAGTTTGAAAGCGGCATATTATGTTATGCAGCTATGAAAAACACTTACCTAACTTTGTAAGCGCTTACTATTAACGAGGTGGTGATAACTGGTTTGTTAAAATCGACAGCTAACAACTAACATAAGAATTGTTTATTTCGATGAGTCATGTATAAACATAAGTCACAATAATACCGTGACCAAAAGGCTACACTGACTAAAATCGATAGAATAATGGTGTAAAGTAGTTCAAAATAGTAGCGTTCAATCTATGAGCTAAGTCTCATTATTAAGTTTTTCTTCCCGGAGTACATGTACATGGGTGATTCAGTTGAATCAAGCAATGTCATTAAGATCCCTGTTGATAGACTTGCCCTTGGCATGTTTGTTACCGCTATCGATCGTCAACAAAGCAAAGTCGATATTCGCAATCCTGGTCAAATAAAACATCGTGACGCAATTGTTAAGCTCAAAAAGAACAATATTGCAGTGGTGTGGGTCGATGTTGATCGCTCGTCAGACACCTGCGGATTAAAAAAAGGTGACCGCGCTAACGCACCCTCTAATCCATTGGCACGTAAAGCAACGGTGACTCGCGATGGCCAGCAGGCACAAGCTAAAAAGTTACTTGCCGAAGCCAAAGGTTTGATCAAAAAAGTGATGTCGGAAACTTTCGAGGGTAAACCTATCGAAGTGGGTCAATTTGAAGACGTTGCCGACAAAATGATTGAGTCGGTGATGGACGATGCCGACGCGTTTAAATGTATCTCAGCATTACGCACTAAAGATGCCTACCTGCTTGAACACTCAATTAACGTCGCATTCTTACTGGTTACTTTTGGCAAGCACCTAGGGCTTGAGCGTGAATTGCTTAAGCAAATGGCTGTGGGCGGTATTTTACATGATATCGGCAAAATCAAAGTCGATAATGAAGTGTTACATAAACCTGGAAGGCTAACTCCGGAAGAGTTTGAGCACATGAAGTTGCATCAAGTGTATGCCGCTGAAATTATGCGCGAGACCGAAGGATTGTCGCAAGTGAGTAAAGATGTGTGCTTAATGCATCATGAAAAGCTTGACGGCAAAGGCTATCCTCATGGACTCACCGAAGACCAAATTCCTCAACATGGTCGCATGAGCTGTATTGTTGATATTTTCGATGCGCTAACCGCAACTCGCTGTTACAAAGAAGCCATGAGTCCGGCGGCAGCATTTAAAATTTTGCTCAGTTTGACGCCGTTTCATTTAGACCAAAAACTGGTTTATGAGTTTATCCGCTGTGTGGGTATTTACCCAGTGGGTTCGCTTGTGCAACTGTCTGATGAACGTGTGGGTATTGTATGGGACTCAAAAGGACGTGATGCTTTACATCCTATTGTAAAATGCTTTTATTCGTTAAAGCATAAACGCTATACAGAAGTGACGATGGTTGATTTACATAAAACAGAGCTGAATATCGAACGTGGTATATCACCAGGGACGCTAGAAATCGACCCAACGCCATTTTATTAAGGCAAAATGACATCGCAGTCAGTGAGTGCTGCGATGGATAACTTCTTTGACGGCCTATTTAATGATAGGTAATGTCTTGATACATAGGGGCGAGCTTAGCCAGTAACGCATTACGTGTACCAATAGACACATTTTGTTGTGTTAATGCGTTAATCAAATGACCGACAACGGCATCAAAATCTGCCTGACTAATATGCAAGCCAATATGCGCATCAAACATAGATGCTCCTTGATACTCACAGCCTCCACCACTGACAACACATAAATGCTCAATTAAACGTTGGCGAAATATCTCAATGTCAGTTTGAGCAAAGTGATGCACTATGCGTTTATCTTGTGACAGGTTTACCAAAAAATCATCAGTAATTAGGCTAATGCCAGCATTACCGCCCAACTGTTGATACAAGGTTGTCGGTTGATTAGCGCAGCCTGAACCGACTAGCAGTAAGCCAACGAATAAGCTGATGAAATAGTGCTTAGCAGTGAGCATTACAATGTCCCCTCAATCGATAAATACCAGCCTTTTTGTTGCTTAAACCCCGCAATACTACCCAAGTCGACATATGCACCTACAAGAGACATATGTTTATTGATAAACCAGGCAGCAAAGATATCCTGCCAGTCATCTTCCTTGGCAAAGCCGAGTTGATTAGGTTTTTGTTTGTATTCATAACCCACAGCAAAGCTGTCGGTTAACAGTAACGCAATAGAAGCTTCTGCTTGCAGGTGATAATTGTTGTTTGTCGCGGTGCCAAAACCCAGTAATCCAGTTTGATTAGCCTTGGTGGCTCTGAGGGTTAAATTTGTTACTAGGTTGCGACCGGCAATGGCATCAAAATACACTTTACTGGCCGCAAGATAGACATCTAGCCCCCAATCACTTCGTGATCCCACCGCTTGTGGAATGGCAAAGTCATCAACGCGTTTGTATTGCATGCCTACGCTTATTTGCGGCAGATTACTGTAAAGTAATTCGCCTGCAAGTTTGTATTTAACGCCAACAATATCTTGGCCAAGCTTGCCGCCCATAGTGTCGAGATCGAAAGTCTGTTTAGCTAAACTTAACTCGAATCGATTATTGATACTCAGCGATGCCCCAACGGCATGTAAAGTAAAATCATCAACTGAAACCTGGGTATTCATTGCGGTTACTGACCATTGGTCTGAGCTGGCATAACCATTTATGACTGCCCATGGCACAATTCCGCCGCCCGCCGTACCTTCAATGGTGGTGGCACCACCAGTGGCAATCACTTTGCTCGTATCGGCATGTGCTGGTAGGCTTATACCCGCCACAATATATAGGCTGATGATGAATATATTTCGAAACATTAACTCACCGTATCTTTGAGTTTAGCGGCCAGATCGGCCTGATTAAATTGGCTAAACCATATTGCAAAATCATCCGCTTTAAGCGGTTTTGAATACACATAACCTTGCACTATATCGCAATCGAGTCGACGTAAAATGTCGATACCTTCTGTTGACTCAACCCCTTCAGCAACCACAGACAAATTAAGCCCTTTAATGAGCCGAATACTGGTGTCGACAATCATTAAATCTGTGGCATCTGTATGAATATCTTTAATAAAGCTGCGATCAATTTTCACTTCATTTACGGGTAACAGCTTTAAATAGGCCAGTGACGAATGCCCGGTACCAAAGTCATCAATGGCGATGGCGATGCCAATACCTTTAAATTGCTGCAATACCGCGATAACCGTTTGAGCGTCCTTCATCACCGCACCTTCGGTAACCTCTATTGACAGTGCTTCAATCGGTAAATCATGATCAGCTAACAGCTGTTTAATATCTTGAGGCAGTTGGGCATTAGTGAGATCGTGAGCCGATAAGTTAATCGCAACTTTTAGCTCAATTCCCTGAGCTTTCCATTGGGCTAATTGTTTCACTGTGGCGTTAAGCACCCAGTCACTGATCATCGAAATATTGCCCGAGTTTTCAGCTAAACGAATAAATTCATCTGGGGGAATAAACCCGAGTTGCGGATGCTGCCAACGAATTAATGTCTCGGCGCTATTGCAGCGATTGTTGTGAATATCCACTTTAGGTTGAAACACCAAATGCAGCTGCCCCTGACTAATGGCAATCGGTAAATCGCGAATAATCATTAACTCGCGCAGATAACGCTCATCCTCGCCTTGCAAATAAGTGGCAATGGCTAACGATTCAATACGGGCTTGATTTAATGCAATTTCTGCGTGGCGAATTAACTTGTCGATATCATTGTGGTCATAGTCATCACTCAACTCAACCAGCCCAACACGCACATTCACGCTGATTTTAGAGCCTTCAATATCATAAGGCTTAGTCAGTTGCTGTAAATAAATATCGAGTTGTTCACGGCTAATAACGGGTTGAAATAACAATAAAAATGAGTCGCCATCTAAACGGGATATTAATGCAGCCGTTGGCGATAAGCTTTCTAAGCGACTGGCAAACAGCATGAGTAAATTGTCGGCATTCGCAAAGCCGATAATATTATTTAAATGTCGAAAGTTTTTAATGTCTATCATCGCGATGCAGCCATGCATTTGCATTAAAAGTTGGCCGAGTTGTTGTTTCGCCGCAACACGGTTATACAAACCGGTTAAGTTGTCATGTTGTGATTGGTAGACTAAATCGTGTTCGCGCGACTCAATATTCTCCCGCATTACCGACAAGGTATTGGCTAACACTTGCAGTTCCGCTGGCGCACCCATAATGGGTTGCGGATTTTCACCTTGACCGACTTTACGGGCAAAGTTAACCAGGGCGTAAATAGGCTGGGTGAGCCCGCCTGCAAACCAGGCGGCTATTAAGAATGCCAATAAACAGGTGATTGCAAATATCACCAGCATATTGTTACGCAGCGCATCGTAACTTTGTTGCCATTTTTCATTTGACTGGTGTAACACCGCCCATTGGTGGCCACTGTTTTTATCAAGGGCAATCGTAGTGGATAAATACTCGCTGACAACCGTGTCGCTAAAGTTATCCACGTTTTGTGCTATTTGGGTGATGTTTGCCAACACTTGTTGCTGTAAACCTTCGGGCAACGTTGACACGATATCGACTCTACCTGACTGGTTAATAAAGCTAATATCAATGCCAGTAATGGTCTTGGCTTGGTCAGCTACCGCTTTATCCATGGTAAACCCCATGCCCACCCAAGCAATTAATGTGGGTGCTTTTACGGGTTGTAACACAAATTGGTAGCTACTGTGGTCAACATTAAAGATATCGAAACTGGTTGAACGATTTTGGGTTAAAGCAAATAGGTCATCGATATTTTCTGGCGTAAGCCCTAGCAAACTTGATGACAGTAATGTGCCTTTTGGCGACAATAATATGACCGCATTGGCGTTAATCCGTCGACCGTGATTAGCTAACACCGATGATATGGTGTCTTGCTCTCCCGTGGCGACAGCGCGTTTAAAGCCAAAGTCAGCACTCAATAATGACAAACTCTGACTGAGCTGGTCGCTTCGATTTGACAACATTTCAACAAAAATATTTGATCCAATATTGAGGTTTTGAGCTTGCTGTTGGCGGTAGTCTCGTTGCGTTGCGGTCAGCACAAACAGCGCTGTGGTTAACTGCATTAGCGTTAATATGAGTAAAAAAGCAATAATCAGCCGGCTACGGAAACTATTTGGCATGTTGTCCTACGTGTGAACTTGCATTGAGGTTAACACCAAATCCGCCAGGCGGTGAAGAAGGCTTATCTTGTCTATCAACATCCAATGTTAATGTGACAGCATCAATCTCTTTATTAATCATCATTGTCGTCGGGGCCGTTTCTGCTTGTTGCCAAGGGTGCCAAAGCGTCACGCTATATTCGCCAGCCGGTAAATCGGTAATGTTGGCCAATCCCTTGTCATCGCTTGACGCAAAATAAGGGCTTTTTGCTACATAAATAAAGGCTTGCATATAGTCGTGAATATTACAGCCAATGGCCACTAAACCTGGCTGATCAAATAAAATTGGCGACTCAGTTTTGCCAACATACAGCTTTAATTCAAATTGCTTGGCTTCAGAAAAAGAATAAACATGATGGCGAGTGCGGTCTAAGTTAGGGAAATCGACTTGAGCACCTTGAGGTACAGCAAGTACAAACGGTGAAAAAATACGATCTTGTTGGCGCATTTCATAATGCTGCGGCGTTGTGGGTGGTAACTCTGTTGCCGTGATGGGGGTTAATTCTACAACGGCATCACCTAATGCGACGCCCTGATTATCGGTGATGGTTACCGTTAAAGAGGCAGCACTTAGCGAGGAACACACTAAATAAGATAAACACAATAAACAGTAAGTGAGTCGAGTCATTGGTCTTTATTCGCCTTCTTGGTATGCATGTAACATAAAAGTTAACCCGGTAAGCATTGTCCATCATAACCCACAACATTGATAAATACGTCATCCCTATCAGGGTTAGGGACGCTTATTTCGGACGATACTCATTAATCACATAAATGTTTGTAACCGATTGATTATAATTAACACTATAACAATAAAGACCGTGTTTCTATCAGTTTAGCTTATATATCGAAAAGGTCGTGCGTAATGGTTAAGTAAATTGAGTGCTAAAGGCATAAATCTCATACAGAGGTGAGTATTAAGTCGCGATATTTCGTGACTTGGTTATACTGGTACCATGATTTGTAACAGATGTGGCGAAAATGGCTCATTCAGATACCGATTTAATCGTAACAGCTAACCATTTTTTACCTGAAAACACCTTATTGTTGAATGCCATGACCGAAGGCGTATACGGTTTTGACTTAGACGGAAATGCGGTATTTATTAACCCCGCCGCTGAACAAATGACTGGCTGGAAAAATGAAGAGTTGATCGGCAAAAATATCCACGATTGTCATCATCACAGCCATGCTGATGGGACTCATTATCCGCAGCACGATTGCCCCATTTATCGCACCTTGCATGACGCGATACCGCGGCAAGTTTCTGATGATGTTTTTTGGCGTAAAGACGGCAGCAGCTTTCCGGTGTATTACAGCTCAACGCCAGTTTATCATCAACACAAACTCGTGGGCGTTATCGCGATATTTCGTGACGTTAGTATGCAAAAGCATACAGAACATTCCCTTAGGCAAGCGTTAGCGCAAGTGCAGGCATTGTCTGAACGCCTCGCATCAGAAAACCAATATTTATTGACTGAACTGCAAGGCCAACAAGGTGCGCTTGGGTTGTCAGGCAACAGCCAACCGATTAAACAGTTAGTGCAACAGATTAACCTCGTGGCCAATACTGACAGTACCGTTTTGATTTGCGGTGAAAATGGCACAGGTAAAGAATTAGTTGCCCGTAGTTTGCATCGCTTGAGTCATCGAAAAGATCAGCCCATGGTGAGCGTCAACTGTGCGGCTTTTTCCAGTGCATTATTAGAAAGCGAGCTGTTCGGCCATGAAAAAGGCGCATTTACCGGTGCAACAGCAAGACGTAAAGGTCGGTTTGAGTTAGCGCACAATGGCACATTATTTTTAGATGAGATTGCTGAGCTGAGTTTGTCTGCCCAATCAAAGCTATTACGCGTTATTCAAGAGCACAGTTTTGAGCGGGTAGGCAGCAGCGACACCATTAGCGTAAACATCCGTTTAATTGCCGCGACTCACCATGATTTAGCAGCCCGAGTTGAGCAGGGGTTGTTTCGAATGGATTTATATTATCGCTTAAATGTATTTCCAATCACCGTACCGCCGCTACGAGATCGCCGTGAAGATATTCCACAATTGGTGAGCGATTTAGCTGCGTCATTGGGTAAAAAATTAGGCAAAAAAATCACTAAAGTCAGTACCAAAGGATTAAAAAACTTACAACAGTACAGCTGGCCCGGTAATGTACGAGAACTGCAAAACTTGATTGAGCGAGAAATTATTTTATCGCCTAACGGCCAATTGTCATTTAATACCTTACCCGCAGTTGTGGCGTCACCGCTAGCGACCAGCACTTTAACGATGGCCCAAGCAGAAGCGGCTCACATTGTTGCGGTGTTAAATGCTACCCATTGGCGTATTTCAGGGCCTCAAGGCGCTGCAGCCATGCTCGATATGCCTGCTAGCACATTACGTTCGCGCATGAAAAAACTCGCCATCACACGCTAAGTGATTCACTTATTATCCAGCAACTATTTACATCTATCTCACTCATTATCTCAATAACGCGTTCTTTAATTTTTACAGCGAGTCGCGATATATCGCCATTTACGTGTTATATCGTGACTCGTTGCGAGCGGGGTTTATTTAAAAATAATTTAAATCATATGGTTATGTTTAATTTGTAGTTGGCGCAGTCTTTGCTATAGCAAGGCAGTATCGTGTTATAGGAAACCAGTTATGCCCAACTCATCAAATCACACCGCGCCAGTGGCCGAGCCGAGTGCCAACATCCGCACGTCGCAACGTATTCCGGTGGTTCAAATTGCCACACCGTCGACTAAAATTCATGTGCGTGAGCAAAAGGGAATATTTCAACGATTACGTCAGTACAGTAATACCCTATTAATCGCGGTATTTTTTCTGCTGCCATTTATTAATTACCAGGGGCGCCAAGCGATTCTGTTTGATGTTACTGAGCAACAATTCTTTTTCTTTAATCTCACCTTATGGCCACAAGACTTTACCGTATTAGCATGGTTTTTTATGGCGGCCGCCTTTGCGCTGTTTTTTGTGACCGTGTATTGGGGCCGAGTATGGTGCGGTTTTTTGTGTCCGCAAACCGCTTGGACATTTATTTACATGTGGGTTGAAGCAAAAGTTGAGGGTAACCATCATCACCGGGCAGCGTTAGACAAAGCGCCGTGGTCGTTAAGTAAATTGCGTAAACGTGTCACTAAGCATGCGCTGTGGATAGTGTTTGCGTTGCTTACGGGCTGCGGATTTATCAGTTATTTTATGCCTGCGCGTGAACTGTACATTGATATATTTAGTGCAAGCAGTGGTTTTTGGACCGGTACGTGGGTGTGGTTTTTTGCTATTTGTACTTATTTAAACGCCGGTTGGATGCGTGAAATGATGTGCCTGCATTGTTGTCCGTATTCACGTTTTCAGGCGGTGATGTTTGATGCAAATACCAAAACGGTAAGTTACGATGCTGCGCGTGGCGAGTCTAGAGGGCCGCGTAAACGCTCACAAAAAACAGATTTAGGTGACTGTGTTGACTGCAATTTATGCGTTGATGTGTGTCCAACAGGCATTGATATTCGTAACGGCTTACAATACGAATGCATTAACTGTGGGGCCTGTGTTGATGCGTGCAATCAAACCATGGACAAATTTGGTTATGCACCCAATTTAATCAGCTTTACTAGCGAAAACGTGTTGAAAGGCCAACCCAAAGCCAGTTTGTTTTCGTTAAAAGCTTTAGGGTATGCCAGTGCTTTACTGATTATGATTGGGTTAATTATTATCGATTTAAGTCAATTGAGCGATATTCAGCTTAATGTGATTCGCGACCGTCAAACCTTGTACCGTGAAGTGGGTATCGATACTGTCGAAAACAGTTATCAACTTAAAATTCGCAATAAAACCCAGCAAGCTGCGGTTTATAAGATTACGGTGCTCAGTGATAAAGCGCCAACGTTTACCATAGTGACCGATACCGTGGTGCAGATAAAACCCGGTGAGCAATTAGATTACCCCATTACGGTTAGCGCTCGTCGCAATGAGCGAATCGATGATGCGAGTCAGCAAACACTGCAATTTAGTGTGAGCCAAGTTTACAGTGCGGTAAATCCAACACCAGTAGAGCCTGAAAATCACGTGGCGCAGCAATCACGCTTTTTTTGGCCGTAATCACCAGGTTATTAATGTTCGACTAACACCATAACAAAAAGGCTTCTCACATTGATTAAATGGGAGAAGCCTTTTTTGTTTAATGGCCGCAATTTTATTGTCACTATTTACTGTGTTAAATATCTATTGCTACCACAATGCATCGTTTCGAGTATGTATTAACGCTGATGTAGTGCGTAATCGCTACCGTCTTTAGCGGTAAATACCTTGCAGTTGCCTTCTGTAGGCTGACAGCTAGTGTGTAATAAGCTGATCCACTGCTTGTAAGGTGTTGGTAAGTTTTTAATTGGCATAGACACCTGAATATCTTCAATATTAGCGTCGTCATTAGCACCTAGCTTACCTAGGCGGTCAAAACAAATTTCAACATGGGTATCGTTGTTTTTTAATACCACAGAAGTCGGTTCATTTTTGTGACCCGTTAACGCCACAAATTGACATGGATTTTGTAAGCCACACTGGGTGCCATCTTTTAAGAAAGCCAGTAAGTGATTGTAGTAAACCACATAACTAGACACATCTTGATGTGAGCCATCGGCTAATGGGAATTGCGCATCCAAAAATTCTTTCGCATTTGTGCTGCGGTCATTTTGATTAGTGGTCGCCACAAATTGCTCACCAATGAAGCGGTTAAGGTTTTGGGTGGCTGTAGAGCTTGCTTGAGTAGACATATTCATCGCCTTATTCCTCTTCGTATTGTTGTAGGTCACAGAACCATTTTAATTATTGTTTATCATTAAGCCTTGTTCGCAGCTTGATTTTTAGTCTATGCTATTTTTACAAACAATTTCACAATAAAAATTTTACAGTGTGAATTATACAAAATGAGAAATGAAAAAAGCTTAATGCGAAAGACCCATTTTTTGGGCACAAAGATAAGAAACTTGCGTAAACGCAACAACTTAACAATGGAAGACTTGTCGGCACGTTGTGTACGTGTTGACTCGAGCAATTCGCCATCTGTGTCATATTTGTCGATGATTGAACGCGGAAAACGGGTTCCTAGTGCAGATATGTTGGCGGTGATTGCGGTTGTTTTCCAAAAAGAAGTGGGTTGGTTTCTCGATGACGTGCCCGAAGATGAAGCTATTACGCCCGAAAAAGGTAACAAAGGTGGCATCAGTGGCATGCCTCTGGAGCCAAGTTTTTTATTTTCTAATGACATTCTGCAAATTGCCATTCCTGAAATGCTGTCGCAAACCGGCACCAGTGGTCGTCAATTTGCGCATTTGCTGATCCGCGCACACCAGGAGCATCATCAAAATCACTTTCCAGATTTAGAGCGTGCCGCCGAAGAAGTGGGCTTAAAACGCATGCCGTTGGCCACCGAAGATATTATCGATATCGCCAAAGGTATGGGGTTAAAAATCAAGTGGATTGACCGGGCTCCGAAAGAAGTTATCAATGAAATGGGGTTGAGTTCTAAGCAATTAGTCACCTCGTTTTTTGAACCGCCAGGCACTATTTATATCAGTAACGTGTTGAAAAATAGACCCAGTAGATTGAGGTATGATTTGGCGGTGCACATCGGCCATTGCGTGTTGCACAATAAAGACGGCTTAAAGAGTGTGATGATGTCGGGCCGCCGTGATGACTTTGACGATGCACTCGTGCCTCAGTCAAATACCTTAAACGCGCAAGATATTTTGCACGCGTGGCGTGATTTTGAATCAAGCTTTTTTGCCGGCGCGTTATTGTGTCCTAAAGTGCCGTATCGACAATTACTTGACCGTCACGGCTATGAAATTAGCGTGCATAAACAATTGCAAGTGTCAGCCTCAGTGGCCATGCGCCGCATGACCGTGGTATCGCCTTACCCGCACTGGCATTACTTTGATGCTTATGCACCTGGTAAGCTTAAAGCGGTGTATCGAGGCAATGGTATTCCACTGCCGTGGGGCAATATGCGCCTAGTGGAAGATCCGTGTCAGCACTGGGCTGTATTTAGAATGATCAGCGAACCGGTTGAAGGCACATCGGCGCAAATATCGATTTTAAATGTTGGCAATGAACCGCGAATTTACTGTTGTGAGTCGATCAAGGTCGATGACTCGGCTGGTAACCCACATGTGCTGTGTGCCGGTATCGATTTAAATCCAGCAATTGAGGCGCAAGGCAAGGACGCGCAATCTATTGCCAACGATTTAAAACAAGCTTGCGCTGGTAACGGTGGCTCAATTGTTATTCCTAAACACATTAAAAAAGACCTCACCAGCGTGGCGAAAATCCTCAATATTAATTGGATTGAACGCGGGATTAAAAGCGAAGCGCGCTTAATTTGCTCTCGTGGCGCAGTATGTCCTCGCCAACCAAGCTGTTATGCCGCAGGGCGTAATTTGTGTGAAGATAATTAATTCACACAAATTGCGCATCAAGTAGCTCAAATAAAAATTGGTCAAGTTGGGTTTGATGTTGTTGAGTGTGTGGCCCTGTGGTTATTGGGCATTCATCAGCAAAAAACTCAGTTAGCTGCTCTATTTGTTTAGCATCCCATTCAGGATGAAATTGCAAACCAATGGCATGCTGATGGCGGTACATTTGTACCGGACATTGTTCACTTGAGGCCAATACTGCAATATGCTGCGGCAAGGTGATGGCTTGTTCATGCCATTGCGGAACCGTTAATACGCTGCCGTCATTAAAGCGAATATCTTGCCAGCCTTGTTCTGGTGCTGGCATTTCAATGATCTGGCCGCCAAGTTGAGTCGCCAGTAATTGTGCCCCTAAGCATATGGCTAAAATCGGTCGTTGTAATACTAACGCTTGTGTAATCAATTCAGCTTCAGCTTGCATCCATAGCGGGTTATCAGCCACATTCATTGGCCCACCCAACACAATCAAACCATGAAAATTAGCTAGCGATTTTGGTAAATCCTCCGGTGCATAAAAGCATACCAGTTTGATGTTGTGATGTTGTGCCCATAATGCAATGCGCCCGACTCCTTCGGCGGGGTGATGCTGAAATACAGCGAGAGTGCATTGGCTCATTTTAACTCACCGAGTTCAAGGTAAATACGATGCACACTGGTGACATCAGGTAGCGCGGATGATAATTGCGCTTCAGTGTTAAATAAGTGCTGCTCTGCGGCGAGTGTTACCGTTTTAGGCAAAGAGGCGTTTACCTCATCAAGACGCACAATATGGTCAGCATCTGGGCGAGACGTCAGTGTGTTAACTAAAAACTGCACCTTGTCATTTGGCTGATAATTGAGGTTAAGGTAATGATTTTCAGCCTCTTTTGCTAAGCCACTTTCAAGTGGTAATGGATTAAATAATTCCATTTTATCGACATTGATTGTTTGCGCCTGCCACTGCATTTCACCACCGCGTTCAAAGTGTCCTTTAACCACATCTACCGTAAGTTGAGTGATGTTTTGTGGGTGCTGTGGAGCTAATAGTGATAAATCAAAAGTGGTAGGTACTATGGTCCAAACGGGGTCATTACTGTTAGCAGACGCGCGAATACCCTTAATGACTTCAGCCTGGATTTTTGGGTCCGCAAACGACAATTTATACACCACTTGCGCGTTATGCGGTTGATGGAACATAGGCAAGTGAGAGGCAAAAAGGCCGTATTGACTACCAAAGAGTAACATTCCATGTAAACCCATTTTTACCGGATGCTCTGCATGTTGGCTGTGATCTTGCTGCTCTGCTGCATGGCTATTTATGCTTAATAAGCTCAACGCAAATATTAAGTAAGGTATGAATTTAGACGCTTTTTTAATGAGAGATTGAGATTGGCCGATATCGCCAAGGTTCTTTAAAGATAACATCGCAGTGAATTTGGAATAAAGCAGCATGGTGGTGGCTCCTGTCTGAATATGAACAGATGGGGCCGTCCCCGGGTGAAGTCCTAAGTATTTATTTAGGTTGAGGTCGTCCTCAGGCAAATATGTTAACGATTTACAGCATAAAAAACCAGCCACACAGCTTGGACTGTATTCCAAAATAGCAATCAGTTAACAGTTTCTTGTAAAGTAATACCTACAATTGATTAGTTAACATTGAGCCTTCTTTTCACCAAACATTAACATTAGTTCCCATTTTGGAATTGATTCCATCGATATGATGAAGCGTCAATAATATAAAAAGGGGTGATAACCTATGAGCAATATAGATCTATTAGGGCGCCGTAAGTTTATTGCAGGTCTAGGTATTGCTGCTGGTGCAGCGATGGTAGCACCAGCAATGGCAGTGTCTGAAAAGGCTGACGGTGTTAAATGGGATAAAGAAGTCGAAATCGTTATTATTGGTTCTGGCTTTGCAGGTTTAGCAGCGGCAATTGAAGCGACTAAACATGGTGCAAAAGACGTCCATATATTTGAAAAGATGTCCTACTTTGGTGGTAACTCGGCGATTAACGGTGGCTTATTTGCAGCGCCTGGTACGCCAATGCAAAAGAAAGAAGGTGTAGAAGATTCGGTAGACCGAATGGTTAATGACCAATTGGCTTCAGGCCGTGGTATTGCCGATGAAGCTTTGTTGCGCCACGTTGCATCGCATGCAGTTGAAGCGTTACAAATGACCTTAGATGCGGGTTCTGAATACCATCCTTACTTACAACAGCTAGGTGGTCACTCGGTTGCACGTACTTACCAAACGTCAGTAAGCTGTGGCGCAGGTATCACTCAACCATTGTACAAAGAGTGTAAACGTATTGGTGTAAACACTCACAATCGTTCAAAATTTGAAGGCTTTTTAGTCGGCCAAAAGGGTGAAGTTGTCGGCGTTAAAATGCGCCAAAATTATCATTTCGGTGAAGACCAGCCAGGTAAAGTCTTAAATATTCGCGCCAAAAAAGGTGTGATTATGGCGACTGGTGGCTTTGCGCAAAACGTTAATCTACGTATGGCGCAAGACCCAACCCTAACAGCAGATGTTGGTTGTACCAACGCCCCAGGTGCAACAGGCGAGGGCATGTTCGAAATGTTCCGTTTAGGTGCTATTCCTGTGCATTTAGCTCATATTCAATCAGGTCCTTGGGCTTCACCTGATGAAGGTGGCTTTGGTTATGTGTCTAACTATTCCATTTTCAACATGCCTCATTCAATTGCGGTTAGCCGTACCACCGGTAAGCGTTTTATGAATGAAATTGCCGACCGTAAAATCCGTGCTGATGCTGAATTAAGTAACCGTGATGAGAAAGGTAATCCTGTACCGCCGATTTTGATCTCCAGCTTTAAAGATTCTAAAGCCCATCCAAATACCGAAAAAGTCATTAAGTACAATGTCGGTTGGAAATTTGAATCTGTAGAAGAGTTGGCTAAACACTTCAACGTGCCACTCAAAGCGTTAAAAGAGCAGATCGCAGAATATAACGGCTATGTTAATAGCGGTGTAGATAAGCAATTTGGTAAAGATATGACCTTGGCTAAAAACAAGATTATTGAAGCACCATTTACTGTTGTGCGTTTATGGCCAAAAGTACATTACTGCCAGGGTGGCGTAAAAGTGAATACTAAAGCCGAAGTCACAGATAGCTTGACTGATCAGTCTATTCCAGGACTTTATGCCGCTGGCGAAGTGTGTGGTGGTATTCATGGCGTTAGCCGTTTAGGCAGTTGTTCTATCCCAGAATGTATGGTGATGGGTATGACAGCCGCTCGCAGCATCATGAAAGTTTAATTAGACCAGTGAACAAGAGGAATCATTAATGAAAAACTTTAATATTATACTTGGGCTGGTACTACTTGGATTAACCAGTTTATCAGTACAGTCAGCAGAGATCCGTGACTACCATAAAGAGGTTATCGGTAAAGACTGTAAAGCCTGTCATGACAATGGCATTAAGCAGTTTCCATCTGATCAAGCCTGTTTGCAGTGTCATGATGTTGATGAGTTAGCTAAGAAAACCGCCAGAAGTGAAGAAGACAAGTGGCAAAATCCACATAACAACCTTCACTATGGTAAAGATGTTCCTTGCCAAGAGTGTCATAGCGAACATAAAACAAAAGAGCCATTATGCAGTAACTGTCATACGTTTAAGTTTGATAAACATAAAGGGTAAGTTAATTTAATCTTTATTAGCATTTAAAGCCGCATATTAATATGCGGCTTTATTTTTAATGCTAATTTATATTTATTATTTTAACGGTAGTCTTTATCTTGCTAAATAACTAAATAACTAAATAACTAAATAACTAAATAACTAAATAACTAAATAACTAAATAACTAACTAGATTTAATTGATCTTAGAGGTATGTGAGTTACTTGTTATTAATATGTACCAAGTTGGTTTTTGGAATTAATTCCACGAGTAAAATCCATTTTAATTACTAATAATAAAATGAGGTGGATGGTATGAAGTATAATATATTACTAGTGGCGATGTTGTTGTCTAGTTCTAGTATGGCAAATGAGTTACCTGCATTTTTAGATGCTAACGATATTAATGATGCAGAGTTTACTTGTTTAGGCGCCGAGCAAACTTATTCTAAAACTGATCAACAATATGTCGATATTCTGTGGAATGAAACACTGCAATATTTACAGTCTTACGCTGTAGCATTAACCAATAGTGAAAATGGTCCATGCTTAAATTCAGATCAAGCGATGTATGATTCTACCGAAGGTGGTAAGAATATGTGCATCATGGATCGCCGCGACATGAAGCTTCTTGTTAAAAACATTTACCAGGTGATTAATAATCCAAACAAAGCGAAAAAGTGTTTTGGTGCTCGCGAAGATGTTGATTGGATTTACAGTCCAGGTGGAGAGCTAGCGCAAAAGTCCCCCGTTGCCAAATGGCTTAAACGCACCACATTCGATACCTTCTTTGACACCAAAGTCACCAATAAAGATGTCCGTAAACTCGGTAAAGAATTTACCAAAAACTTTACCAAAATGGTTACGGGTAACGAAATTAAAATGCCTTCAGCATTTCCAACCGACATCAGTGCCAATACTTTACCTAACTTATGGGCTGCAGCGGGTTGGTTCCCAATGTATGCCGAAGAAAGTAAACGTAATGATAAAAATTACAACAATATACGTGGTGGTTATGCTTACGCCGAAATCTTTGGCCATTGGGGATTACTGCGCATTGACGAAATTAATAATCAAAAAGTGGGTGCCGAAATTGGCATGACAGTTCAGTCGGTAGATACGCTTTACCCTTATCATAACCATGCAATATCTGAAATTTATTACAATATGCGAGTACCTGCATGTGCTAATGAATTTAAAAGCTTTGCTGTTCGTGAAGACTCACCATTACTCACCACCGTAAAGCAAGACGACACAATGCGACAAGTACAGTTTGATGCTGGTCAACATAATGGCCACACTATGTGGCTTTCTGGCAGTGCAGATATGGATCCACTGATGTATTTTCATCAAAACACCATTCACGCATTTGAGGTAGATGGTAGCTGTGAAGCAAAACCTGAAGAGCGTGCAATTGTATCCGTTTGGGCCAGAAGTAATGCCGACGACAAACGTAATGACTACGGTACAACATTACTGTGTGAGTCAGCTAAAAATCCTGGTACTCCCGCACATAAAGATGAAGTTATTCAATGTGATTTAACCAAAATGAAATGGTAACGATCGTTTATATACATTAATACTAACAATTAAATTGGAATATATATAATGAAATTATTTAAACTTTCTTTATTATCAACTTTGGTGTCACTGTGTTTTGTTGCAAACTATTCAGTCGCACAAGATACTGATGATGGCATAAATGTATCAGGCACATTAAGAGCTAATTATTCATATAAAGAATACAGTGAAAGCGCTAAAGATAAGTCGGGAGACTTAACATTTGAAATGGCATCAATTAAATTTAATGGTAAATTAGATGATTGGGGTTTAGCACAGGGTAAGAGCATGAAAATTCACTTGCCAAAAATAACCTTTTCAAGGTAATTGGTGTTGCGATTAGCTTTCATTTGTTTTGCTCTTACTCCTTTCTTAAAGCTTGTCTCTGACTGAAGACGATTCA